>CAWUTK010000179.1:0-13488 GCA_963924785.1 uncultured Opitutales bacterium
TTTGGAGGCTTATTCGGTTGAGGGCATTAAGCCTTTGGCTAGGGGTTCCTTGGTTGCTTCGGTGAAAATCAAGATGGACGATACCGCTACGATTACGGGAGATATTTTACTGAATGAAGTGAAGACTATGGATCGCCGTAAAATTCCGGACATAAGTATAGGGTTACAGGGCGAAATGAATAGCGACTTTAGTAAAATTAAGGTTATTGCGCCCATTAAAATTGCAATGGAGGGACGTGAGTCGGATGTTAAATTAAAGGCACAGATTGTTACGCAAGGTGAGGGTCGCCCCTTGTCTGTTTCTCTTAAAAGTGAGAGTGACAAGATTTTTGTTTGGGATATGCAGCGATTTAATGAACTTTTCCCTGTTGTGAATGAACCGAGTCGAGGTCGACAAACTTCTGCTGTAAATATAAGCGAACGTGATGCTATTCCTATTTGGGATGGAGTATTGGCTGATGTTGAAATGAAAATTGGAACGATTTATTTGCCGGATGCTCAGCGGTTGGATAATTCAGTTTTGAAGTTAGCGGTTACAGAGAGTAATGTCACTGTGTCAGAACTGTCTTCTACCATTAAGGGAAGTCAAGTGGACGGAAAAGCCCAGCTTGCTTTTGATGGTAATCAGCGGAATCCATATGCGATGAACTTTGGGCTTTCTGTGAGCGATTTTGACCCAATTATTTTTGAAGGAAAGGAAAAGGGCGAACAGGGGCAAGTTGAGGGAAATTTTAATCTAGATGTTAAATCAAGTGGTGAATTTGCAACATTGGATAGTCTAGGTGATTGGAAATGTGTCGCTGATCAGTTGCGAGCGGAGGTTGTGTTGACCGGCAGATCGGTTTCTTTTCGCGGTATAGATCCAAATGATGGGGCAAAAAAACGTCTACTTCGAATGGGATCATTAGCAGGAATGGTTAGCGGAAATAAGGATATAGCGGCGATTTCTTCAGTGCTGACTCATTTAGAGGGAATTGATTTCGATTTGGTAAAGCTTGTTATTAGAAAGGAAAAACTGGCGCAGATTGACATCCCGGAATTATCTGTTTTGGGGCCAGAGATTTATTTGAGCGGAACTGGCGAAATTCAAGGGGGATCATGGTTTAATCTTAAAAATTACCCGAGTAGTTTCCAGTTGAATCTGGGTGCAAAATCTCGCCTAGCACAGGATCTAAATGCGTTATCAATGTTATCGGGAGTTCAGAATGAAGAGAAATATTACCTTTTAGTAGATAGTCCGTTAAAATTGCGAGTGTCATTGAAGAATTTGAAAAAAGAATTGTTGGCGTATTTTACGGATAAAATTATGAGTAAGGCGACGAGTTCTATTCAAAACCAATTACCCGTTGGGGATATTTTGAATGGTTTTCTCGGCCCAAAGAAAACGGAGCAAAATCTTGATGATCAGCAGCAGCAAAAGCAAGATACTCCTACAACAGAAGATTTACTTAAGAAGGGTGTTGAGCAAGGAGTGAACCAGTTGCTTAATAGGTTTTTTTAATGAACTTACCTTTAAGTTCAGTTCATTTATCAATGCGAATGCCAGATGGTGGGTCGAAATAAATTTTTTCATTAACTGGACCTTGTTCAATTGCGACGAGAAAGCGTTGTGACACCCCATTTGAACCGAATCGTATTTGGTCCATTTTTTTATCATGGTATTCCATGTAGGTGTTTGGTTGTAGCCCTTGTGGCGTTATGATGGCATGAAAAAATAATTTAGCCGGGTTATTCGGTGGGCTGTCTGGATCTATTTCTTCTGGAATTTTCGAAAGAACTTCACCGTTTTCTGAGAGAATTAAAAATTGTTGCTGTTCAGTGTCGAATCGAAGAAAGGTGTTTTGTTTACTTATAAGT
Source organism: uncultured Opitutales bacterium (assembly GCA_963924785.1). GTDB lineage: Bacteria > Verrucomicrobiota > Verrucomicrobiia > Opitutales > CAJWYM01 > CAWUTK01. The sequence continues at coordinate 1,858 of CAWUTK010000179.1, forward strand.
GCATGATATCTGGATTCTTTCACAGACTTTTGTAATAGGGTTTTAATCGAAGTGCTACTGTATGAGTCGATTATGGATGATGCGTTAAAGATAACTGAACTAGCGATCATCCCCATGATCGCTAAGACGAAGATCATTTCGATTAAAGTGAAGCCGTGTCTCGTATGGGTTTTATAGTGCACTTTTTTTGTGGCAGATCTTTTGCAATTTCTTTGATTATTAAGAAGTTATATCTTGAAAAATAATAAAATTATGACATTGATAATGGGTGAACCTTATTGAATTTTAGCCAGAAATGCGATTTATTCATCAATTTAATATGAAATATTCCTATTCAGGGTCAGGTGCCTTGTCAAAATCCTTTCAAAATAAGAGCGGTTTCAGTATGCTCGAAATGTTGTTTGTTCTGGTATTGATTGGAATGATTGCAGGTTTGGTGATTGGAAACCTCGGAGGAATTCTTGAGGGCAGTAAAGAAGATACGGTTAAATTATTTGTGAATCAAAGTATTGAACTTCCGCTAATGGCTTATAAACGAGATCTTCGTCGTTATCCGACTACCGAAGAAATGAAGGGTTTTTCCGCTCTGTTAAATGAGCCATCAGGTAGTAATGGGAAATGGCGGGGACCTTATCTAAAGGCCAAACCAGAAGATCCCTGGGGGAGAGAGTATCAATATCGCTCACCTGGGATTAAGAAACCAAAGGGGTATGATCTTTGGTCTATGGGATCCGATGGGGTTGAAAGTGAAGATGATATCGGAAACTGGAATTAATATTTCACACTAAAATTTATGTTACATCAATTACGCTACATTGAAGATTTAAACCGATTAATTGCTTTAATCAAGGAGGCGAATACGCGTAAAGAAAAGCTTAGCAGTGCGTATGGCCGAACTTGTGAGAATACTCGTCAGAAGTTTGTATTAGGAAAAGCTAATCGTGGTGGAGAAGCTTTTATGCTTGGAATGGAGAGGCAACGGCTGGAATTACAGTTGTTTCAATTGGAATGGGAGAAAGAGTCTTCTGAAATAGCAAAAATTCAAGGGAAAGCGGAGATTAACAGTATTTATGTTTTTCAAGAACTTCAGTCCTATTTCAATGAACTGGAGAAGGCTTATTCAGAGCGGTCAGATCAAATAGATGATATCATTATTGCACTATTTGCAAAAAGTTTTGGAAAATTTAAGTCATTAAATACTTTTCATGGCTCTTATAATGATCTCCAAGCATTGAATGCCTTGGAAGAGTCTTTGTATAAATTCCTCAATCATTATAATGCTGACAAGGGGCATAATCCCGCAACTTCAGTCGATGAGAAAATTACAGAATTAGAGGTTTTATTTGAGTCATTGAATGCCGATTTTCTCGTTTTTAAGAGAAGTTTGGTTCTTCCTCATCTATCCAAGGGGTCTCATTCCTTAGCTAATCTGGAAAAGGAGTTGGTTACTAGTCGTGAATTGACGGGGAAATTGGCTGAATTTATTGAACCGTATGCAGAGAAGGTTAAATCGTCGACTTTGATTGTTAAAACAGGAATCGATGAGTCGATATTGTTGTATATAAAACTTGCTGGCGGGTTTGATCTTTTGATGAAATTCGATTTAGGGCCTATGATTCAGCTGTCTTTAGGTGAAGGTTCTTTACACGCTGATTTGGCTGAGACCATTGATGCTAATTGTCAGAAAATTCAGTCTTTAATTAACATTTTTCATGAAGAAAAGAAATCCCTCGAAAAAATAGATGGATATTTGAAAAATGGCCAAATACAACAGGCAGAGTCTTCATTGCATAAATTAACTCAATATTACAATGATCTTCCTTATGTAGATTACCTTCGGAAGATTATTGAAGCAAAAGATGAGCTGAAGGGCGCGAATATAGTTGTTAACGAAATTCACAGAAAGATAAAGCAGTTGAGTTTTTTTGAGCGTTATATCCGACCGAAAGGGGTTATTCGTAAATTAAAAAATTATAAGACTCGGTGCGCAGAGACTATTAATAGGTATCAGGGGACAAAGAATTCTGATTTAAAGAAGAAGGTTATTAACGAACTGAAGGTTGATTGTCGCTTGTTAGATGAATTAATCCAGTCGATCTCACGTAATAGTTTGATTTTTCGTTGCGCAGTATTTGCTTGTTTAATTGCAATGCTGTCGATTAATCCACTTCAAAACTATAGAGACAGCCGACTTGTAAATACAGGTGTTAAGTTAAAAGGATTTGAGGAGTATGGATTTGAATTATTGCTCGATGCAGGAATTGTTCAGTCCAATGAAAATCAAGATATGTTCCGGCACTATCTATTACCAGCTGATACGAAGATGGTGAAGTTTTCATCGGAGTTATTTGGTGACTATAGTATTCCTCTTAATCTGGAGAAAGGCGAATACATTGATATTAGTACGGAGTTAGATGGGAAAATCAAGTTGCACGGAAAAGAAGTTTTTCAGAGGAATTTAAACAAGAGATTGACTGCATTTAAGACAAATAAGACTCGCTTAAGAATGCACCAGGCGAATCTTAAACAGATGATTTTAATGAGGGATTTGGGGGTCAAATCGTTGGCGAAATATGAAGCGAAATACCCTCAGTTGGATGAACGTGGAATGAGGGCGTATAAGACGGTAGCTGTTAAAAAAATCGATTCTTACAAAAAACAACTGCTCAACCATGTCGAAAAGAAGCATTTGTATGATAAGCGCTTAGTTTCATTGAAGCAAGGTGCAGCGAATATCATTAATCGATATATTATCGAAAATACTTTGCTCATACCTATTATCGAAGGGGATCAAACTAAGAGGGTTTTTGAAATAGAGTATTATGAAAAAGAAATTTCTCCGAGTGATATCGAGGACGAAGTGACGCCTCACCTTGTTATTGAGAAAAAAATCATTAATCTCTATGAAAATGATTTAAATATCGAAATTCAGGCAGATGATGATGATGCTAAGCGATCAATCATGGTTTATTTGAAAAATTTCCCTGTGACGATAGAAAGTAAACAATTAAGGAAGATTGTTCGGTTACAATATCGCGAATGGGAGAAAATCCGTAATGAGTATATGTCGGTAGAGTCTAGGTTGAAAAAAGAAATCACAGGCTTGACTGTGGCCTTGGCGAGTAAAGAAGCTGACTTTAATCGACTGCACAAAATAATAGAGCCGTTAAAGATACAGACAACGTCGTATAGTGAGCAAATCCCCTTAATTCAATCTGAAACAGGGAGTCTGGAATCTGAGATTAAAGCACTGGAAGCGGAAGTTGAAAAACTACACCAAATGATTAGTCTAGCACCGTTTTTAGCGGGTAGTTTGTAATCGAGGCTTAACATTGGAATTAGGCTTAAGCCTATGAATCCATGTTTTGCTTTGTGATTTTTTCTAATATCTCGGTCATGTCTTCAACAGTGTCCCAAACACTTTTTGAAACATAAATCGGTTTTTTCATCTGCAATGCCAGTACCATTGAATCGCTTGGGCGGGCATCTAGTTCAACGACTTTTTTATGAACTTCATTTTCAGACTTGAGAATAATTCGTGCGAAGAATGTGCCTTCATTGACGTTGTTGATTATGATACTCAAAATCTCGGCCTCTAAGCCATTCAAAACATTGCATAATAAGTCATGAGTTAATGGCCTATCTTTCTTTACTCCATTAATGGCCATTGATATCGCATTACCGATGTATGGCTCGACATAAATGACAAATGTTTTCTCATCGGTGCCAAGGAACACGGCACAACCGTTTGAGGTTGGCATAACACCTTTTACTTCAACCTCTATAAGCTTGCTATCCATTCTGCATTCTATTCTTTTTGATAATGCTTTTTTTCGCAAGTGAATAATGGCAAAAGGAAATGGGATCACGGACTTTTTTAACACCACTCTAGAATAAGAATTGAAACAGAATCGAAATCTTTACTTGGTTGGATTTATGGGGACTGGGAAGTCTACCGTGGGTCGCAAGGTCGCAACTTTGTTGAAATATCAGTTCATTGACTCTGATTTGGCGATAGAGAAAAAAGAGAATGCGACAGTAAAAGATATTTTTTCAGAGAAAGGAGAGCCTTATTTTAGAGAACAAGAAAAGGTTTTTGTTGAAGAGGGGCATCCTCGTTCCGGATGTGTTGTTTCATGTGGAGGGGGTCTGGTTGTGGCAGAAGGGATGATTGAGCGGTTAAAGAAAATAGGCGTTGTCGTTTGCTTACATGCGAGTGCTGAATCGATTTTTAAGCGATTAGAAGGAGATGCGAGTCGGCCCTTACTTAATACAGCTAATCCTGCTTCTAAGATCAAGGAGTTGTTGGATCTTCGTTTGCCTTATTATCAAAAAGCGAATGTGGGGATTCATACCGATGGGAGGAGTGTGCAGGCTTTAGCTAATAATGTCGTGCGATACTACCATCAGTTTATTTAAGGCATGGCAAAATCTCTTGGGAAGATCGCTATTATTGGGGCTGGGGCCATTGGGGGTTATTACGGGGCTTTATTAGCACGTAAAGGTCATGATGTTCACTTTCTCTTTCGTAGTGATTTTGATGTGGTTAAGAGAGAGGGTTTGCTTATTCGGCAAAATGAAGGCGAAGATTTTACGATAAAAGACATTAATACCTATCGTGAAACGCAAGAAATAGGCCCCGTCGATTTGGTTATCATTGCGATTAAAGCCACGGGGACAAATGAATTAGGGGAATTGCTCGCCCCTCTAGTTCATGATAAGACGGTGATTCTTACGCTTCAGAATGGTTTAGGGAACGCCGAGTTCTTAGCGGAGAAATTTAATGCGAGTAATGTGATCGGAGGGCTTTGTTTTACTTGTATTAATCGAATCAATCCAGGTGTCATTCACAGTATTTACCACGGAACCGTGAGAATTGCTGAATTTAAGGGTAATTCAATGGAGCGAGTGAATGCAATTTCAGAAGTTTTAAAGAAATCTGAGATTAAATGCGCAGGAAGTCCTTCTTTGAATGAAATTCTATGGAAAAAGCTATGCTGGAATATTCCTTTTAACGGCTTATCTATTGTTTCAGGGGGTATAACTACGGACAGAATTTTAGAAGATAAAGAGCTTTATGAGTCGGTTCGATCATTGATGAGGGAGGTTCAACTCATTGCAAAAGCTTATGGTATAGAGATATTAGATGAGTTTTTAGATAAACAGGTTGAAATCACTTACCCAATGGGACCCTACAAGCCTTCAAGTTTGATTGATTTTCTTAATAAGAGGCCTGTTGAGGTAGAAGCGATTTTTGGTGAACCTTTGAGGCGAGCTCAGGCTGAAAATTTACCAACACCTCATTTGGCAAAACTTTACGCTTCACTCAGGACGATTGCTTAAATTTTGTTGGTTTCTAAATTTTCGACACAGAACGGGCAACTTTACCACTTTTTATAATGGGTATAACTCGGTAAAAGATTCGAAAGGCCGTCATCTTCAAGCTGTTTAGATTTGTTAATAAAAACAACATCTTCGACTTGATCAGTTCCCTGTTAATATGTTCTTATTTTCCTAGGAAAAAAAAAGAAAAAAGCACATAGATTTAATTGACAAATAAATTATAAAACACTACATATAGTGTGTGATTATGAAATGCACCCCTATATGTTGTGTTTTACGATTACAAACCTTACAAACTAACAACATCTTACAAATCGCAATAAGAGCAATAATTGCGAATTCAATGATCATAATATATTGGCTTTTAACACTTTCAGATTTTAGGCGATCGAAGGCATTTAAAAGTTGGTTTTTATTTTTTATGAATTCGAATTGCTTGCGAAAATAAACAAAAAATAAAATTTTATTAATTTAGCTCAAAATGGAAAAAGTTTACGATATCGGTGGGAAAAAGTTCACTCTTGATGAAGATAAGGCAATGAAGGCCTTCGAGGGAAAAAGAGTAATAAATGGTAAAAAAACCATGCATTTTAACCTTTTACCTTTAAAATATCAGTGGGCTTACGATCTGTACAAGGATATGAAGGCCAATCATTGGGAACCTGAAGATGTTCCTATGCAGAAAGATCGTGAGCATTGGTTGGATAAGACTGGTTTTATCACAGATATTGACCGATGGATTATCCGTATGGGTATTGGCTATTTTTCTGCGGCTGAAGGAATTGTTGGCGATAACCAGTTTCATGTGGTTCGTGAAGCGGTAACGGCACCTGAATTAAAGCTTGTTTTGGGGCGTCATGCTCATGAAGAAAATATTCACGCGGATTCATTGGTGTATATGCTGAGTTCTTTGGGTTTAAACCCTCATGAAGCAGAAGCCATGTTTGAGGATATTGATACGATTCGTTTGAAAAACGACTTTATTACATCTAGTTCATGGAAGTTGAGAGGGGATATTGATTACACTAAGACTGAGAATAAGCAGATGTTGGCGAAAAATATTTTCCTTTTTGGTCAGTGTATGGAAGGAACTCAGTTTTATGGATTATTCGGTATGGTTCTTTCCCTTTATCGCCAGAATAAGTTTCCAGGCGTTGGGCAAATGTTTCGCTATACGCTTCGCGATGAATCAAATCACATTGAATTGCTGAGAAATCTCTTGATGGACTTGATCGATGAGAATCCAGATATTTGGACAGATGAGTTTAAGGCTGAGATGACAGCTCTCATGCAAAAAGCTAAAGATTTAGAAAAAGCTTTTATTCGCGATTGCTTACCAGTGAATGCCGTTGGTCTGAGTGTTGAAGAATTTGAACTTTATATTGATTTTATTGCTGACCGCCGCCTTGAAGGGGTTGGGCTTGAGCCATTATGTCCTGATGTGACGAATCCATTTCCTTGGCTTGCTGAAATGATGGACATTAAAAAAGAACAAAATTTCTTCGAAGGAAGAGTGACGGAATACAGAAAAGCATCTTCTTTATCACAAACTGAAGTGGATGATGAAGATCTTTAGATTATTTTAATTTATATAACGACTACTACATAACTATTACCAAGCAATAGCGACTGCATGATACACAAAATAACCTTTGAAGAAGATTTACAGCTTAAACGGCTAAGGGACATCCCATCAGAACAAAAACCGCGATTTAACTGGAGAGAGCTTGTTACCGAGCACCGTATGTCTCAACCTCAGATTACGGTGGAAGACAATGGCACTGAAAAAGAATTTGATATAGCGGAAATTGCCGAAATAATCGGATTGGCTTTAACTGATTTACATCTTGCTCGTGAGAGAGAGACGGATGATATCTTTAGTGATAAAAACCGTGATTTTGTATCTGGCGTAGCCTTAAGGGTAACATCTCGTTTGATGGAACAAATTCGTCTTGGGAATACATTGCGCTTAACTCAGCATGATATTCATTTATTGATCGAGAAAGCGTTGATTGAGCATGATGCTTATGATGTGGCTCGTAGCTTAATTTTCTCTAATGGAGGAGACCATCACAGTGAAGAAGTCCCTGATTCATCAACATTACGTCTAATTCGTCGTAATGGACAGGTTGTGCCTTGGAAAGAAAGCAAGATTGAGGTTGCCGTTAGAAAAGCATTTTTAGCCCTTCATTATGATTCTGCTCCAGCAGTGGGTATTGTTAAGGAGGTGACTCGAAAAGCACTTCAGACGGGCCAGGTTTTTATTAATATAGAAGATGTTCAGGATTGGGCTCAAGAGGAGCTCATGAAACAGCAATATTACAAAGTTGCTGAAAGTTATATTTTGTACAGAGCTCATCGTTCTGGTCGTCGTAGGGAAGAAGCGATTGCTGTTAAAGAAGATGTAAATCAAGACACGATGATTGTCTTGAAGAAGGCAGATGGCAGCACTTACTTTTGGGATGGGCTTGATCTTAAGAAGCGTATTGATTTTGCATTGATCGGTTTGGATTTGAGTTTCAGTCCTCATGAAATCGAACAAGAGTTGCGCCGTTCTTTATATTCTGAAATGAGTGAAGAAGAATTGCAGCAGACGATTATTTTAAATGCAAAGGCTTTGCTAGAGAAAGATGCTGATTTTTCAAGATTTGCAGGCAGAATTTTATTAACTTATATCTACGAGGAGGTTCTTGGCTGGGACATCGTTAGAGATGGTGTTGAGAATTTGAAACCCTATCACCGTAAAGCATTCAAGGAAAACTTGAAGCAAGGTGTTGATATTGAGCGTATTAACCCTGAATTGTTGGAGTATAATCTAACTAAATTAGCGGATGCAATTGATCCAACGGCAGATTTAGATTTTGATTATTTAGGTATTCAAACACTATACGATCGCTACTTTGTAGTCGATAAGTCATCTGACACTCATCGCCGTTTAGAAACGCCGCAACTTTTTTGGATGAGAGTTTCTATGGGGCTTTTCGTTAAAGATAAAAATGTGGATAGAGTGATTGAGTTATACGGTATGTATAAGAATCGTCGTTTTTGTTCATCAACTCCGACTTTGTTTAATTCTGGAACATTACACTCTCAGCTATCATCTTGTTACCTTTACAGCGTGAGCGACAGTATAGAGTCTATTATGACTCGTGGTATTGCGGAAAATGCTTACTTATCAAAATGGGCTGGTGGTCTTGGTGGAAGTTGGACTTCTGTTCGTGGAACAGGGGGTTATATCAAGGGAACAAATGGTGAAAGTCAGGGTGTTATTCCTTTCTTAAAACTTCACAATGACCAATTGATTGCTGTGAACCAAGGGGGTAAACGTCGTGGTTCAGGTTGTGCTTATTTAGAAACATGTCACAATGACATGATCGACTTTCTTGAATTAAGAAAAAATACAGGGGATGATCGTCGCCGAACACATGATATGAACACAGCGAATTGGATTCCTGATTTATTCATGAAGCGTATGGAAGCTCGTCAAGATTGGACATTCTTTAGAAGTAATGAAGTTCCTGAGTTGCATGATTTATACGGCCGTGCTTTTGAAGCAAAGTATTGCGAATATGAAGCAAAGGCTGATAAAGGCGAAATTTATGGGGATAAAATTCCAGCGATTGAATTGTGGAGAAAAATGTTAAACATGATTTTTGAAACGGGCCACCCATGGTTCACTTTTAAAGATCCTTGCAATATTCGTAGCCCACAGGACCACGTTGGTGTCATTCATAGTTCTAATCTTTGTACTGAGATTACATTGAATACGGGTGAAGATGAGACGGCTGTTTGTAATTTAGGTTCAATTGTTTTAGATTCTCACATTAATAAGAAAGGCGAGCTTGATCATCAAAAACTTCGTGAAACCGTCCGTGTAGCCGTTCGTGCTTTGGATAATGTGATAGATATTAATTTCTATCCAACGGCACCAGCTAAGAATTCAAATCAGCGTCATCGTCCAGTTGGTTTAGGTGTCATGGGCCTTCAAAATGCACTTTATAAAAAGAATCTTCCATTTGCTTCTGATGAAGCGGTTGATTTCAATGACGAGTTCATGGAAGCGATTGCCTACTATGCGTATGAGATGTCTAGTGATTTGGCTGAAGAGTATGGTCCATATTCTTCTTACAAAGGATCTAAGTGGGATCGAGGTATTTTGCCTCAAGACACGATTGAACTTTTAGAGCAAGAAAGAGGTGAAGCTATTCAGGTTGTGAAGGGCGGGAGAATGGATTGGGCTCCTATTCGCAATAAGATCAAGAAGCAGGGTATGAGAAATAGTAACGTGTTGGCAATTGCGCCAACAGCTACAATTTCAAACATCATGGGCACAACTCCTTGTATTGAGCCAACCTATAAAAACTTGTTTGTTAAGAGTAATCTTTCAGGAGAGTTTATTGTCTTAAACAACTATTTGGTCAGAGATCTTAAGAAACTTGGTTTGTGGTCACCAGAAATGTCAGATCAGCTGAAGTATTTTGATGGCGAACTGTCAGATATTGAGAGTATTCCGGATAATTTAAAGCATAAGTACTCAACTGCGTTTGGCGTTGAATATACTTATTTGATCGATGCGGCGGCAAGAAGGCAGAAATGGATCGACCAATCACAATCAGTGAATTTGTTTTTAGATCAACCAAATCTTAAAACCTTGTCGCATACTTATCGTGCGGCTTGGAGAGCTGGTTTGAAAACAACCTATTATCTAAGAACACTCGGGGCTTCTAACATTGAAAAAGCGACGGTTAACGTCAAAAAAGAAGTTAGAGGAACGATGGGAGAGAAGAAATATACTGAAGCGGAAGTCAACGCCTGCAGCATCGAAGCGATGCGTAATGGTGAAGAATGTGAAGCTTGTCAGTAAGAGTAACTTTTTATCTATACCTTATACTCCAAAGCTGTAATTCCTTAGGGACTTACAGCTTTTTTGTGTAAAAGTGTTTTGGGGAAAATAATTCTACTTTGGCAAATTTAGATTAACCACAAATATGTAGAAAACAGACAAGTTATTTTGAATAAGGAAATTAAGAAATAAGGAACCATTGCTTCTGGCCTTCTTTATTTCCTTTTTTCCTTATTCATATCATTAGATCGACCTAGTTGATTCTTCCACTCGTCCCTCTATGGTTAAAAATCATTTACCAAAGTCGGAATGAGCACAAAAAAAGCAACTTGTCTGAGTTGCTTATAATATTAAATGGTGCGGGCGAAGAGATTCGAACTCTCAACATCCACCTTGGCAAGGTGGCACTCTGCCAATTGAGCTACGCCCGCATTTGAAAGGGGGGGATTTGATACTTTGACGCACAATTTGTCAAATCGAAATTGAAGAAAGTTCGATTAACGAATTAACAGTTTAAAGTGTAGGGTTGAAAGTCCCGAGTTCCATGGTAGGAGTGCTTGAATTGTTAAAGCCGTTTCTCACAGCTTTGAACTCTGAGCGCTTGCTTGTTATCGACCTGCGCTTCGGAAGTTCCGGCGTTTATAGGAGGGGACTTTAGCGATTTTTGAGGCCATATCAGCGAAGATTTTCTTTGTCATGGAATTCATGTCAGGGCTGAATACCGGTTCTTTAAGTGGACCTGCTTTTTTTAACCATAAATCTTCTCCAGCTTTAACAATTTGTGCAGTATCACTTCCTTTCCGAATAACAGATACCGAACCTTCGCAGACACAAACGTAGTCTTTTTCTTTTTCAAGTTGAACTTCGTATAAAAACTGAGTGCCTCTTACGCCGGCAGTGCCATGCGGTGTTTCAATTTTGTATTCCACCGGCCTACGGATTTGAGAATAAAGTTTTCCGTATTTTAAGTTAAGTTTAGGTTTTTCGCCCAATGACGTAATGCTAACTTTGCCACCGATAAGCCTCGCTCGAACGTCTTTCACTAAAGTGATGTCAATTTTCGCATCATCAGCCGCTTTTACAACCGATCCAAGAGTGATGACTTGTCCCACTTTCGCTGGCAAACCATCAATCGTCACATCTCCTTCAATAAAATTGACAACCGCTTTTGTACTCGAAAAAGCCGATAGGGTGAAACAGAAGAAAAAAGAGAGAGATAAGATAATTTTATTCATGGTGTTAGAAAAAATTAAGAAATAAAATTATGCAAGTTCTAAGTAAACGTGTAGCACAGACAATCCGGTCTGGGAGTGTTCAACTAACTGTGTAAATGGCCTTTTTTGTTATAGAGAAATACGTCCTTTAAAATGTATTTCAAATTGATTTAAAGCTCTGTTCCAATTCCGAATCGGCATGGTCCACTTTTTCGAAATATTGCCTAATGC
>CAWUTK010000180.1:0-3411 GCA_963924785.1 uncultured Opitutales bacterium
GAGTAGGGAACGGGGTAAGGCAAGGGTAAAAGGGGGTTAGGCGAATGGTTCTCAAGGAAGGTATGCGGTAAATGGAAACCTTTTTCACCTATTTTTATCCCGTGACTCTATTCAATAAAGAGATTGTGGTTTTGTGTGAAATTCCCGGCAATTCTAATTGCCTAAACTACAGTTGAGTTTTGATTTCTTGGATTTGGTCGCGGAGAATACTGGCTTGTTCGTAATTCTCGACCTCAATTGCTTGACCGAGTTCTTGTTCTAGGTCTTGAAGTTGCCTTTTAACAATGATTATCTCGTGGCCGTCTGGAAATTTACCAATATGGTGGGTGTCTTTGTGTAGGTCTGGGAGAATACGGCCAACGGCTTCGTTAAATGCCGAGTAACAGTCTGGGCAGCCGAAACGGCCGATTTTTTGAAATTGAGACTCTGTAAAACCGCATGAGCCACAGGTTAGATTTGATCCAGAAGTTTTTGTTTTAGCAAATTGCCCAGCGAGTTGTTCAACGAGACCGAATTGGTCGGGTTGTTGAATATTCTGTGCTTTAGGACATCCTTCACAGAGATCGAGTTTAATGATTTTACTCCCGACTATTTGTGTAAGGTGGATCGTTGCTGGTTTCGTGCAGTTTTCACATCCTTCTGGTTTGCTGGCTGACATCGTTTATTTCGTTCAATTTGTATGTTTCAAAAATATTTATAGACTAACTATCTTCAATATATATGGTTGGTTTAAACTAAATTGCAAATCAAAGTGATTGCAATCAACAAAACTAAATTGCATGAGGAATATTAATACAACGGTGAAGAACTATTCGGGCCAGCTTCTTTTGGCTCATCCGTTGTTGATTGACCCAAATTTTTGTAGATCAGTGGTTTTGCTTTCAATGCACTCTGATGAAGAGGGTGCTCTTGGGGTGATTATTAATAGGCCTTTGGGAAAGAAATTGTCGGATTTTGATAAGTCACAAGCTGGCTTGCCGTATGCGGATATGCCGGTTTTTGAAGGGGGGCCTGTTGCCACGGAGCAAATTATAATCACTGCATGGCAATGGTTACCGGAAGGCAATGGCTTCAAATTGTATTTTGGTATTACTTTAGAGAAAGTTGGAGAGTTGATGGAGATTGATCCTTTTACCCAAGTTTGTTGTTTCATGGGACATGCAGGTTGGACAAGTGGTCAGTTGGAGACCGAAATGAAGCAACCTTCGTGGGTTGTGACGCCGGTTGTATCTGCAGAGTGTATCGAGGGTGACTTGAAGACTAATCTTTGGAAGAAAAATATTAAGAAAGTGGATTTCGAGTATCAATTTCTTGTTGATACTCCCGATGATCCTGCGGTGAATTAAACCCAGTAACTGCGGCATCTTCCTCTCCGGCATAATTCAAATTAAAATGTTTATTATATGAAATTTAAAATAGCAACCTTGGTCTTTATTAAAAACAGTAAAGGAGAGCATTTGCTCATTAAGCGATTGAAGGCACCAAATTTAGGAAAATGGAGTCCCGTCGGAGGAAAATTAGCGACTGAAGAGGGCGAGTCCCCATTTGAATGTGCGATTCGAGAAACCCGTGAAGAAACAGGGTTGGATTTGGAGGAGAAGGACTTGCACCTGTACGGTTATATTTCTGAGAAAGATTATGAGGGAAGTGGGCATTGGTTAATGTTCATGTTTGATTGCTTGAAGCCAATGGATGAATTACCGCCTTCAAATGAAGAAGGTAGATTTGATTTCTTCAGCCGAGATCAAATTGATGAGATTGAGATTCCTCCAAGTGATCATACTCTTATTTGGCCTTTCTATGATAAGCACAAGAACGGTTTTGCTGCATTAAGGGCGGAATGCGACCCTGCTCAACAGCTGAAATTGATTGTTGAAGAAACGTTTTAAATTTCAAAAAATGATGCTAGAGTTAATTAAAACTGATAAATTGGCGACATATATGTGATATTATGATTTTACCTAAAGAAAGTAAATTGACGAGTGTTCAGCTGAAAGAGGTTGAAGAAATAACTAGTTCTTTTAATTGTGTGATTCAGGAAATTGTTGGAGAACACCGAAATATATATGCGATTTTAGGAGATGAGACGCATGAGTTGATGTTTAATCGTATTGAAGGCTTAGCTTTCATTGATCGAGTTGATCGCATTGAGTCACCGTATAAGCTGATGGATATAAGGTCAGAGTTGTCCTCTCATCGTTTTAAGGTTGGTGGAGTCTCATTAGGTGAGAAACTACTTATTATTGCAGGTCATTGTACGGTTGATCCAAATGAGAAACATTTGTTTTTAGAGACGGCGGATGCGTTGAAGAAAGTGGGGGTTCATGCCTTGCGTGCGGGAGTGTGGAAACCAAGGACGGTGCCTTATTCTTATCAGGGTAGTAGTAAGGCTTTAGATATTGTGTTAGAAGCTCGTGAAAGAACCGGTTTGCCGGTGAATATTGAAGTTATGGATTCTGAACAATTGGACATCGCACTTGAGCACAAGGTCGATATTTTGCAAATTGGAACAAGGAACTCGCTGAATTATTCATTGCTCAAAGAAGTTGGAGCAAAAACCGCTGGCACGAAGACGGGTGTTTTATTGAAAAGAGGGCGTCACATGGCACCAATAAGTGAATTTATAGCGGCTGCAGAATACATTGTGGCAAAGGGGAATCCAAATGTAATGCTTTGCCCGAGAGGCACATCACCGGAATTGGATGGTTACCGGAATCAGCCAGATGAGTCGATAACGCCTCTTTTGAATGAAAAAACCTGGGCACCCGTTGTAGTTGATCCTTCCCATTCGGTTGGTAAGGCGAAGTATGTTTCAGCCTGTAGTTTAGCGGCAGTTGCTTATGGTGCAGATGGGCTATGTATTGAATCGAACGTAAACCCAAGTAAGGGTTTAGGTGATGATCCGAAGCAAGCAGTGACTCCGGATGAGATTGCATCGATAATGAAGCAGGGGCAGCAACTTTTCGAAGCAACAAGAAGTTAGGGGTTTTAATTCGCTACCAATCAGCTAGTTGATGGATCTATCGATTTTCGTATTAAGCTAACTCTTACGTCAACAAGAACGGTGTTCGTATTTTAACCATAAAGATCTCTACTGCAACATGTTGATGATGCTCAGACCCTCTTCTTGGAAGCCGTAAAATTGCACAAGCACAACATCTTTAGGATGCACCCGTAAACTGCGGGATGGAGCAACTGGGCGCCTTAAACAAAAAATCAGGGACTGGTTGCGATTAAAATTTCCCGACTTTCAATCTTTAAGTAATTGTAAATTAACGACTTGCGAACAAATTAAGGGTGATATATTGTTATTGAATGAAAACTAGTAATAATAAAAATGTTAAGTTGACGTTATTGAAGCCACTGGCAGAGGCTTTTTCTGAAGTATCAAATGTAAGGGAATGCCCTCGG
>CAWUTK010000181.1:0-29445 GCA_963924785.1 uncultured Opitutales bacterium
CTTATCCCTCTTAAATCATGGAAAAGTTATGAAAAAATCACTTAGTTTAATTATCGGTTGTGCGATCCTAATCGGTTGTACACAAAAAAAAGAAATCAACAACTATGAAGTAGCCAAAGAACAGGTTGCTTCACAAAAGGAACATAACCATGATCACGAAGGCCATAACCACGAAGGCCACGATCATACGGCTCACAGCAAACCCGCAGCCAGTAAACCGGCAGCCAGCAATCCGGCAGCATTCGAATGGGCCCAACCCTCAAATTGGAAAGAAGGCAAGAAATCATCAATGAGACTTGCCAGTTTCAACATCCCACACGGAGACAAAACCGCCGATTGCTCAATCATTAAACTTACAGGGCAAGCAGGTGGAGTTACTGCAAACATTAATCGCTGGAGAGTTCAAGTAGGCCTCCCACAAGAAAGCGACACAGTGATCAAACAACATATAAAAGAAGTCAAATCACCCATGGGAACTTTTCAATTTGTTAAATTAATAAACCCAGAGGCACCTGATAATGCAATCCTTGCGAGCATGTGTTTCAAAGACTCTTTTGTCTTATTCGTCAAAGCCACTGCTGACTCGGCAACAATCAATGGCGTTGAAAACGAGTTTATTGATTTCTGTAAAACAATTAAAAACTAAATCTTGCCAATATTGAAACCTAGCTTGCTGAACAACGCAACGGGAAAGGCAACGACCCCATAGGGATCAAAACCCTTATATTTCAATTCGCTTAAGCACTAAATTCTTTTGCTAATTTCAAACGATTAATTTTCGCATTGTGTCGAACATCGACAGGCAATTTTCGTTTGAAATAAATCTGGCGAATATCCTTCAACATATCCTCCGTAATCATGACCGCTAACACATTTCTCTTAAAAGCCTCAAGCGCCTCTGCCGTCTTAGGGTAACATGCCTTCTCTGGTTCAATTACAATCGCAGGAATTTGTTTCCCTGGCTTACCCAGTCCAATGAGAGCTGAACGGTACACGCGTTTATTTTTATTGATAATACCTTCGCACAAGTCCGTGTACAAAACCCCGTCTTTCATAATCACTCGTTCAGACTTACGACCACAAAACCAAAGATAACCCTTTTCATCAAAATAGCCCATATCTCCGATGCGATGCCATAAGTCTGGTCCCCCCTTGATCTTCGCCTCAGCAGTTTTTTCAGGTATATTATAATATTCTTTTGTTACAAAATCAGCCTTAACAATAATCTCTCCGATTTCACCAACTGGTAATGTTTTTGTATTTTCAATATTAACAATAACGCCTTCCACCACTTGAATAATTCTAGCTTCAACATTATCTAAGACCTTACCCACACAAGTACCTTCTCCCTTCAATGATTTTTCTTTTGAATAAGACAATACCGTTGCGCCATCGATACTACTTACCGGTAGAGACTCCGTTGCACCATAAGGAGTGTGCAATTCACCATTTGGCATCACCTCGTTCATCTGCTCAATTATCTGTGCAGAGACTGGTGCACCGGCGGCAAGAACTCGCTTAAGTCCCTTTAATTTAATTCCTTTCTTTAAACAGTAACGCGAAATTTTATCCCAAAGAACAGGAGAACCGAAACTATTAGTGACTCCAAACTCCTGAATATCCTGAACGAGTTTTCTTGCACTCGCCTTTGCAGGCTTACTCGGATTCATCTCTGGAACAACAGTTGTCATACCCAATGCAGGGTTAAATAATGAAAAGACAGGGAGCATCGGCAAATCAATTTCTCCCGGCTTAATCCCGTATTGTTTCTTGATTCGCTCGCATTGAGATATGAACATTCCATGCTCATAGCAAACCCCCTTTGACGGACCGGTCGCCCCAGATGTAAACAGCACAGCTGCCAACTCATTCAATTTAGTCTTAGCGATGCAGAAAGGTTCATCTTCCTTAAAAGCATTAAGTTCTTTTAAAAACTTCTTTTTTTGAATGATTATTTTTTCCGAAATCGGCTCAAAAACCTTACGAAAAAGCATCGACAAAAACAGTGCTTGTGGAATTCCAATAAAAACATCCGGCTTTGTATGCTCAACACAACTCACAAAATTCTTCATTCCCATCCCAGGATCAATAATCACAGGAACTGCCCCAATTTTTTGCAATGAGAAAACCAATAAAATTAGCTCAATCCCCGGGCGAACCATTATTAGAACCTTAGTCTGACGCCTAACATTCTTTTTCTCAAGGTAACGAGCGCAAGCATCTGATAAACTTTCTAATTCAGAAAAAGAATAAACATCCTTTTCCAGTTCCTTTGAAAACTTCTTTCGTTTTGGTATTATAACAGCTGCATCCTTAGGACGATGCTCAGCCGCCTGCCGCAAATAAAAAGCCATATTAGTCTTATCAACACTCATTCAATAATATCCTCTTATATAAATCTAAATTTCTTACAACAAACCACACTTTCCCTAATGCCCTACCGTATTAAACCTAACTCTGCCTACACCTAAGATCTAGACAGAGATCTTTTAAACTTACTTACTGGAAATCGCTTTCCAGGGCAAAGTGTATGCTTGGGATGAATCAATTTATGTGTTGTCACCTTCGAAAGTGGAACTTTAGTCATAGACATAACATGTCGAACTAATGCTTCTAGTTTATCCATCTGAATAGAGCTAGGGGCTTTTTTCTCAAAATCTCCAACAAGACAAATTCCAATACTGGTTTGATTTAAAGCATGACTTTTCAAATGGCCACCATCGAGTTGCTTATTCCATCTATTGCCAATATAGATTTCACCGCTTCTCATTCCACGACCATTCCCTATGACAAAATGATAAGCTAATCCGTTCTTCATGCGACGTTCTTCCTTATGATATCGGTCCATACCCTTACCGCTACCCATTGCAGTTGCGCTATGATGAATAACAATATTCTTCCAACGTCCATTTTTCACTCTAGGTTTTGAAATCCAACTTTTAACTCGATCTGATAAACGCGGAAGAATCGATGTTGCATCAACATTTTCACCAGAATAAATCGACAGTGTTTGCCCAGGGAAAATCATATTC
Organism: uncultured Opitutales bacterium; assembly: GCA_963924785.1. GTDB lineage: Bacteria > Verrucomicrobiota > Verrucomicrobiia > Opitutales > CAJWYM01 > CAWUTK01. Next base: position 3,033 of record CAWUTK010000181.1, read on the forward strand.
GGACTCGACAATGAATTATATTTCAAAATCTCGTTAACAGTGGTGCCAAACCTAGATGCGATAACTCCAAGAGAGTCACCATTCCGAACAACATACTGTTGCCGCTTTGGTGCCTTACCTGGAATTTTCAATACTTGCCCAACTCTTATAAGTTGAGGACTGTCCAAATTATTTGCATGCATTAACAACGAAACCGAACTGGCAAATTTCATCGCAATACCACTCAACGTGTCACCATTTTGAACTGTATATTTACTTGCTGAAACCGAGGTTTTTTCCGCTCCTTCTGGAATAAGTAATGATTGCCCCAGTTTTATCTTATTAACATCCTTAATCCCATTAGCCTTTACTAGTTCCTTTAGACTAACACCGTAATACTGAGCCACCGTTCCTAAAGTATCACCTCTAGTTATAACATGTGATGCTCCGTTTACTGAATTCAACGAGAAGATGGTAATTAATAGCATCATAAGCAAACCAAAGGAATTTCTGTGGCTAGCCGTTAATTTACGATACTTGTATATTTCAGGAAACTTCATCTATTTCACTAAAGTGCTATATTATAAGGTATTACACAATAACAAAAAAGGGACTTCCAATATTCGTTGTTTATGATTCATTAGCAACTTCAACCACTTGATATACTATGGATATAAACCGCTTCGACTATTCACTTGATTCTAGCTTAATCGCACAAAAGCCCTCAGACAGAAGAGATGAATCAAAGTTGCTCGTAGTAAACCGTTCAACGAAAACTGTATCACACCATACTTTTAAAGATATTCCCGACATCCTACCCAAGGACAGTCTCCTCTTTAGAAACAACGCAAAAGTTTTTAATGCTAGACTCAACGTTAAACGAATCAATGGCGGAAAAGCCGAATGCTTTTTACTCCGGCAGGGAAAAGAAGGCTTCAACTATTGGTGGTGCTTATTAAATCCAGGTAAAAAACTCAAACCAGGCAGTCGATTTTTCCTCAAAGACGTCTGTTCTGCAGATGTCCTTGAACGAACAGATAGTGGTGAGTTTCTGGTGAAATTCTCTCCCACAAAAGACGAAGGCCTCTCCATTCTCGATATTGCAGAAGAGCATGGATCGATTCCGCTTCCCCCTTACATCGAAGCCGAGAAAACAGCTGAAAGAAATGCGGCAGACACGGAACGTTATCAAACCGTTTACGCAAACCCGGAAAAACGGCTCGCCGCTGCTGCACCAACAGCAGGTCTTCATTTCACCAATTGGCTTATGGCGGATATGCGTAAAGAAGGCTTTCAATTTCTGGACCTCACACTCAATGTAGGACTCGGCACCTTCAAGCCGATTAAATGCGATAACATCGAAGATCACCCTATTCACACAGAATCCTATTCCATTGAGAAATCGGTCTTCAATAACATCCTTGAACATAATGGGAAAAAGAGAGTAGCCGTAGGAACAACTTCAGTTAGAGCAATGGAACACGCCTTCCGTGAATACCAGAAAAACCCAGAGTTAGATACATCTAATTTGAACGCAAACATTTATCTCTACCCACCAACAACCATTCAATCAATTGATTCTCTCATAACCAACTTCCACCTTCCAAAATCCACTTTACTTTGTCTTGTCTCAGCATTTCTTACTCCCGGATCAGAAGACGGGATAGACTGGCTGAAGGAAATTTACACAGAAGCAATGAAAAACGAATATCGATTTTATAGCTACGGCGATGCCATGTTAATATTATAAGCACTCAATTAATCTATGAACAACGAAGCACAACTCCTATATTCCGCACCCGATCAAGATGCCGACATGCTCTACCTTGGACAATTCCAAGCCCCCGACGCTTTTCTCGCAATTAAGTTTCGCGGCAAATCATACGCCTTTATGAATTCTCTCGAATTCGGCAGAGCTATAAAAGAATCCACGTTCGATAACATACTTTCTCTTGATGAATGGAAAGAGAAGCTCGTCACACTAAAAAAAGCATTCAACAATATTGAGTTAATTAAGTGTTTCGCAAAAGAGTTCAATGTTTCCACGTTCGTCATTCCAGAGAACTTCCCTGCCGGCCTAGCCTTTCAGCTTAAAAAAGCACGCGTGAAACTAAATGTTAAAGAAACACCTTTCTTTCCTGAGCGCATGTGCAAGAATGACATCCAGGCGGAAGCGATCAAAGCAGGCAATAAGCTCAGTGCACTCGGCTTCAAAAGAACTCGAAAAATCCTAGAAAAATCCACCATCAAAAAAGGCGTTCTTTATTATAAAAAGAAAGTCCTTACATCCGAATTCATCAAACAAGAAATCGACACAATCTGCCTGGAAAAAGGCGCAAGTGCCAAGGGCACAATAGTCGCATGCGGTGATCAAGCCTGTGATCCACACGATTCAGGAACAGGTCCCATTTACGCCAATCAACTTATCATAGTTGACATTTTCCCTCGGGTAGAAAAAACAGGTTACTTCGGTGACATGACAAGAACGTTTCTAAAAGGCAAAGCATCTAAAGAGCAAAAAAAGCTCATGAACGCTGTCCGAGAATGCCAAAAGCATGTTCTTGAAAACATACGACCCAGGCAAAGTTGTCAAAAGATCCATCAACTCGCAGTGGATTACTTCGAGGCCAATGGTTTCAAAACAGGTCGCGATGGCGATGGCTATAAAGGATTCTTTCATGGAACAGGACATGGACTTGGACTCGACATACACGAAAGACCCAACCTAGGTTCAAGAGGTGGAAATGACCTTTTGAAAACGGGCATGACAGTCACAGTAGAACCCGGTTTATACTATAAAGGCATCGGAGGTGTTCGAATTGAAGATGTCGTTCGAGTCACGCCTAAAGGTTATGAAAGGCTTTCATCTTCCCCTTACAAGTGGGAAATCAAATGAGTAAAAAACACAATGTCTCACAGACAATCTTGTCCGCGAGACCAAACCAAGAGCACATAACCAAATTCAAATGAGTAAATCCATCATCATCTTTGGCTGCGGTTACATTGGAGGCGAACTCGCAACCAATTTCCATAACCAAGGATTCAAGGTCACCGCCCTTACCCGTAATCAGGAAACGGCCGAAGCACTAAGTTCGCAAGGAATCAAAAACATTATCACCTGCGACTTAGATAGCAATGAGTGGCACTCTGCTATTCCTCAAGAAACGAGCCTTGCAGTTAACTGCGTTAGTTCAGCAAGTCGGAATTTAGAAGGCTACAAAAAATCTTATATAGATGGTCAATCATCCATTATTGAATGGGCGAAATCGACTCCTATAAAAAAGTCGATCGTTTACACTAGTAGCACGTCGGTCTACACACAAAACAATGGCGAATGGGTTGATGAATCAACATCCCTTTGCGATTTATCACCTACTGCTGAAATCCTTTTAGAAGCAGAGAATGTTTTATTAAAAGAAACAGAAACTTTTGCCAGAGCTTATGTATTAAGATTAGCGGGAATATACGGCCCCAAACGCCATCATTTGCTGAATCAATTAAAAAAAGGCGATCTAGAATTCTCTGGAACAGGAGAAGCTTTTCTAAATCTAATTCACAAAGTAGATGCCTGCCAAGCGATAGAACAACTACTGTTAAATCCTCCAAAAAAACGTTTCGATAGATTCAATTTAAGCGACGGTTCTCCTGCTGCTAAAAAAGACGTTGTTGAGTGGATCGCTACTCAAATAAATTCACAAAAACCTGTTTTTAATCCCAATAAAAAGTCGACAATGACTCGACAATCTTACGGTCGTTCAACTCCCCCAAATAGGAAAATAAGTAATCATAAAATTTGCGAAGCCATAAAGTTCAAACCTCAGTTTGAAAATTACAAAGAAGGTTACGCCTCACTTCTAAAATCTTAAAACAATGCGCTATACCACAGTTGAACTTCCTAATCAGCGTTACTTGCCCGGCGAAAGCAACTTCCCTCCCGAAGGAAATTTTCACTCAATTCTAAGTTCACTCGATTCTGAATTTAATGATGTAGAAAAATTCCAAAAATCAGAAACTTATAAATATGGTATTGATCTATACAACAACGGATTTTGGTGGGAAACACATGAAGTCTTTGAAAAAGTCTGGCTTAAAATAAACAGAACCTCTCAACCCGCCCTATTAATCCAGTCTATAATTCTCTTAGCTGCTATAAAAATTAAAGTTCATCAAGAAAAATTCTCCATCATCCCGAATATCAAAAAGTGCATCTTAACCAAACTGCCTCATTTGCCCAACCGTTACATGAACCTTGATATTTCACATCTCATTGAACAAGTGAAAGATATACAAAACAAATGCGACATCCAGGTGCAATTGCTCCATTCTTAAACACACCCTTTCCTCGCTTTTTCAATATTTGACTTACGATACCCACACTGCTTTAGTTTTCCCGACTTTCAGTTTCTCACATTAACACTCCCAATTCCATTTGAATTATGGCTAAGAAAAAACCAAACCAAAAAAAAGAACTACTATACCTTTTATTAGCACCACCTGCAGCGCTTTTATTGTTTATACTGATAAGCACCACAGACATCTTCCAGCAGATGGAACACCTTTCAATTGATTGGCGTTTTAAAATGCGTGCAGCAGCTGACGAAAAAGCAACAGAAAAACTACTCCTCGTTGGTATCGATGACCACTCACTCAAGGCTTACAAAAATGATTGGGGCAAATGGCCATGGCCAAGAACGATTCATGCAGAATTTCTAAAATCAATGAAGTATGAAAAACCACCCGTCGTTGGCTTTGATATTTATTTCACCGAACCCACCAAACGTCACCCAGAAGATGATGAAGCATTCGGTGACGCAATGAAAGGATTACCCGGTGTCATCACTGGTGCTGTCCTAGAAACAGTTGGAGACGATAATGTCGAAAAAGAAATCAGTAAGGAAGCGACTCAAGAGCAACTTGTTATAAACACGCTACCATTGCCACACGTTACTGGTGATACCGACTTGCTAACAAAATCTGCTCATGCCCTACTTCCAATACCTGAATTATCAAAACATGGATTAACTGCATTTGTAAACGTTGACCCCAGTCCAGTTGATGGGATGCGACGCTATTTACCTTTAATTGTAAAACATAAGGATAATGTGTATGCGAGTTTAGTAACACAAATGCTTATCAAGTATTTCAAAATCACACCTGATGATGTAAAAATCACACTAGGTGATAAAATTGAACTCATCACCAAAGAAAAAACCTACGACATCCCAATTAATAAAAAAGGCGAATTCTTGATCAACTATAGAAGTCGAGACGGCTTCAAAATTGCGCCGTTCTTTATGGTTAGTAAATACTTTCGTATAAAATATGAAAAAGAGCTCAGAGAGGAACAAATTATTTACACAAAAAATGAAATTGAGAATACGTTAAAACAATTCGAAACGGCATACCTTAACCCTAAAAAAGTTGAACTTGAGGATGCAAAAAAATCTGGGGACAACGTTAAGGCTAAAGAAATAGAAGAAGCAATAAAAGGTCTTAACAAACAAAAAGACGACTATGTCCAACCGAAATATGATGAAATTGCTCAATATGAAAAAGAAAAAACATTACTTACTGACCGTATTGAAAACAAATGGCCAGAAGGGTTACCTAAAACACTTTCCGACAAGGCATTATTCATTGGTCAAACAGCATCCGGCCTTTCGGATATGGGCCCTACCCCTCTAAATTCATATAGTCCTCTTGTATTAGTCCACGCTAATGCCTTTAACAACATCATCAAACAAGACTTTTTAACGAAGGCACCTATTATCCCAATTGCCATTGTATGGTTAATTCTATCTATTGGCTCCCTCTTTCTTCTACGTAAGGCGAGCGCCGGAATGTCTGCCGTCCTTCCAGTTTTTTTTGCTCTTGCTTATATCGTTTTTGCATTTTTCGTATTTCGAACTCAAAGCTTACAGCTGCCACTTGCTTGGCCAATTCTAGCATTTGCACTTGTTCAAGGTGGTGCCATTGTGATGAAATGGATTGAGGAACAAAAACTGAAAAACAACATTAAAGACATGTTTGGAACTTATGTCTCACCCGACTTAGTTGACCAAATGGTTGAATCAGGGGAAGAGCCAAGTCTTGGGGGTGCAGATACAGAGATCACTGCATATTTCAGTGACGTACAGGCATTCTCTACATTTTCAGAGCTTTTAACCTCTCCGCAACTCGTTGACTTAATGAATGAATACCTGACAGCTATGACAGATATTCTTCAAGAGGAGAAAGGTACCCTTGATAAATATATCGGTGATGCGATTGTTGCCTTCTATGGAGCTCCGATTGCCATGGAAGACCATGCTCATAAATCAGTCAGAACATCCATACGAATGTATGATCGACAGATGGAGCTTCGTGAAAAATGGAAAAGCGAAGGCAGTAAATGGCCAGAATGTGTGGGGCAAATGCAAACAAGAATTGGTATGAACACTGGTATTGCAACGGTTGGAAACATGGGAGCATTGAACCGTTTCAATTATACAATGATGGGCGACATGGTAAATCTCGCAGCTCGTTGTGAAAGTGGTGCAAAAGCTTTTGGTGCCTACATAATGGTAACCGAAGAATCCAAAGATGCATCTGTAGCTTTTAAAGATGATGTTTTATTCCGCTTTCTAGATCGAATCATCGTAAAAGGAAGATCTATACCCGTCGGCATGTACGAAGTCTTTGGATTCAAGGACAGTCTAGAGCAACGTATCATCGACTGTGAGGAAATCACACAACAAGCAAGTGACGCTTACCTTACTCAAGATTGGGACAAGGCCATTAGCCTTTACACAAAAGCACAAGACTACGAAATGCATCGCCCTGGCATAACTCCTGGCGTAAAAGAAAACCTTTCCACCATCTTCGTAGAACGTTGCCAAGACATGAAAGACAACCCTCCAGGAAAAGACTGGGATGGCGTTTATGTAATGACTTCAAAATAACAAACGTACGGAAGGAGGGACTTGAACCCCCGACCCACGGTTTAGAAAACCGTTGCTCTATCCAGCTGAGCTACTCCCGCATGTGCTATTGCCCAATTTATCATTAAGCAATAAAGCCGTATTTTTCAGCAATATGGGGAATATAAGAAAAGAAAGGAAAAAACCAAGTCCAAATCGTACGGTTTCATTAATGCCGAAATTGATTAAACAAAATATTGGCATTTAATGGGGTCAACTTACATTCAAATACTTACAGTTCTTATCCAAAATATCTTTTTATGGATAATACTGGGTGCAATTTTAACGTGGCTGTTCTCTATACCTGAGAGATTTATATCAAAAATAGTTAAATATGGAGTCATATGGGCCACAGCGCCGTGTTTTATTTTTTCAAAAGTCTACCTCCACCTAGAAGTTGAGAAAATCCCAACAGCAATAGAATATGCCTGTGCATGCCTTGCCTTTGTCCTGTTGGCATGGCTAATATCTAGTTCACTCGCTCGAAAACTTCCAAAAGAAACAAATAAAGGAGCCTTTAATCTAACCTGTCTTATTCAAAACTATGGGTTTATGGCATTCGCAACGGTGGAAGAACTGCTCGGATCCTCTAGTTTGGCGGAAATGTTTCCTTTTGTCGTCGTTGGCGATTTCCTAATGTGGTCACTTGGTATTTCCCTAGTCAGTCAGGCTAAAAAGATTTCTTTTAAAAACATGATTTCACCTCCTGCGGTAGCACTAGTTATTGCATTCATCGCACTGACATATGAACCGGACAAACTGAACCATCAGCCAATTTGGCCTATCATTACATTTATTGCCAGTTTCAACGTCCCCCTTGCACTTTCTACGATTGGCGGATTACTATTTATAATTTTCAAGGGTATAAAATTTCGAAGCCTTTTCTCTAAAGAAGTTTGTTTAGTCCTACTCCATCGAAACTTACTGTTTCCAGCTATTTCAATCGCTATTATTTCCGCCTTATTTCAAAACGGAAATTTTAAGAGTTTTCTATATATTGAAGCCATTATGCCCATGGCGATTATGCCCGTCGCCATTGTTGCCATTTACTGCAATGGTCATAAACCAACTGGCATTGCGTGTGGCCTATCGCATGCCATTTCGCTGTTCACTATCCCTGTATTCATATTAATCCTTATCTCTCTAGGCTTAATGGAGGCAACGGGGTTGCAGTAGAAACAACTATTTTACATCAATTTCTGGCCACTGTTTTAACTTTCGATGCAAAGTTCGACGGCTAATACCCAATAGCTCAGCGGCTTTTGTTTTATTCCCTCTCACCTTTCTTAATGCATTACGCATGAGGATTTTTTCGTTTTCCTCAACCGAAAGAGCTTTATCAGATGCTGCAAATCTAGAAACAGCTTTCGTGTTATTCAGAAACTTTTGTTCTAAATCATAAACATCAATTTCAGCATCGTGATGCATAACTACTACGTTTTCACAGAAATTACGTAGTTCCCTAATATTTCCAGGCCAAGCATATTCTAATAAAACTTTTTGCGCATTCGAAGTAAATGTCAGCGGACGATGGCCATTTTCATCGGCAAAATATTTCACGTAATGATTTATCAAAAGCATTACATCATCTTTTCTCTCACGCAATGGTGGCAAACCAAGAGCAACGACCTTCAATCGGTAAATCAAATCTTCACGAAAAACACCCTTCTCAACCAGTTCTTCCAAATTGCGATTTGTTGCACAAACAAGCCGGACATCAACGGTTATAGGCTTTGTTCCACCTACTCGTTCAAAGGTTTTTGTTTCTAAAAAACGCAAGAGCTTCACTTGAGTTGAAGCATCTATTTCACCAATTTCATCAAGAAATAACGTTCCCTTATCTGCGGACTCGAAACGGCCGATTCGTTTTTCTACCGCACCCGTGAATGATCCTTTCTCATGACCGAAAATCTCACTTTCCAACAAATTTGAAGGTAAAGAAGCACAATGGACTGCCACAAAGTTATTTCTAGCACGGGGACTATTTTGGTGCAAAGCCTGTGCAATTAGTTCTTTTCCTGTTCCCGTCTCTCCTTCAATAAGAACCGTTGTTCTCGCAGGAGCGACAAGCTTCACTTTATCTAAAATATCATGCAATCCCTTCGAATTTCCAATGATTTTATTAAAATCATATTTCTTATCTAAACGTTTATGAAGAACGACATTTTCCTTTTCTAGCGTCCTCGACTTCAATGCTCGAAGTATGAGCAACTCCAACTTAGTTAAATTAACTGGTTTTGTTAGGAAATCAAAAGCACCCCGCTTCATTGCGTCAACAGCAGTGTCAACTGTTCCGTACGCAGTCATCATGATGCAGATGGGGGAATGTGGCATTTCAATAGCCTTATCTATCACCTTCATCCCCGACTTTCCGGCCATTCTCAAATCAGTAAGAATAACCTCAAAGTCGATTTCAGCCATTAGGTTGAACGCCTCGTCAGCATCAGCCGCCAGATAAACCTCATACTTATCTTCCAGGGCCATGGATAGACCTTCGCGAGTATTTTTTTCGTCATCTACTATTAAAACTGTCGCAGGCATAATTAAGTCCCTTCGCCTTTAGCGAATAATAATTTAAGAAGCTCGAACAGTTCCAGCTTCCAATCCTAATAAGAAATTTTGATATGTGGACTTTAACCCATCCTGAAACGCAATCTTCGGCTTCCATCCCAAAGCCATCAACTTACTACTGTCCATGAATTTACGAGGAGTTCCATCAGGTTTTGTTGGATCAAAAACAAGATCCCCTTTAAAGCCAACGGCATCTTTCACCATTTGTGCAATTTCAGCAATTGTGTAGTCAACACCTGCTCCGATATTCACCCAATCAGGAGGATTTTCCTCCTGCAAGAGATAGAATACACCAGATGCAAGATCTTCTACATTTAAAAATTCTCTTTTAGGAGTTCCTGTCCCCCAAACAACCACTTCAGCTAAATTCTTTTCTTTCGCTTCATGAAATCGTCTAATCAAAGCAGGCAAAACATGTGAGTTTTCAGGATGATAATTATCCCCCTTGCCATATAAATTAGTAGGCATTGCAGAATGATAAAGCACTCCATATTGCTTACGGTAATACTCACACATTTTCAAAGCCGCTATTTTTGCAACAGCATAAGCTTCATTTGTCTTTTCCAACGGAGCACTCAGCAAAGCCTCTTCTTTCATTGGCTGTGGAACTTCACGAGGATAAATACAGGAACTTCCTAAATTCATTAAACGTTTGGTCCCATTCTGATAGGCAGAATGAATAATATTTAATGCCACAGAAAGATTTTCATAAATGAAGTCTGCGGGATAAGTATTATTTGCGTGAATTCCGCCTACCTTTGCCGCAGCAATAATAACACAATCAGGCTTCTCCTTAGCAAAGAATTCTTGAACCGCTGCATTATCACACAAATCCAATTCTTGCCGAGTACGTGTAATAACACGATCAGGATTCAATCCATCAATTTGACGAAGAATGGCTGATCCCACCATTCCTCGATGCCCTGCAATGTAAACACTACCCGACATTACCCGTACTATCGTTGTAAGCCTTCTCTTTCTTCGCCAACTCCAAATCAGAATCTACCATGATTTTTGTTAGTTCCTTAAATTTCACCTTTGGTTCCCAGCCTAATTGCCTCTTAGCTTTATCTGGATTTCCTATAAGAAGCTCTACTTCAGCTGGTCTTTCATAACGCTTATCATACTTAACAAACTCCCTCCAATCCATATCTAGGCATGAAAAAGTCTCTTCACAAAATTCTTTTACAGTATGAGTCTCATTCGTTGCGACAACATAGTCATCAGCCTTATCCTGCTGAAGCATCATCCACATCATTTCAACATACTCTTTGGCATATCCCCAATCACGCTTCGAATCGAGGTTTCCTAAAACAAGCTCTTTCTGAAGGCCCATTTTAATACGTGTAGCTGCTCTTGTGATCTTACGAGTGACAAAAGTTTCACCACGACGCGGAGATTCATGATTAAACAAAATTCCACTACTCGCATGTAACCCATACGATTCACGAAAATTAATCGTTAAATAATGGGCGTAAACCTTCGCACACGCATACGGTGAACGGGGATACAAGGGCGTAGTTTCGATTTGTGGAACCTCCTGTACCAAACCAAACATTTCCGATGAAGACGCTTGATAATATCTCACCTTATCGCAAAGGCCAGCCTCGCGAATCGCCTCTAAAATACGAACTGCGCCTAAGCCAACAATATCTCCCGTGTACTCTGGAATATCAAAAGACACACGAACATGACTTTGAGCGGCAAGATTGTAAACCTCATCTGGCTTCAAATCATAAAGCAATTTAACCAACTGTACACCATCAGCCAAATCTCCAAAATGTAAGAAAAACTTACCTTTGTAATCTTCATTACCATGCAAATGATCAATACGACTCGTATTAAAAGTCGAAGATCTTCTTACGATACCATGAACTTCATAGCCTTTTTCTAAAAGTAACTCAGCTAAATATGAGCCATCTTGACCCGTTATTCCTGTTATAAGTGCTTTTTTCATGCGATTAACCTTTTCCAATTTGATTTTGAGAAGCCTTACTGTACCTAGCGATTCGCAAAAAAACAATTACAAAATTCTAGCAATGCCCCTTAATCTAGTGCCTTTTCACACTTTGCCTTAAACGTAATTGTTTTACCTCTGAAGACCAATGGAATGCTTACCTTTGAAGCGTGCAATAACAAACGGGTATTTCCTGTGGATTTTGCATAAAGTCGGTTGTTTTTAAAATCTCCATATTTTTTATCACCCATAATCGGATGTTTCCGCATGGCACATTGGACTCTTAATTGATGCGTTCGCCCCGTTTTTGGCATTAATTTCAACAATGTCACTGGAACAACGCCATCCTTATAACGAATTGACTCATAATGTGTTTCGCAAATAGTACCGCCGCCTCCCGAAACGGTTAGGCGGCCTTTAGATTGCTCCCTCTTCAAACGATCCTGCCAAATCCCACGTTTTGGGTAAACCCTCCCCTTCACAAGCGCACAGTACTCCTTCTCGCAATGCCTTTCAGTAAACGCCTTTTTCACCGCTTCATGCATTTCAAAACTCAACGTTCCAATAATAATCCCTGACGTTGGTCCATCTAAGCGATTATTCAAATACAGCACTTTCTCGACATCTGACCCTTCATCCTTCCACGAATAGCATTCTTTGTCCAAATCGTAAGTCGCGATCAAAAGCGCCTTTTTTTCTATTTTATTCGTATTCGGGTGAGATAAGACTCCCTCTGGTTTATAAAATGCAATAATCCCCTCTGGATGAGAATTAACAATTTTAACACCACTATGTAAGGGATATTTAGCCATCTAAAAATCTGGTTAAAAAGACTGTATTATGAGCCAGGTTTTGTCACCGGCGTACTAGCCAATTCTGGAGGCAACGCATCAGCTGGATAAGTAGGGAAGCTCAATTCAACTAAAGACACTAATGGTAATCCAAAATCTGCCTTTCCTTCACTTCGGTCAACCAAGACAGAGACTCCTGCCGTTTTCCCACCATTGTCTTGAACTATTTTCAGTGCCTCATTTACCCGACCACCGCGCGTAACAACATCTTCAACAATAAGAATTTTTTCACCAGGTTCCATTTTAAATCCACGCCTAAACTCCAGTTTATCATCAATTTTTTCAACAAAAATAAATCGGCTATTCGTTTGCCTGGCAACTTCTTGCCCAATAACCAAGCCTCCCATTGCGGGCGCTAAAACAGTAGTAAAATCTAAATCAGAGAGATTCTCCACAAGCAACTCTGACAAACGAGTCACTTTATCCATATACTGACAAACCTGAGCGCACTGAAAAAAATAAGCGCTATGCAAACCTGATCTTAACAGGAAATGCCCTGATAGCAAAGCTCCACTCTCTTTAAAAATGTTTATGACTTCTTCTTGTTTATTACTCATGATGTTTTATAAATCTTATTTTACCATTGAGATCACGCTGAAAGTTTATAGCAATTATGAAATTGATCTCGCACCTGCGTCTAAAAACAAAACATTTGTCGCAGAATACACAACTCGAATTTTAAAATAGAAAAAGGAAACACGAAATAATGGCAAAAAAGGGTTTAACTCCAATGATGCAGCAATATTTTGAAGTTCGCAGTAAACTTCAAGATGACACCCTTTTGCTTTTTAGGCTCGGCGATTTCTATGAGATGTTTCTCGAAGATGCCGAAGAAGGTTCTAAAATCCTTGGCATTACTCTCACACACCGCAATGGAATGTTGATGGCAGGAATCCCTTTCCATGCCGCCGACAATTACATTAATAAAGCCTTAGCAGTAGGAAAGAAAGTTGCTTTATGCGAACAAGTTGGACTACCACAAGCAGGAAAGCTCGTTGAGAGAAAATTAACTAGAATCCTAACCCCAGGAACGGTTTTAGAAGGGAACCAGTTACAAGCGGATCACAATCACTTTTTACTCGCCCTACATTATGAGAAGCAAACACTTAACGCTTCATGGCTGGACCTCTCAACCGGCGAATTCCAATTAGCCAGTGACAAAAATATCGAGAACTTGCTCCCTATCCTTTCCTCCCTTCAGCCCCAAGAAATCATTATTTCGGAGACGCTTCCTGATCAAATAAAAAAGCATAAAGAGAAAAACTGTGCGATTTCACGAATTGAAGAAATTCTTCAAACTGCCGCCGTCACAGAACTTGCCGAGTTTCATTTTGATCCACAAGAAGGACTGAAAGCTGTAACGAATGCGTTAGGTGTATTAAACCTCGACGGGTTCGGCATCAAAAGCGACAACCCTGGACTGAGCACTGCGGGCGCACTAATTCAATACGTAACAGAGACGCTTTGCCAAAAGCCGGAAAATCTGCAAAAGATTATTGTTTATGAGAGCAGTAAAAAACTCTTACTAGATCCGGCTACTTTAAGAAATCTGGAAATATTCAAGACATCCAGCGGTAATAGAGTTGGCTCTTTAATGGATACGATTAACACCACTATTACTGCCGCTGGTGCAAGATTGCTTGAACAATACCTCTCCTCCCCCGAACTCGACATCAAAACAATTAATTTACGCCAGCAATACGTCTCAGATTTATACTCCCAGCCCGTCCTTTCATCTAAACTTCAATCAAGTTTAACTAAGATCAACGACATCCCACGAATTCTAAGTCGCCTCCAAAACAGGGTCCTACGACCTAGAGAACTCGGCGGGATTAGAAACACGTTGGATCAATTGCCCTCAATCATCGAAGCATTGGCGGAATTCAAACAACTTCAAATAGCCTCCCTCTCTAAAAACATTCACACACTGGATGATTTACGCGAAGAGATGAATCGAACCGTCGAAGAGAATCTCCCTCAAACACTACAGGAAGGGAATCTCATTCAAAAAGGCGTTGATCCGGAACTGGATAAATTCAAAATTTTATCAACTGACAACAAATCATGGTTAGCGGATTTCGAAAAACAGGAACAAGAAAAAACAGGCATCCGAAACCTCAAGGTTAAATATAACGGTGCATTTGGGTATTTCATAGAAGTCACAAAATCCTACATTCACCTCGTTCCAGAGCATTATATTCGCAAAAGAACCATGACGAATGCTGAACGATTCCAAACAGATGAACTAAAGCAGAAAGAAAAAGAAATTTTAAATGCCGAAGAAAACGCTTTTGTTTTAGAAGAAAAAATATTCAGAGAAATTGTCACAAAAGTTCTCGATAAAGCCCCAGAACTAAGAGAAACAGCTGATACACTAGCAAAACTCGACCTATTTGCATCATGGAGTTCCATTGCAAGAGAAAGAGGTTTCTGTCGACCGACCATTAATGACGGAGACACAATTGACATAAAAGAAGGAAGACATCCCGTTGTTGAACAATCGCTTAAAAGCGGGGATATCGGATTAGCAGGCGACCATGCGTTTGTTCCAAATGACACATACCTATCCTCCCACGAAGAGCAAATCGCACTACTCACCGGTCCCAATATGGCAGGTAAATCCACCTATATCCGCCAAGTAGCGTTAATTACGCTAATGGCTCAAATAGGATCATGGGTTCCCGCAAAATCATGTACTGTCGGCATTGTTGATAGAATTTTCTCACGTGTTGGTGCCAGCGATGAACTCGCCCGTGGAAATTCGACATTCATGGTAGAAATGAATGAAACCGCCAATATTCTAAATAACGGCACTGAAAAAAGCCTCATCATCCTTGATGAAATAGGCAGGGGAACAAGCACTTACGATGGTCTAAGTATTGCATGGGCCGTAGTAGAAGAACTTCATGGGTCAAAAAAGAAAGGCCCAAAAACACTGTTTGCAACCCATTATCATGAGCTTACTGCATTGAGCGACAAGCTCTCTCGTCTCAATAATTATTCAGTAGCAGTTAAAGAATGGAACGATGACATCATTTTTGTTAGACAAGTCATCAAAGGTGCAGCTGATCGCTCTTACGGTATCCAAGTAGCAAGACTCGCAGGAATTCCACAAAGCGTCATTGTTCGAGCCAAAGAAATACTCGAGAATTTAGAAAACAACGACCCCAAACCAAAACGAAAAAAGAATTATAAAAACCCAGTAAAAGATCCTGAGAACGAAGAACCAGTTGAAGTGCAAAGAGATTCAATTGGGCAACTAGAACTTTTTTAATTAAATACACTATAAGGAAAACAATGGATTGGGAAAAAATCGGCGATTTTGAAGACATTATTTACGAAAAAGCTAACGGTGTCGCAAAGGTCACCATCAACAGGCCTCACAAGCGAAATGCTTTTCGTCCCAAAACGGTATCTGAAATGTTTCAAGCATTCACCAATGCTCGTGAAGACGAACGTATCGGCGTTGTCCTCTTGACCGGAGCAGGCCCTCATACTGATGGGAAATATGCGTTTTGTTCAGGAGGAGATCAAAGCGTTCGAGGTAAAGCGGGCTATTTAGATGAGGAAGGCAAACCGCACTTAAATGTCCTCGATCTTCAAAAATTAATTCGCAGTATGCCGAAAGTCGTCATTGCACTCGTCTCAGGCTATGCAATCGGAGGGGGGCATGTGTTGCACATTGTATGCGATCTCACAATCGCAGCCGACAATGCTATTTTTGGTCAAACAGGGCCCAAGGTTGGCAGTTTTGACGGAGGGTTTGGCTCTAGCTACATGGCTCGTATCGTTGGACAAAAAAAAGCACGAGAAATCTGGTTCCTATGCCGACAATACAATGCTGCCGAAGCTCTTGAAATGGGATTAGTAAATACAGTGGTCCCAATCGATCAACTTGAGAAAGAAGGAATTAAATGGGCGGGTGAAATATTAGAAAAAAGCCCACTTGCCATTCGCTGCTTAAAATCAGCCTTTAATGCTGACTGCGACGGCCAATCGGGGTTACAGGAATTAGCGGGAAACGCAACGATGCTCTATTATTTAACCGAAGAAGGCACTGAAGGGAAAGAGGCTTTTTTGGAGAAAAGACCCCCTAATTTCAAGAAGTACCCTTGGTTACCTTAATTGGTAAATTGTGTGAGCAAATAAATTCATATATATATTGCTTATTATGAATCATTTGTAAAAACATTCAAAATATTCGTTGACCCAGTCCAAAGGTTACTTCAGACACTTGCCCGTTAAATCTATTATTTGATGCAAAAAAAGACCACATTCTCAATCACCATTTCGTCCATTTTTCTTGCTGCTAATTCTGCAGTTGCAAGCGGCTCAAGTGGAGTCAGTCCTTCAGCTTATCATCTTTTTGATATTAGTGGGCTACCGGTTACCAACGCAATGGCCACAAGTTGGGTATTCTCACTAGCAGTAATCCTAGCGGTTAAGTTTTTCGTCAAGAAACCTCAAATGATTCCAACGAAAGGACAAGCCCTCTTGGAAAGTTACGTGGAAGCTATTAGAGACGTCGTTGAGCCAATTGTTGGCAAAAAAATGCTAAAAGTGACATTCCCTATACTAATCGGCTTTTTCACTTTCATCCTCGTTCACAACTGGAGCGGATTAATTCCTGGAGTCGGTGTTTTCGGATGGGTTGCCCCAGATGGTCACATGACATACTGGATGAGACCAGGCAACGCGGATCTAAACATGACATACGCCTTAAGTCTGACTTGCTTCGCAGCATGGATCTATTTCGTTCTTAAATACGCTGGCATCAAAGCGTTATTCCTCGACCTTTTTGGAAATAAAGCCAGCAAAAACGATGTGCCGGGAATTCTCTATTTCTTACTATTCTTTGTATTCGCGTTTGTCGGAGTCATCGAAATTATTTCCATCGCCTTTAGAAATGTATCTTTACCCTTTCGATTATTCGGAAATGTATTTGCTGGAGAAAACCTGCTAACCAGTATCACTGGATTAGTCGGATACATCGCACCTATCCCATTTTACTTTTTAGAAACCTTAGTTGGACTCGTTCAAGCATTGGTTTTCACTCTTCTGACCGCTGTATATATCGGTCTTATATGTAATCACGATTCAGGAGAGCATTAATTCGAAATTTAAATAAACACTTTCTTAAGCATGACCATGCCAGCAGTAACCAATCTGCAACGTGTGTGGGTGTTTCAGAACTCATTAAAATAAACAAAAAATAAAACAGGATATTAAAATGTTAGAAATACTAGCTCAAATCACAGGAAACATTCACCACGGTCTACAAGGCGGTCTTGGTTGCGTAGGCGCTGCAATTGGCGTAGGTCTCATCGGTGCAAAAGCAGCTGAAGCTGTGGGAAGAAACCCAGGTGCATCTGCAAAAATCTTAGTACAAGCAATTATTGCAATGGCACTTGCTGAAGGTGTTGCTTTCTTCTCTCTTTTCTTGGGAAAATAGGTAATTTTAAAAAAGTATAAGATAGGGAGATAATAAATCTTTAAAATTGGTGTAATCCAAACCCTATCCTTTTTCACAATAAAGATTTCAACTCAAGATAAACATGTTAGATAGTCTCATTGTTCTAGCTTCCGCGGCACATGAAGCAACCGATGCTTCAGGCCCAGTTGGCGAAATAATGCATAAATTCGGGGTAAACTGGAAAATCCTATGTGCCCAAATGTTCAATTTTGCCATCGTAGCTTATTGCTTATGGCGCTTCGCATTTAAACCAATCATTGAAACAATCGATCAGAGACAGCAAAAAATCGCTGACGGCCTTCAATATGCAGAAGAAGTAAAAATTAAATTAGCAGATGTTGAAAAACAACAAGCTGACACACTGAAAGAAGCCTCTCAAGAAGCCAGCAAAACAGTTAATGCGGCTAGAGATCAGGCCAAAGCATTTTTAGATAAAGAACGTGCAGATGCATCTTCTCAAGCTGAAGAACTTTTACGTAAAGCGAAAGACACCATCGAACTTGAACGCAAGAAGATGATGGTCGAAGTCCAGGAAGAAATTGCAAAACTAGTGGTTAATACTACAGAAAAAGTGCTTGCTCGCAAACTTTCGGACAAGGAAAAAACAGTGTTTGGCGAAGAAGCCGCAAAGGAAATTGAAACAGCTAAATAAACGGCCAAGTATACGTAATGAGTAAAATAAGCAATTTAGATTACGCAAAAAAACTAGTAGAAATATCACTAGACAATGGCGAAGTTTCCAAAGAAAAAGTTACTGCAATTTTAAGTTCGCTAGTTGCGAATCCACCAAGAAACTTAAAAAAGATCTTAGCATTATATAAAAGACTGATTAAAGTCGAAATGCAAAAATATACAGCTAAAGTTGAATATTCAGGCGAACTGGGGGATGACGTTTTTGAAAACATAAAGAAACAACTATCAGCTATATACAACAAAAACATTACTATTTCAAAAGAACCAAACCAAGCAATGATTGCTGGTTTTAAAATAACAATCGCTGACGACGTCTATGAAAACAGCGTTATCAGTAGATTACGACCTTTAGCACAAGCCAAGTATTAGTAGGCATTAAACGAAGAATAACATGAGCAACATAGCAGAATTAATACAAAAGGAAATTGACAGTCTTAACTCTAGCACTGTTAAGTCAAATATTGGTAAAATCACCATGCTCGCCGATGGTGTAGCTCGTGTAGATGGGCTGTCAAAGGTCATGTCAAACGAAATGGTGGAATTCCCAGGTGATGTTTTCGGAATCGCACTGAATCTCGAGGAAGATGAAGTTGGTTGTGTAATCATGGGTGACATCAGTCGACTAAAAGAAGGAGATGAAGCAAAAACAACAGGTAGATTGCTATCTATTCCTGTTGGGAAAGCACTTCTTGGACGTGTCGTTGATGTAATAGGAAACCCCGTTGATGGAAAAGGGCCTATCGATGCTAGTGAAATTTACCCTATTGAAAAAGTTGCACCTGGAATTATTCCGAGGAAATCTGTCGACCAACCGCTACAAACAGGTATAATGGCCGTAGATTCAATGATCCCTATCGGACGCGGACAACGTGAGTTAATCATCGGTGACAGAGCTACTGGCAAAACTACGATTGCGATTGATACAATCATCAATCAAGCCAAAATCAATAAAGCTGCTGAAGCAAGAGGCGACAAAGACTTCCGTGCTGTTTATTCGGTATACGTGGCAATTGGCCAAAAGAATGCGAATGTTGCGAGAACAATTAAAGCTTTAGAAGATGCAGGCGCAATGGCCTACACTGTAGTTGTGACAGCTCCAGCCGCGGACAATCCAGCTAATCAATACCTCGCACCTTATTCTGGTTGCGCAATCGGCGAATGGTTCATGCTAAACGGAATGGATGCATTAGTCGTCTATGATGATTTATCAAAACACGCTGTTGCATACCGCCAAATTTCATTAATTTTAAAACGCCCTTCTGGCCGTGAAGCTTATCCTGGAGATGTATTTTATCTTCACTCAAGATTATTAGAGCGATCTGCTCGAGTTAACGAAGACAATGGTGGAGGTTCTTTAACCGCCCTGCCGATTATTGAAACTCAAGGTGGAGATCCATCAGGATATATTCCAACAAATGTAATTTCAATTACTGACGGTCAAATTTTCCTTGATACAGATTTATTTAATCAAGGAGTTAGACCCGCCGTAAACGTAGGAATCTCAGTTTCTCGTGTAGGATCTGCGGCACAAATCAAAGCCTACAAACAAGTATCAGGTAAAGTTAAACTTGAATTAGCTCAATTCCGTGAATTGGCTGCATTCTCACAGTTTGAATCCGACTTAGATGCTAAAACAAAAGCACAGCTAGAAAAAGGTAAACGTGTTGTTGAAATGTTCAAGCAACCCGCATACAGCCCTATCGCTGTAGAAGTTCAAACCGCAGTTATGTGGGCAATGCAAAATGGCTTTTTCGAAGATATCGCTGTTGAGCACATCACCGCTGCAACTAAGTCTTTAATTGTCTACTTTGAGTCGCAAGGCGATGCTGTAATCACTAAGATTTACAACGAAAAGAAATTAACTGAAGTTATTGAAGAAGATCTCAAAAATGCTTCTGCTGATTGGAAAAGAGCTTTTTCTGTATAATATTTTAATCCATTTCTGCTAAATACATAAAAATTCATGGCTAACATCAGGGATATCAGACGCCGAATAAAAGGTGTCAAGAATACGAGGCAAATAACCAAGGCCATGCAACTCGTGGCAGCCTCTAAAATGAAGAAAGCTCAAGACCAAGCTACTTCTGGAAGAGAATACGCCCTATTATTAGCTGATATGGTAGATAATCTTTACAACAATGGTGAATCAATCGGTGGAGGTTTCTTTTCAGAACGTCCAATCAAAACACGAGGTATTCTAGTTGTTTCGACCGAAAAAGGCCTTTGTGGGTCGATAAATAGTAATTTATTCCGATATCTCTCCAAAATAGAGGGTGGCGTAAAATATATCACTGTTGGCCGTAAAGCAAAGCAGTATATTAGTGCGACAAGAAGAGATTTAATTGCGGACTTTGCTATTACCGACAAAGTTTCGTTCAATGAAGTTAGGCAAATTGTAGAGTACATGCTTAAGGCATATAGCGAAGGAACAATCGATAGCCTAGAAATCATCTATACTCATTTCGTAAGTACTTTAAAACAAGAACCTGAACGGCTATCTATTTTACCACTTGCCGACTTAACCGAGATGCGAGAAACCCTTCGTAAACGCTTTGGACAAGATGGTGCGATTAAAACTACTGACTCACGTGAAATCCTGTTTGAACCAGATGCTAAAACTTTAACCGAAGAACTAGCAGCACTTTTCATCAAGCAACAGATTTATCAATTAATACTAGAAGCCAAAGCCTCTGAACATAGTGCACGAATGGTTGCAATGAAAAGCGCAACAGATAATGCAGACTCATTGGTAGACGATCTAACGCTTCAGTACAATAGAGTTCGTCAAGCGGCAATTACACAGGAAATACTAGAGATATCAGCCGCTTCATAAAGAAGCACAGAATTTAAATTTAATTAATAACAATATAGAAAAAACATGAGCAAATCAGGTAAAATCGACCAAGTTATTGGAGCCGTAGTAGATGTTCAATTCGCAGAAAACTCTGTTCCAGAGATTTATCATGCACTTGAAATCAACTATAAGGTTAACGAAAAAGACACAAAAATCGTGTTGGAAGTTCAACAGCATTTGGGCCAGGGCCGAGTTCGCGGAGTAGCAATGACTTCAACTGAAGGTCTTGTTCGCGACATGGATGTAACCAACACAGGTAATCCGATTTCAGTTCCAGTTGGAGAAGGTGTTCTTGGAAGAATTTATAACGTTACAGGTGATCTTGTTGACGAAAAAGGTCCTGGGACAACAACAGAAAGGCGCCCTATTCATAGAGCTGCTCCTACCTTAATTGAACAAGACACTGAAGCGAATATACTTGAAACGGGAATTAAAGTAATCGACTTGATTTGTCCATTTATTAAAGGGGGTAAAGTCGGTGCATTCGGTGGTGCTGGTGTGGGTAAGACTGTTGTAATAATGGAGCTTATTAACAATATTGCAAAAGCACATGGTGGTTACTCTGTATTTGCTGGTGTTGGTGAACGTTCACGTGAAGGGAATGATCTTTACCATGAAATGTCTGATGCGGGCGTTATTGACCAAAATGATATTACCAAATCAAAAGTGGCCTTGTGTTATGGTCAAATGAATGAGCCTCCTGGAGCACGTATGCGTGTTGCACTTTCAGCACTTACAATGGCTGAATACTTCAGAGATGAAAAAAATCAAGACGTTCTTTTATTCGTCGATAATGTTTTCCGCTTTTCACAAGCTGGGTCAGAAGTTTCAGCGTTACTCGGGCGTTCTCCATCTGCGGTTGGTTATCAGCCTACTTTAAGTCAAGAAATGGGACAGCTACAAGAGCGTATTACGTCTACTAACAAAGGTTCGATTACTTCATTCCAAGCGGTATATGTACCTGCAGATGATTTAACTGACCCTGCTCCAGCAACAACATTTGCTCACCTAGACTCAACCATTGTACTTGAAAGATCCATTGCCGAACTAGGAATTTATCCAGCGGTAGATCCATTATCATCTACATCTACAGCATTAGATCCTACACTTGTAGGCGAAGATCACTTTAATGTAGCTCGTGGTGTTCAACGTGTTTTACAACGTTATAAAGACTTACAGGATTTAATTGCGATTCTGGGCATCGATGAGCTATCACCTTCAGATAAACAAACTGTATTTCGTGCTCGTAAAATTCAAAAATTTCTTTCTCAACCGTTTCATGTTGCAGAAGTTTTCACTGGGGTTTCTGGAGAATATGTTCCTGTTAAAGACACGGTCAAAGGGTTTAAGATGATTCTTGATGGAGAATTGGATGATGTTGCTGAAAACGACTTCTACATGAAAGGTAATATCGAGTCTGCAATTGGAAAATCCGAATAAAGATTAACAAATGTCACTAACTCTCGAAATCGTTACACCTGAAAAGAAGATCTATAGTCAGGAAGTCACAAATGTGACTATCCCCGCTGCTGAAGGTGAAATCTGTGTTCTTGAAGGGCACGTTCCTTTGTTAACAATCGTTAATGCAGGAGAAATCATAGCGAATTCAGATAAAGGAACAGAATTTCTAGCCGTAGACAAAGGTTTCGTTCAAGTTTTCGGCGATAAAATCGCCGTCCTCACCGAGCAAGCAATTACGCTTGAAGACATGGACATCAATACTATTGAAAAAGCCCACAAAAGAGCAGAAGAAGCTCTAAAAGAAGCTATTCAGAAGAATATCAATCCTGCTTCAATAGAAAAACTAGAATCTATTGCTCGTTTCTCTATTGCACAAAAACTGATTAAGAGCCGTAGAGGTTAATTAATTATTAAAGTTCATTGCTTGACGTCATAGCATGACATAACGCAATAGCACAAGCATCAGCTTCGTCTGATGGCAAATCGCCTTTCAATTTCAACAACATCGATACGGTTTTTGAAACTTGTATTTTGCTTGCACGCCCAAACCCGACAACAGCCTGCTTAACCCTTAAAGGTGCATATTCAAACACCGGTAATTTCTCAATTGCAACAGCAGCGAGCAAAGCACCTTTTGAGGCACCCATAATTTGTGCTGTTTGGAAATTTTGCACATGAATAGTTCCCTCTATAGCAACTTGAGTAATATCATATAATTTCAATACAGAATCAACTGCCTTGAACAATTCACCAAAACAATCAGTCTGAGCCATCTTGCTATCGATTTCAACTGTCCTTGAAAACAATAAAATGCCTTTAGTCCTTGATGAAAACTCAATAACAGCAAGCCCCGTACCTCTTAAACTAGGGTCAATGCCCAACACAATTCCTCGAAATCGCCCTTTATTCGCTAAACTGGGTTTTGAGTTTTTTTGTTTTGATGCTGAACTCTTTGAACCGGTAGACGGATTATTTAATTTCTCTGTCCACAAACTCCTTGTTGATTTTTTCGCCATAACTAAAATCCATTAAAGCTGATGGAAACGTCCTTTTTCAACAGAAAAATAATTCCAATCCAAAGGTGTCTTTGCTGGACGATCTGTTCCTGTTGCGATAATCTGATAGTTTTGGTTGAGATGATGCCAAAACAATTCTCTGCGACCACTGTCCAATTCATTAACAACATCATCCGCTAAAATCACTGGTGAGACGTTAGTCTTTTGTTTCATTATTTCAATCTGCCCCAATTTTAAAGCTGAGACCAAGCTTCGCTGTTGTCCCTCTGATGCAATTTCCTTTGCCAATCGTCCATTTAACATAAATAAATACTCATCTTTATGAGGGCCACGAGATGTAGCTTTCATTATACGATCTCTCTCTCGTCCATTAGACAAACAACCCAGTATCTCCTCTACATTTTCAGCTTCAAGGTTAGGCTGAAAAATTAAACGAGGAACTTCTTCCGATTCACTCATTCTTTGATAAGTCTCTGATAGGATAGCCCCCAATTCATGTATCATTTGCCGGCGCTGGCTAATTATAAACAAAGCATTGACTGCCATTATCTGCTCAAATGCCTCCATTTCCGGAATACTTCCATTTGACTTCAATAATATATTTCGTTGATCCAATGCCTGATGATATCGCCTTAAAGCATCAAAATATTGGCCATTAAGTGAGCAGACGAACTGATCAACATAACCCCTACGACCAGAAGGTGTTCCACGTATCAACTCGAAATCTAATGATGAAAACACAACAACAGGAAAATCACCAATTATTTCAGACTGCCGTTTAACAGCTTCTCCATTTACGAAGATTTCCTTTCCTTTTGATTTAATTTTCAATTCTACATTCAACTCACCAAGTCGCTCATGCACAATATGGTAATAAATCCCTGAATAGTCTTTTTCAGATCCAATCAAATTCTTTTGTTTATTTGTTCGAAAAGAACGCAACGATGTTATCAAAGAAAGTGCTTCAAGTAAGTTCGTTTTTCCTTGTCCATTTCGACCGACTAAAAATTGATCTCGACCCTTAAATGAAACCTTATCAAAAGAAACATTCCGATAGTTTTCTAGATTTATTCCAGTAAAGATCATCCTAATTCAATTTCCTAAATCTCAATTACTTGAGTTAAACGAGACTTTGATTTCAACTCCGACTCTTCCAATTCACAAAAAGTCTTCACTATTGCTTCTGCCAATAATGTCCAATCCGACAAAGAAGTATATAATGAAGAACTCACTCTAATCGACCGAGTCCGTTCGTCTAATGAAAACCCCATTGCCTCAAGCACTGACGAACCCTCACTCCTCAAGGAGCCACAAGCCGAACCAAATGAAACGATGAAGCCCTTTTTCTCCAGCTGTGACATCCATATTACATTTTCAAATTTAGGCATGACCAACATGGAAGTATTCCAAATTCGATCGACTCCTTCACTGACAATATGGATTCCCTTAATTTTTGCCTTTAAGCACGTCTCAAACATAGAGCGTCCCTCCTCTAATTCCTCCACATGACCTTTCCTTACAGACTCGGACACATCTAATGCCGTTACCATAGCATAAATCGAGGAAACATCCTCTGTTCCTGACCGACGCCCTCCTTCTTGCCCTCCTCCTTCCTGGAAGCAAATATTATCAATATCGCTTGGAATCACCGCAAAACCCACGCCTTTTGGTCCTCCAAATTTATGAGCGGAACCACTAAGAAAATCGATTTCACTAAAGCCTTCTAATGAAAACTTCCCTAAACATTGTGTGATATCACAATGTAAACGAACATTATTTAAATGACACATATCAAGAACGGCTTTCCATGGCTGAATAGTACCTGTTTCATGATTCACTAAAGACATTGAAAACAAAGATACAACCCCTTTGGTTAGCATTTTTTCCAATTTATCCAACTGAACCACACCATCGTGATTAACGACAACCACATTAGCTCGATCGCCAAACAAAGCTTGAGTAGAATTCACCACACTCGAATGATCCGTCGAAAGATAACCCATTTCCTTTGATTTTCCTACATCTGCCCCAGTTGTAGAAAAATATCGAATTATTCCATTATTTGACTCTGTAGCCCCAGATGTGAAAACCAGTCGATTAGCATCAATCTTCAAGATTTTCGCAAACTCCTCTCGTTTAGCCACTAATTTTCGGCGAACTGCGACTCCTTGCTGGTAAGGTGCTGACAGATTGGCCCAAAAGCCATCTTGAACCTGAAGCCAAGCAGTCTTAGATTCACTCAACATCGGAGTCGTTGCATTATTATCAAAAAATTTCATAAAATTATGAATTGCAATAAGAAAAATGTAATTCTACCAATATATCCATTAATTTTTTGTTTGCAGAACAATAGGTTCTCCCCACACTCTGTTTTAACTAGGAAAAGTAGATCAAGTAATGAAAATTTATTCAACTCAATTTAATAGAATTGGTATTAGCCAGATTTTGGCTAAATTCTCGATTTCAGCATTAGCCTTATTAAGTGTTTCCCTATATGCCTTAAAAGAGAAACCATATGGTAAAATTGACCTAACAACCACAGCTTCGGGCAGCTACGACTCAAATATTTTCTCAAGCTCTGAAGAAATTGAAGACTTTG
>CAWUTK010000182.1:0-16973 GCA_963924785.1 uncultured Opitutales bacterium
TTCGCCATTTATAAACTTCAGGTATTAAGTCATCTTGAATGCCTCGTGGGCTTGCCACGAGGATGATTACTTCTTAAAATTTATGATCTGCCGAATTTATCCGTTAGAAAATCCCTATAAAACGCAAATCCGTGAAGAACCATGAAAAGCCAATTCTTTTTTCCTACAGCCTAAACACCTAATATCCTAAACCCTATTCATTTCTTTCTCCGTGCCTCCGTGGTTAAACGGAATCTAGTAGAGTAGGGTTAACGCAAAAACGTGAATCGAATAGGCCCGAAAAGAATGGGATAGATTGTATTGTTCAGATTAAGGCACTTTACTTTAAGAGTATCTTTTCCTGAAGAAAAGAATCCCAAAGAGGGCAATTAGCGCGGGGATAATAATTAGGTTCATCGTCGCCAATTTACGATCAAGGCTCTCGATGTCTTCACGGAGTTTTTTTCTAATGCCTCTACGCTTTGCAAGTGATTTCGCTTCCATTGATTGAAATTCTTTTACTTTTTTTCTTAACTTGGGAGTTTCGATCAATTGACCGCTTTCACCTTGTGATTGCTCAAGGACTTCAAGGCTTGAACGGATTTCTTCGAGTTCTGCATTCACCGCATCAAAAGCCGATTGATAGTTTTTTTCTGCTTTCATTTGTAGTTCAGAAACAACTTTAAAGGGCCTTATTGCCGTGCCTTTTCCCCTTATATCGATCAAATCATCACTGCCAGCAAGAGAGTCAATTAGGTTTGAGGCAAAGGAAAGGTTATCATTGATAGGTCGAACAACATCCATTCCGAGGATACTGTATTTTTCTACAGTAAAATAATCGGCTAGAAAATCGATGTCACCAATGAGGAATATCGTACTAACGCTGGATGACTCCTTTAATACAGGTTTGTTGTTAACGACAAGAGATTGATCGGCTTCTTCCTTTTTTGTTGTATCAGGAATTACTTCTACTGGTTTTCCATTAGGAAAAGCTGTTTTTAATTTGCCTCGAAGGATCGCAGCTAAACTCCGATTGATTCCATCTGGTTGCATATTTTTGAGTACGCCTTCGGGATTTGCTATAATAATCTCCTTGATGGATAATGGGCAGCTGCTTTCAGAGCTTTTGAGTAATGTCGTTACTGTGATGTCGGGGTTTTCTTTGAAGCTAAAACTTCCTACTTCAAGTAAATTCATTAAATTCAATTGAGACGTGATGTTTGAATTTTCATCGAAATCATAAAATGTTAACCATGCAGGGTAGCGCATTCCAGCACCACCATCATCTGTAACATTCGTAGCCAATGCGCGATCGGCAATAAACATTGTATCATCATATTCAATTCCATAGGCCGAGAAAAGTTTTGGCATATCACTTGAAGTGGGGTTGTTAGCTCTCATGAAAATCGTTTGAGCACCACCGCTTTGCTGTGTCTTTTGTAAAAAAGAAGAGGGATCAACCGCTATGAAAACCGGTTTTCCGGAAAGTATAAATTGATCGATTTCAAATGTCAGCTGATCGCTCAAATTCTGTGGGTGAATGACTAACAGCATTTCGATTTCATCAGGAATCGTTACTGAGGTAGAGGGAATGTTTTCTAAATCATAATTCTGATTTAACTCATCTGCGAAAGCCCATACTTCTGTTGGTTCACTTTCGCCCATTTGAGCCATCATGGGATTCGTCGGTTCTGTGGAACCCATGATAGGTAAACTCGAAATTAGTCCTAATTTAGGTAAGTAAATCTGTTGAACTTTGTAGATTTTCTGGGAAACATCGTATTCAAGTAAAGGTTCTCTCGCCATTGCAAACGAAGGAATTATTTCTTCTTGATCCTCGTAAATGATGACTAATCCAAAAAAGAGTTTATCGCCATTAGGTAATTCTTCGCCTGAAATTCCAGAGCGGATGGCTTCTTCTTCCTCTTTGGTATCGGGTCTAGGATCAGTAATCTCTAAAGTGATTTTTTTGTTAGATGCTCGAACATATTGACGCAGATATTCTTCCACTCTTGATGCATAGTTTTTAAATTGGATAGTCGTATATTTATCATAAATTTCTTCTGTGCTACGACTGAAGTAAAATTTCAATTTCACAGGATATTCAATGTTCTCAATAATGTTTAAACTTCCCTGGGAAAGGGTATAGGTTTTATTTGCGGTGAAGTCCCCCTGAAAGGGAACCAGTTTCGCAATGTAATTTACTAAAAATAAACTTAATAAAAGTAAAACGAATGCGAGTGATTTAGTTTGCGTATTCATATTATGCTTAACGTTCAAGAATTAGAATATTACAAAAAAGGGCAAAGCCGGATAGTGAAACAAAGAAGACAATATCTTGGAGCGTTATCAGACCTTTAACCATAGCTTCAAAATGCGGAATGATGCTGAAGTTCGCAAGTGAATCAACAAATGCGATAGGTAAGCCTGCTGAGATCAAAAAATCATTGGCTTGTCCCCATCCCAGAAACAATAAAGTAACGCATACGGTAACACCTAGGACGAAACTGATCACTTGGCTTTTGGTTAAAGCAGACGTTAAAGAGCAGATGCTTAGGTAACTTGCTGATAGAAAAATGCACCCGATGTAACCGGTGAAAATAGGACCCCAATCGGGATCTCCCAAGTAGGCCGTTGTTAACGTGAGACCGAATGTGCAAAGGAGTGCAATGGCAAGAAAGGCTAAACCCGCTAAAAACTTACCCATCACCGCTTGCGTTGTCGAAATGGGTAGCGTTAATAAAAGCTCCCAAGTTCCTGACCGCTTCTCTTCCGCCCAGAGTCTCATTCCCACCGCGGGAATTAAAAACAAATAAACCCATGGTATGAATGTGAAAAACAATTGCATGCTCGCATCATTACTATCAAAGAAATTCCCTGGAAGCCATGTTAGTCCAATAGAGGCAATAACGAATACTGCTAGAAATACATAGGCAACAGGTGAACGGAAATAACCGAAAAATTCTCTTCTGAAAATATGAATCATGATTTAAAAGTTATTATGTTTTAGCGAATACTTGTCAGTGATGAAAAAACATCATCTAGTGGAGTTGGAGCAGGCCGTGTTGCCAGGATTGAAATGTTGTTTTTCATTAATGTATTTAAAATAATTTCACTCAATGATGTTTTTTTGTGCGGTAGAATCAGCCACTCTTTGTCCTTTTTTTCAATGCTCTTAATTTCTTTAATTTCTTTTAAGGCTTTATCGGCAATTGCTATACGTGATTTTTCAATGGTGATATACATAGCACCGAAATGTGGATGGCGCTTCTTTAAGGCATCTGGCGTTTCATTGATAACAAGTTCTCCCTTATCAATAATGATGACGCGATTGCAAATGGCTTCAACCTCTTCTAGTATATGCGTGGACAAAATGATAGCTTTTTCAGATGCCATTTCCTTAATTAATTTTCGAACTTCACGCTTTTGATTAGGATCTAGTCCATCGGTTGGTTCGTCTAATATAAGAATCGCGGGATCATGGATAAGTGCCTGTGCCATTCCGACGCGTTGCCTAAAACCTTTACTTAAGGTTTCGATCGGCTGTGATAAAACATCTTTTAGGAAGCAACGTTCAATGACGGTATCTAGGCTTTGTTTTTTGTTTTTATTTAACTTTCGAACATTTGCAATGAAATCAAGGAATTCAAAAACAGTCATCTCTTCGTAAAGTGGACCATTTTCCGGAAGGTAGCCAAATAGCTTTTTTGCAGCTTTAGCGTCATCTTTTACATTTAAGCCTCCGATGAGTGCTGTTCCAAATGTGGGAGGAACAAATCCGGTTAACATTTTCATTGTTGTGGATTTCCCCGCACCATTGGGACCGAGAAATCCAAGGACATCGCCTTTTTCAACTTTGAATGAAATATTGTTAACGGCCTTGATTTTGCCGTAAATCTTAGTTAATTGCTTTGCTTCAATCACGATTTGATAAGGTGAGAGGGTTAATTGGTGACTTTGACGAAAACTCTTTTACCCGCTTGGATAATAACATCATCTGTTGGTTTTTCTAATACTGTAGTCGCATCACTAATCTTTTGGCCATTCATTTTCACGGCTCCTTGTTTAATCAAACGTCGGATTTCACCTTTTGAAGACAAGGCGCTTCCTTGGAGGATAATATCAACCAGAGGAATACTTGTTTCATTATTAGATATTTCCGCCCATGCTAATTCAGGCATATCGTCAGGAATTTTATTTTTCGAAAAGACCTGTTCGAATTGTGCCAATTCATGCTTAGCTTCTTCTACAGAATGGAAAGAACCGGTTAGTGTCAGTGCTAATGCTTTCTTTGATGCCATTGGATGGTCTTGTTTAATGACGTCAACTTCTTCATCTGTTTTTGATAAAAGGAATTTGTAATATTGCCACATGCCTTCATCGCTTACAGACATTATTTTCCCAAACATATCTTTGGCACTGTCATTAAAAGAAATGTAATTATCATAGCTTTTAGACATTTTACGAACGCCATCCAGTCCGACTAAAAGAGGTAGTGTGATAACCGTTTGTTCTGACTTCCCTGCATCTTTTTGCAAAGCTCGTCCAACTAACATATTGAATAATTGGTCATTTCCGCCAATTTCGACATCGGCATCAAGAATAAGTGAATCGTAACCCTGAATTAACGGATATAAGAATTCGATGATAGAAATGGGTGTGTTCTCTTTATGTCTTTTGGAAAAATCATCACGTTCAAGCATACGTGCAACCGTCATTTTTCTCGTCAAATGCAAGCAATCTAAGAAATTCATTTCATTAAACCATTCACTGTTATATCGAACGGTTGTTTTTTCTTTATCTAAGATTTTAAAGGCTTGATCTAAATAAGTTGTGGCATTGTCCTTTATCTCTTCTTTCGTTAAGACCGGCCGTGTACTAGAACGACCGCTGGGGTCACCAATCAACGTAGTGAAATCTCCGATAATAAGAATCGCCTCGTGTCCTAAATCTTGAAATTCTCTTAATTTCTTAAAAACAACTAAATGGCCAAATGTTAAATCAGGCCTTGTGGGATCGACACCAAGTTTTACTTTGAGCCGTTTTCCATCAGCTAGTTTCTCTTTTAAAGCGTCTGCGCCAATAATCTGTTCAATTCCTTGAGAAATCTTATCTATAATATCCATTTTCAGTTGCCTCATTTATGCAATTACTGCTTCATTGTGACGATCTGAAATGTAAAAAGATGAGTCAAGGATTAATCACTGAAAATGAACGAGATGCGGTATATAAAACGATTTATAGTCGCCGGGATACTCGTAGTGAATTCTTAAATAAACCTATTCCTCAAGATGTCCTGCACCGTATCTTGAATGCAGCACACCATGCTCCAAGTGTGGGTTTTATGCAGCCATGGGATTTTATTGTCATTCAAGACAGTGAAATTAAGGAAAAAATCAAATCTGGCTTTGAAGCTGCCAATCAGCAATCTGCTAAAATGTTCTCAGGGGAGAGGCAAGAAAAATACAAATCCCTTAAACTAGAAGGGATTATGGAAGCGCCGATTGGCGTTTGTGTTACCTGTGATCGAGAGAGAACGGGGCCCGTTGTTCTCGGACGTACCGTTCAGAAGGAGATGGATTTATATAGTTCCGTTTGTGCGGTTCAAACACTTTGGTTGGCAGCTAGAGCCGAAAACATTGGGGTGGGATGGGTTAGCATCGTCGAAAAAGAATTAATCAACGAGGTTCTCGAAATACCTCGTTCGATTGTTCCCATTGCTTATTTATGCATGGGCTATGTTGAATCTTTCCATGAAAAACCAGAATTAGAGAAAGCTGGCTGGTTACCAAGAGTCTCCGTAGATGAAGTTATCCACTACAATAAGTGGTCGAATCATAAATAAAATAAAAATGAGTAATTTTGATATAATTAAAATCCGTAAAGATTTTCCTATTTTAAGCAAAAAAATGGCTGATGGGAAACCTTTGGTCTATTTTGATAACGGTGCTTCAACTCAAAAGCCCAATGCAGTAATTGATGCAATTTCACATTATTACCGAGCGGAGTATTCCAATATTCATCGTGGAGTCCATCAATTGAGTACATTTGCAACTCAGAAGCATGAAGATGCTCGAAAAACGATTACGGAGTATTTGAATGCGGCGTCTTCGAATGAAATTATTTTAACTAAAGGAACCACTGAGGCCATCAATCTAGTTGCTCAAACATGGGGGAGGCAGAATCTATCTGCAGGAGACGAAATTCTGATTTCAAACCTCGAGCATCACGCGAATATTGTTCCTTGGCAAATGATAGCAGAAGAGAAGGGTGCTATATTAAAAGTTGCGCCTATTGATGATAATTGCGATATCATCATTGAGGAGTATGAAAAACTCCTTTCTGATAAAACGGCTATTGTCTCTATCGGTTATGTATCAAATGCACTGGGAACAGTTAACCCTGTTAAGCAAATAGTTGAATTAGCACACCGGAATGGGGCGCTTGTCCTTATTGATGGTGCACAGGCAATGCCTCACTATAAGGTCGATGTTCGCGATTTAGATTGTGATTTTTTCGCGTTTTCAGGCCATAAGACATTTGGTCCGACTGGGATTGGTGTTCTGTATGGAAAAGAAGCGCTGCTTAATGAAATGCCGCCTTATCAAGGGGGGGGTGATATGATTAGCACCGTTACTTTTGAAAAATCGACATATAAAAAGTCTCCAGAACGCTTTGAGGCGGGAACGCCTCACATTTCTGGTGCAATCGGTTTAGCTGAAGCATTAAACTATTTGGGCTCTATTGGGCACTCTTCAATAGTTGAATACGAAGATAAGCTGATTGATTATGCTTATGAAAAAATGATGGCAATAGAGGGTGTTGTTATTTACGGACATCCTAAAAAGAGAGCAGGGGCCATTTCCTTTTTATTTGAAGGGGTCCATTCTCATGATATTGCTAGCGTTCTTGATATGGATGCAATCGCAGTTAGAAGTGGTCACCATTGCACTCAACCATTGATGAATACACTTGGGGTATCAAGTACTGCAAGAGCTTCATTTGCATTTTACAATACATTTGAGGAAGTTGACTTTTTTATAAAATCACTTGAAAAAGCGAAAACGTTGCTGATGTAGCTTGGGCTATTCTTTTTATGGATCAGGATTATTATCAAGAAATTATTATAGGGCATCATAAGAATCCAGTAGGGTTTATGAAACTCAAAGAGGTTGATGTTTTCCATCGTTTGAGTAATCAACAATGTGCAGACGAATTCACAGTCTCATTGAAGTATGATAAAGAGATTGTTGCTGAAATTGGTATCCAGGGACAAGGATGTGCCATTTCTCGTGCTTCAGCGTCGATTATGACTTCCTTGCTGAAAGGGCAATCGATCAAAGGAGTAAAGGCTCTCTTGCCCAATTTCCTTAGTGCGTTTGAACGTGAAGTCGACCTATTAGGAGTGCTAGATTGTGATGAGGTTCGCGCCTTACTTATTGTTAAAGATAACCCTGCAAAAAGGGAATGTGCACTGCTTCCTTGGGTAGCATTCAATACTTGCTTGAACATTAATGAGTGAACTTCAAGAGATAGAAGCGTATTTGTTTTCACTCCGAAACGGAGGTTCGAAGTTTGGTATTGATCGCATGCTTAAATTTGTTGAAGCACTAGGGCACCCTGAGAATAGTTTCCCTAAGATTCATGTGGCAGGGACAAATGGTAAAGGTTCTGTGTGTGCAATGCTTGAATCTGTTTTAAGGACTGCTGGATTAAAAACAGGGATGTTTACATCGCCGCATCTCGTTTATTTTGGTGAAAGAGTTCAAGTGGATAGATCTCCTATTTCCCCAGAGGCAATTGGTGGGTTGTTAAAACAATTGAGACCTGTTGCAGTTGAACTTTCAATTAATGATTCGGAATTACATCCTACATTTTTTGAGTTTATCACAGCTATTGCATTTCTATATTTTAAGCAAAATAGGGTGGATGTTGGTATTATAGAAACTGGGCTTGGGGGAAGGTTGGATGCCTCAAATGTAATCGCTCCTGTGCTTTCAATTATAACCTCGATTGGATTAGACCATAAAGAGCAATTAGGCTCTACCTATGTTCAAGTGGCAAAAGAAAAAGGAGGGATTATTAAAGAAGGGGTCCCCGTCGTAATAGGAGATTTACCAAAAGATGCGGAAGCTGTTATTCGGGATATTGCAGAGGAACAAAATGCTGTTGTCTATTCGGTTAACGATCCAATTTTTTCAAATTACAAAAAAGACATTCCGGCATTATCATTAAAGGGAGAATATCAAAAAAATAATGCAGTAACCGTTTTGGTCGCATTACATGTTTTGAATCATCAATTTCCCATATCGAATGAAACCATTGCCACTGGATTAGGTAATGTTAAATGGGAAGGGCGTTGGCAGGTACTTAAATTCAATAATCGAACAGTAATTCTTGACTCAACTCATAATGAAGAAGGCGTTGTTCATTTGAGGAAAAACCTATCTAAACTCGTCCAAGATGAATCAAGAAAACCAATTATAGCGGTTGGAACGTTAGGTGATGATAGAGCTCGTTCGATAATGCCGGTTGTTTCTGAATTTTCTGATTCACTTCACCTTCTTGTTCCACAGCAACCAAGAGCTTGTTCATTTGAGGTGCTATCGGGTGAAATCCCACAGGCATATTCAGGTGATATTTCCGAATCAACAGTTGAAGGGATTGTTGATCAAATAAATTCGTTCGAAACAAATAGTTCTCAAACGATTGTTGTGACAGGTTCGATCTATCTAATCGGAGAAGTTTTAGGAAAACTAAAAGAAAAAGATTTGTCCAAGGTTTTTAAGAAATCTAACCTTCAAGACATCTTTTAGTTAATAGGGAAGTTTTCTAAGCCAATTTTAGTTGCGACTTCTTGAATAAATAACTTTTCAGTTTCATCAAACACTCCATCTGATTTCGCTATAGCTATCATATCGCTTAGCATTTGCTTTCTTGCTTCCAATGTCTGCCAATTATTAAGGTTTTTACATAAACTGATGCAGATTTTTGCTCGTTCACGAACAGGAGTTGATTTCCACCACACGTGTGTTTCATCAGCAATCTTTTTTGCCCATTCATCCCCTTTGTCTGAATCCCATTTGAGTATGCAGGATTGAATAGATTTGAATTCTTCTTCAACAACTACGCCATCACCCATAAGGCTTAATGTATAATACAAAAAACAAAAATTATGATAACCTGTGGCGTTATTTTGATTTATACTCTCTATTGAAGGCATCTTATGATAGGGTTAATTACGGATAATCTAATGAAATTGATAATATCTATAATTGCAACAGATTTCTATTTTAACACGAATCATACAATAAAGACTTTTGATTGGCAGGAGGCTCTGCGATCAGCTCCATTTCCGAATGGCCGCGACTAAGTGTTCTGTTTTTATTGGTTTTGAAAGGTAGTCGTCCATTCCTGCCTCGAAACAAAGATCTGTAGAATCAGCGGAAATACCGGCTGATAATGCAATTATCGGAACATGGCTTTTATTAGCTTCGATTTCTCGAATAGCTTTTGTTGCATCTAGGCCATTCATTTTAGGCATTTGAATATCCATTAGTATTAAATCATATTTAAACTTGCCGAATAGATTTAACGCTTCTTTTCCGTTGTAACTAGCATCGCATTTGTGCCCCATGTGCTTAATCATGTATTTTGCGACCATCATATTTACCGAGTTATCTTCAACGACTAAAATACGTAATGTCTTTTTAGGCTCATCGGTCGTTTCGTTTTCTTTGGAAACACTGCTTTTTGAAAATGCACTTATTATTGCTTTGTGTAAAATAACTTCATCTAAGGGCTTAGATACAAGTGAGTGAAAACCTATCTTGTCCGCCTTTTCTTTATCCCCAAATAATGAAGATGATGTGGTGAATAAAATGACTGGACGATCTTTGTATTCCTTCATTGCTTTGATCGTTGATCCGAGTTCCCATCCATCCATCTTGCCCATGATCAGATCCGTAATAATTAGGTCGTAGATCTCATCTTTGGCATGTTTGATATTGATGCATTCAAGTGCATTTGACCCGGATTTAGCTGTATCAACAATGCAACCCCATTGCTCTAAATAAGAGCTTGCAAGTCTACGCATACTAGAACTGTCATCGACAAGTAAAATAGCTTTTCCGGTTAAAGAACTCTTTTTATCAGTGGTATTAACGATAGTCGAACTGATGGGTTTTTGATAGGATAGGGTAAACCAGAAGGTCGAGCCTTCTCCTTGTTTACTTTCTAAACCGATTTCCCCATTCATTAACTCAACCAAACGTTTACAAATAGTTAGGCCTAGTCCTGTCCCGCCATACATCCTAGATGTTGATTGGTCTACTTGTGAAAAGGGTTGAAATAACTTGAGCTGATTTTCGTCTGAAATGCCTATGCCGTGATCTTGAATAGATACTTTAATCGTTTGATTTGTTTTTGTTTCGAAAAGGGATTCCACTCTAATTTCAATTTTACCTTGATCCGTGAATTCAACGGCATTACTGATTAAATTATTTAGAATCTGTCTAATTCGCCCTGGGTCACTTTTTACATATGCATTTAGGTCTTCCGGGTAGTAGGAAATAAATTCAATCGGTTTGTTCTCTATTCGACAGGTCGATATTGCAATCGTATCCTTAATACAATCTCTTAAATTAAAGTCTAGGGTTTCTAGTTGCAGTTTTCCTTCTTCAATTTTTGAAAAATCTAATATGTCATTGATGACATCCATTAAGGAATCGGCTGAAATCCTCAATGTATTAAACCAATCGCGTTGCTCAGTATTTAATGGCGTTTCTTCAAGGATACTAACTGCACCAAGGACGCCATTTAATGGAGTCCTTATTTCATGACTCAGAGTGGAAATAAAATCACTCTTGGCGTTTATTGCCACTTTAGCTTTTTCTGATGCGAGTTTTAAGTCACGTATAAGTATCTCATTTTGAATCTCAACAAGTCTTTTACTCCAAGCTCTATCTAATGAATTTAAAAGGATATCTTTCTTAATGGGTTTCTCAATAAGGTCAAAAACACCTTCTTTAAACGCTTCCAGTGCCGTATCTTTACTGGAATACCCCGTTAGAATAATAGGTATAATGCTAGGAGTGAGGATCTTGGCTTCTTTGATGAGTTCCATTCCCATCATTTCTTGCATGAGTAAATCTGTAATCAGAATGTGATACTCATTTGTTTGCATGAACTCAAGTGCCTTAATTGATGATCTACAACAAGAAGTTACATTGTAGATATCTTTGATTGCAATATTGATTGCACTTAAAATATAATCTTCATCGTCAACAAGTAGAATGTTGGCTTTAGTTGGTATTTCTAGGGGCAATGGGGCTGACGTCATTCTAGATCTTGATTCAGGGCTTTTCTCACAAGGAGTTTTTTGCTAATGAAGATAGCTAACTCATACAATAGGTACATTGGTACTGTCAAACAGAGAAGGGATATTGGATCTCCGCCAGGAGTTATGAATGCTGCTAATACCATTATTATGATAAAGACCAAGCGTCTTTGTTTTTGTAAAGTTTCAACTGGCAATATTCCGATATAGCTTAAAATGATAATGACTAAGGGAAATTCAAATGAAACACCAATCGCTATAGTCATCCATACGACTAAACTGTAATAATCGCTAGCTGCCCAAAGTAAATCGAAGCCAAGCAAATTGTTGAATTTAATAGAAACTGCTAATGAAAATGGAAGGATAAAAAAATAGGTTAAAGATGAGCCTGCTAGAAAAAGTATCAGTGAGAGTACACAACCGGGAAGAAGCACTTTTTTTTCTTTCCCGCTCAGTCCAGGAGAGATGAATTTCGCAATAAAAAATATCATGAAGGGAAGGGCTATTCCTAGGCCTCCTAAAAATACAACTTGAATTAAAACGGAAAAAACACCCATTGGGCGAACCGTGACCAAGTTTTTCTTTGCTTCTTCGGCAGAACCATATGCCCATTCCAAGGGTTGTGATAGGACACCCGCAATATCCGTCAGAAAAAATGCAACGATTACACACGAAATCACGAGTGCCATGATACATGAAAAAAGAGTCCAACGTAAATCTTCCAGATGATCTAAAAATGTCATCCCCGGATGAGGGTCTTTATCCGGTTCATCATCATTATCGAGAACACTTACAATGTCGTTTTTTTCTTCCATTTTAATCGTTTCCTAATCGAGAATCATGTAATAAATATTTTTTCACGTAATCCGCTACTGCCTCTTGCAACGTGAATAACTTTTGATCGTAACCCGTTGATTTTAGTTTTGAAGTGTTCGCCTCAGTGAAATATTGGTATTTTTCTCTTATGGCTTCGGGCATATCAATAAACTCAATATTTGGTTTTTTTCCCAAAGCACTGAATATTGCAGTTGCTAGTGTAATCCAACTGTTCGATTTGCCGGAACCGAGATTATAAATGCCATTTGCAAATTCATTTTCAGCTAAGTGAATCGCCATCTTTACTGCATCTTTGACGTAAAGGAAATCTCTAAGCTGCTCTCCATCCGCATACTCCTTTTTATGGCTTTTAAATAATTTCACTTTACCCGTTTCTTGGATTTGCGAAAACGCCTTATTAACAAGACTTCTCATGTCATCTTTATGGTCTTCGTTCGGGCCATAGACATTGAAGAATTTTAATCCAACGATCTTATCAAGAAAACCATTTTTCTGCGCAAATAGATCGAACATCTGTTTTGAGTAACCATACATATTCAATGGTTTTAAATCTGATATATTGGGCATATGATCGTCCATACCTTGTTCGCCTTCACCATAAGTAGCCGCCGATGATGCATAAACGAATCGTATATCTTTGTCTGCCGCCCACAATGCGAGCAATCGTGTGTATTCATAGTTATTACGAACGAGATAGGATGCATCTTTTTCAGTAGTGCTAGAACACGCACCAAGATGAAAAATAACTTTAACGTCATCAAAATCTGAAGGGTTGCCCTGTAACCATCCTAAAAAAGCATCTGCCTCTAAGTAATCATTATATTTCAATGAAACGAGATTTCTCCATTTTTCACTATTGCCAAGATAGTCGGTGATGAGAATGTTATCGATGCCGCGTTGATTGAGTTCCCAAACCAAAGCACTTCCGATGAAACCGGCTCCTCCCGTTACTAATATTTTACCACTTTTTAGATCAATCATATTATCTTAATTCTATTGAACGATTGTTTGCTGCGGTTAGAGCTTCGCAGATTATTGTTCGTAAACCTTCTTTCTTGAAAACTCCTAATGCCGCTTCAGTTGTTCCGCCAGGTGAGGTGACTTGATTTCTGAGTTCATCTGGTTTGTCTAATGATTGATTCATTAAACAAGCGGCTCCATAAACAGTTTCTTTTGCTAGTAACTCTGCTTCATCTTGAGAAAGACCGAGTTTAATACCAGATTCAATAAGGCCAGCAGTAAACTCGAAAATGTAGGCTGGCCCACTTCCACTAAGGGCGGTTACTTGATCCATCTTTTCTTCTGGGACTGAAAGTGTTTTGCCCAGTGAACCGAGTATGTTTTCTACAATTTTTTGATCGTTACTCGATAACGGTTCACTAGGAACATACGCGGTAATACCTTTTCCTATTTGACCAGGAGTATTTGGCATTGAGCGAACGATTACTTTGGCATTCGGATACTTTATCTTTAGTTTCTCTAAATTGGTTCCTGCCAGAATCGATATAATTATTTTCCCCTCAGATTGGGTGGCCAAAGTGTCAGAGAGTTGTTCGAGTTGCTGTGGTTTACAGGCAAGAATTAAAATTGACGTCAATTCAGGGATTTTTTCAGAATCAAAAACCGAGATGCCTGTTTTTTTACTGAGAATCGTGGCTGTATCATCATTCCCACCAGTGCAAGCTACTTCATCAGGTGTATAGCATTTATTTCGAAGAATTCCGGTTACTATTGCTGAGGCCATACGGCCGCTTCCGATAAAAGATACTTTAATCATGTGTCCTAAATTTAGTGTGATATAATCGTTTGATTATCTAATGTTTAGGCATTGATTCAAGATCAATTTGAATATATCTGAAAACTTTATCTTTTAAGCTAAAGTGAGTTTTTTGATAACGACTGATGCGGCCAAAAAACCAAATGTTCCAGTTACAAAGCTGGCTGTGCCATAACCACTTTCACAATCAAGTCGCACGCTTTGGTTGTTTTTCTTTTCACAAACGGATCCATCTTCTTGAGGATAGAGGACGGGTTCGGGGGAGAAAACACAATCTATTTTGAACTTTTTCTTGAGATTACGAGGAAAGTTGAACTTTTGCCGTAATGTCACTCGAACCTTGTGAAGCAATCTATCATTATACGATTTAGTTAGGTCGCAAATTTGGATAAGGCTAGGATCCTGGCGTCCACCAGTTCCCCCAACAGTAACGATTGGTATCTTTCGTTCTTTGCAAGATGATAGCAATAGGCATTTTTTGTACGCGCTATCAATTGCATCAACGACAAAATCAAAACCAATATCAAGGATGGTGTCTTGGGTATTTTTACTGAAAAATTCGTGCCTTGCTTGAACGTTACAGTCAGGATTTATGGCTAAGACTCGTTCCGCCATACTCTCTATTTTAGATCGGCCAATTTGCCCTTGGATGGCATGGAGTTGACGATTCACATTGCTAACGCAAATATCGTCCATATCGATCATTGTGATTTGCCCCACACCGGACCTTGCGAGTGCTTCTACTACCCAAGAGCCAACGCCACCTATTCCAATCACACAAACGTGTGATTGTTTCAGAGTGTTAAGCCCTTGGGTTGAGTAGAGCCTTCCTATGCCATTGAATCGACTGTAATAATCATCCATTGAACATAGGGTCTTTAAAAATTAATCTTCTTCTTCGACTACTTTGATGCTTTTAATTGTTTGGTCTGTGTTTGGCTTATCACCAGGACCAACATTTGTTTCATCGATTTTATCTACAACATTTTCACCTTCGATTACTTCTCCGAAGATAGTATGCTTCATATTTAACCATGGTGTTGATGCCGTTGTGATGAAAAACTGACTCCCATTTGTGCAGGGACCTGAATTTGCCATCGCAAGTAGATATTTCTTTTCAAATTTCACACTTGAATCAAATTCGTCATCAAAGGGTTTGCCGAAGCAAGATTCCCCGCCGTAACCTGTTCCTTGAGGATCGCCTCCTTGGATCATGAATGCCTTAATTACACGGTGAAAAATGGTGTCATCATAGTAGCCTTCAGCTCCTAGTTTCTCCATATTTTCACATGCTTTCGGTGCTACCTCAGGCATGAGTTGAATTTTGATTGTACCTTGACTGGTTTCGATAATTGCTATTTTTTTTGCCATACGAAACACGATAGATAATAGGGTTTATCTGTCGATATCAATTTTTATCCCACTGTCGAAATCAAATTATGGACAACAATTATTTACTTTATACTTTACCGCTAATCGCAGCTTTAATTGGTTGGGTGACTAACTACTTGGCTGTGAAAATGTTGTTTCACCCAAGGTTGCCTATTAATTTGGGTTTATTCACGCTTCAAGGCGTTTTTCCAAAGCGTCAAAAGGACCTAGCTGTAAAGTTAGGTGATATTGTCGCTCGCGATTTATTTTCAATGGAAGATGTGATTGCTAAAATTAATGCGAAGGCCAGTAATCCTGAGATTTTGAAATCAATAGAGGACGGGATTGTTAAAGTTATTAAAGAAAAACTGCCAATAAAATTCCCGATGTTGGCAATGTTCTTGAATGATGAAATGGTTGATAGCCTTAAAGGCGTTTTTATGGAAGATTTTCAGGGGACGATCACTGGCTTGATTGAGAAATTAGGCTCTAGCTTAGAAGACGAAATTGATGTGAAGGCAATTGTTGAAGAAAAAGTGATCAACTTTTCTAGTGATAAACTTGAGGAAGTTCTGTTCGAAATAATGCGTAAAGAATTTCGCTTTATTGAATTTATCGGAGCCGTGTTAGGTTTCTTTATCGGAGTGGTTCAAGTATTTATTGTTCGCGGGAACTTGGGGTAGAATTTTGTTTATTTAGAAATCAATCTGACCTTGCGAGAGGCGGTAGGTTTCGAGCAGGTCATCCATACAGTGTATGTCCAATGGGCCTGTCCTATCGTCGTTGAATTTGGGAATGGCTGGGATATCAAAGGGGTCTAAGTAATTCTCTAAACGTTCTTTCGACTGAGCCCAAACAGCAAATGGGTTGGAGAGTGCTTCACCTTTTTCTACAGCCATTTTTATGGCTGTGTCAATGACTGCCGTTTCACAAAGCGGATAATTGCAATTGAAATTAACATGAATGTCACAGGGGAAGTTTGCTACGATGTGTTGAAAAACAGGAATAGAAGGGGTGTTGTCCTCTGCTAACTCTGGCGGCCTTTTTAGTATCTTTGCACCGAAGTCTAAAGCAACTCTGGCAATTAGTTCACTCTCAGTTGAAACGACAACTTGGTCGACTTTATTGCATTCAAACAGGCGTTCTATAGCAATTCCAATAAGGGGTTTTCCGTTAAAGGGAAGTAGGTTTTTATAAGTGAGACGTTTGCTGCCTAAGCGAGCGATGACTGATCCTGTTACTTTCATATTAGCGGACATTGAATTGTTTATGGAGTTGAAATCCTACTCGATAGGGATGACCGTTTTCTTGGACGAAATTTGAAATGGAATTAAGTACGGTTGGTTCATTTCGCATAGACCACTCAGGATTTAAAAAAACCACTTTATTTTCTAATGATTTTTGCCCAAGTTGGGTTATCCATTTTTGAATCGATTTTTCATCTTCGACGATTAGCTTAATTTCATTAGCTTTGAATAAGTTATCTTCTGTTGGCAGCGCATTCCATTTTGGACTGAGTGTTATCCAGTCAACGTTTCCTTTTATAGGATAAGCTCCGCAGGTTTCAATATGAGAGGCGATGTTCTCTTTTCGTAAAGAATCTACTAATGAGGTCAAATCGTGTATTGCAGGTTCACCTCCTGTAATGACACAGAATTCGCATTTTGAACT
>CAWUTK010000183.1:0-5517 GCA_963924785.1 uncultured Opitutales bacterium
TGGTTGTCATAATGTTTCCTTTTTTTCGTTTAAACTAAAAGAAACGACAATCAGCACATCTTTACAAGAATCTATATTTATTACAAAAAAATGGGGCTCATTGCCGCCCCAAA
Source organism: uncultured Opitutales bacterium (assembly GCA_963924785.1). Lineage (GTDB taxonomy): Bacteria > Verrucomicrobiota > Verrucomicrobiia > Opitutales > CAJWYM01 > CAWUTK01. The sequence continues at coordinate 114 of CAWUTK010000183.1, forward strand.
CCCGCTAGGGGTAAAACCATAAGATAGAAATTAACTCAATACCGTGATCTTCGAGCGGAGATTCTCGTCTCAAAAAACGCAAATCCGTGAAGAGGCCTAATTAGTAAGTTTTCTATTCTTTAAAGTATAATGTAGCGTTGTTGCTTGAATTGCATTCATGACCCCATGAACATGCTGGTGAAGTAGTTCGTTAATCTGAGGACAACAAAGAGTATTCCAATGTTTCGGTGGGTTGATTTCTTGACCACATTACCCTTCATTATGGAACGGCCAATACAGAATTGAACAATGTAAAGTACCAGGACAATGGTTGAAATAGTTGCATGAAACCAAACGAAACCACTGACAGAAGAGCCAACTGTTTTTATCGCTTCTCTTGTGATTTCTATATAAAGAACCATGCCTAAATCGAGCAGGAAAGCCGTGACCATAATAGGGTAGTGCACCTTGGTGTTCTTCCTCTGTGCAATGCCGATTGCAATTAATACGATAACGAAAGTTGATAGTCCTAGTAACATTTTATGAATTATGAATTATGAGTGCTAAATTATGAATTATTTTCATAGCGAGATGTTTTAAATTTTCCATCGTGTTTTTTAATCTACTTGTGGCTAGTTTTTTTATTAATAATGATTGTTTCAGTTTTAAATTCAGCATTTATAATTTAGAATTCATCATTTTTGAATGAATTTATGCATTCAAATTTTTGCTTTAATATCGATAGCGCTATCGACATTGAGAATCAGCATAAGTTTATCATCAAGTTTATATACGCTTTCAACGAGTTTTTTTACATTATCATCAAGTGTTTCTGGTGGTGGTTCCATTCTATCAGGATTAATGTCTATTACATCACCCACTGCGTCAACTTGTAGGCTGATTGGATTTCCATCAGTTATGATAACTACATTCATTGGGTCTTCGCTAGAATCACCTTTCTTATGCGATTTTAATAACGTCCGCATATCAATAGCCGTAACGATTTCTCCGCGCAGATTGATTAATCCATTGATTTCTTCAGGAGACAGAGGGATACTTGTCATAGCTTGAGATTTTATCACCTCTTGAACTTTGAGAACATCGACTCCGAAAAAGAGACCGTTAACGTAAAATGTACAACATTGTTTGATCATGATTTTAGGTTATTCGGTTGTCGGGAAAAATTAAATTCAAAATTCATCATTAAATAAATTACCCCGCGATTTGCTTTGGAGAATTAGGGTCTTCGAACATTTCTGGATTCGCAATACGCATAACGGCTTCAACGTCTAGCATTTCAATGATTTTGTCATCATAGTCGAAGCTCCCGGAAATACCTTCAGTTTCAGTGTTTTGGGTTAAGTTGCGGTCATGCTCAATGATGTCCAATATCTCTGAGACAATGATTCCAACACTTTCTTCTCCGGCAGAGTAAACAATGAGTTGAATTGTTTCGTTTTCAGTTATATCAACTTTTTCCAGATTTGGAATGATGTCGGCAATATCAAAGAGACGTAGGATTTTACCTCTATATTGTACCGCCATGCGTTTTCTAATACTTTGGATTTTCTCACGTTTAATTTCTTCAATTCGAGAGACCAATGCTAGCGGGAGTGCCATTCTGCTCGTTTTACCCGCTATAAACATGAGTAATGTATCTGTTTCAGATGAGGTGGCGTCATCATGAGCATTATTCTTAGATGAATCCTGTCCGCTTGTGTTTGTGATAGCATGAGAAATATGTGCAATTCCTTGAATATCTAAAATGAGTGCAATGCGTCCATCTCCCATAATTGTAGCACCTGCGTAGCATGAGAGACCCTGAAGTTGGCGGCCCAATGGTTTTACTACGATTTCTTCACTGTCATTGATTTCATCAACCACTAGTCCGAATGTTTTCCCGTCAGATTGAAGGATGATGAGGTTAAGCTCTTCGTCCTCGATGTTTTTTTGTTTCGGCCTTTCGGGGAGCCCTAATTCTTTATTTAAAAAGACAATAGGTAGTATATCTCCACGCATTCTATAAACGGGTTTGCCGCATAAGTCTTCGATCCCTTTTATTGCATTTGCTCCATTAAGTCTAACCAGTTCCAATAATGACATTTGGGGGATGGCAAATCGTTCGTTCCCAGATGAAATTAATAGGCCAGGTATAATGGCGAGAGTAAGTGGGATTTTGATCTTAATATTAGTCCCTTTGCCAAGTGAACTAGTTAGTTCGACGCTCCCACCAATTCTTTCCACGTTTGATCTAACAACATCCATTCCGACTCCGCGACCAGAGACATTGCTGACTTGATCTGCAGTAGAGAATCCTGCATGGAAGACAAGATTTGCTGCTTCTCTGTCATCCATTTTATCAGCTTTGTCTTGTGTCAATATGCCAGCGGTGACTGCTTTTTCTTTTACTTTCCCGACGTTAATACCACCACCATCATCAGAGATTTCAATGTTTACTTGCCCGCTCTCGTGATAAGCACTTAGCGTTAATATTCCTTCACTAGATTTCCCGTTAGCTTCACGCACTTGAGGGCTTTCTATCCCGTGGTCAACTGAATTTCTTACTATGTGAATAAGGGGATCTCGGATGGCATCAATTAATGTTCGGTCAAGTTCTGTTTCTTGACCGTCTATTTCTAGGCGGATTTTTTTACCTAAGTCTCCAGCCATATCTCTGACAATACGTGGGAATTTTGTCCAAGCGTTGCCGACTGGTTGCATACGAGTCTTCATCATGTTTTGTTGAAGCTCGGTTGTGATAGAATTGAGTCTTTGCGCAGTGGATTTTAAAAAATCATCCCCCATGCTTGAGGTTTGTTGGATGATTTGATTCCGTGTTAAAACGAGTTCACCGATCATGTTCATAAGAGTATCAAGCTGCTTTACATCTACTCGTATAGAAGCAGATGCGTCAGTAATCGATTTTTCTGCTTCTATATGTGCTGGTGGAGCAGGGGTCTGATCAGTCGTTGGTTTTAGTGCAGTGGAAACAGGGGGTGTTGTTTTATCGTCTTCGTATAACCCCCATCCTTCTTCTTTCGGAGAAGGATTACTAGTGGTAGCCTCTTCCTCTTCTTTCTTTTCAATATCACCATTAGGTGTGTAATTATCAAATGCATTTTGAAGCTCAGTGTAATCTGTATCGCCTTCGTCGCCAGTTGCTTCAACGTGAACAAAGATGGCCCTGAGTCCGTCCATCATTTTGAAAACGAGTGTAATTAGTTCGGGTGTCGCTTCTAGTTCATTGGAGCGAACCTTATCAAGGGCACTTTCACCATGATGAGCTAGTTTCGAAAGTTTATCGAATCCTATTGATCCACTACTTCCCTTTATTGCATGGATGACACGAAAAATGCGTGCAATAGCATCGTCGTCGTGTTCATTACGTTCCATCGCGAGAAGATCTTCTTCCATTTGGTCGAGGCCCTCATTGCTTTCAGTGATCAGTTCCTGGATCACTTCTTTCATCAAATCATCATCTAACATGGTCTATCCTTTTCCCTGTAACCATTGTAGCATCTGTTTCTATATTTTCTGTAACTTGTAGTTTGAAATAATCCATTAGCGATCTGTGCCCAGGGGTTCGGACCCAATTGTGTGTTCTGATGTTAAGTATTTGTTTAAATATTGAACATCTATTTTTTCATCGCTGCTTGAATACCCGTTTTGTCATAATTGGCTTTAATGAGGTTGAAATCTTCAAGAATAAGAAGTTGGGTGATTGCTTTCCGGCGTTGTTTTTCGTCATAAATGACGATTATTTTTTCTTCACTCATATTTGGGCGATTTGAGGATCGGATCGAGTTTATTAATGGGATTATTGAAACTTAAATGACGTGGGATAGTTGCGATATTACTCAGAAGTTATATGACTTTCTTTTATAATCAAATAAAATTTAAAATAAATGGAGATTCTTTTACTTAATGAGGTTGTGGGGGATTTTGCTAAGATTGTTTAACTTATATATGGACAAAAAGTGAAGAATATGAAGCGGGTTTTAGTGGGCATTTTGTCAGGAAAAAATCCCGAATAAGCAATTAGGTTCGGATGGGGCTTTTTATGAGAAATAGCCGATTTTTGTCAAATTGGCTATGTATATTTGAGGAGTTACTGTTTAAAAATATAAAATAGGCTTTATTTTATCTAGATAAGTATTTATACCGTAGTATTTAAATTAACGGATACATAACGTAACAAGAATTTAATTTTAACGTAAGAAGGTTTAAGTCATGGCAGAAGGAAAAATGAATTATCGCGAAGCCAAGCGAGTATTAGAGCAACAGAAATCGGCTCAAGAAACCATTAATAAGTTCAAAGGATTAGAGACATTTGGTTCTAGAATTGGTTATCCTAGCAATAGTGAGCTGATCATTGATCTCCTTGAAATGGAATCAGATGGAAATATTGTTAGCCTTCTTGAGCGCTATGATTATTTGCTGAATCCTAAGAAATCTGATAGTAAAGCTGATACGAGTCCTGAGGAAGAATAAACCCTTTTTGTTCACTTTAATAAAGGGTTAGTTCCCTTCTTTTGAAATAGCTTTTGAGTGTGACTCGAAAGCTATTTTTTGGTTTTAACATTTTCCAATGAATGGAGAACGTTATTTCTTTTTGCCAGTAAATGCCCAGATTAGTAAAAGGATCCACAATGAAAGTGGTAGTAGGGGGTTTATGTAAAAAGTCATTATAAAGGGAATATTCAGGGGGAATATTAAATTAGCATTCCGATTCTTTCTGCTCCAAGCAATTATGCTTGGGAAAAGATACACGAGCAGAAACATGGTTATTTTGAGGACAACAGATAAGCTGATCATAATGTTACATTAATTCAATTTCGCTGCCTAAATCAAGAAAAACTAAATATTACTTGAACTCAACAAGTCGTCATTTACCTTTATCATCCTATGGAATTTGATGAATGATCAGAATTGATGCAGGACGCTACTAGGTCGGTGAGGCGATATTAAGCAAAATTAAATTATCGCTACAACCGAGCTAGAACAAGTTCTAGATACCGTTCGCCATGTTTCTCGCATATTAAACTAACAACCCATTCGCTATGCTATTGTATCAGCAAAAGAAAACGTGGACGCCTTATCCGGAAAAATTCAATGGGCGGTGCACTTGCCCGATTGGGATAAATCCCTAGATGAACGGCCAACAGCCTACATTATAATGATTAATCCTAAAAACGGCAGTTGAGCACAAAAATGCGTTTTTGAATCGAGTAAACTCAAATTTTAAAATTGCTGGTTAATGTTATAAAAATTCACCCATAAATTTATGGAGGAGCGTTCGCTTGATACCCAATTTTTTGTGATTTTTTATAATATGTAGAATAATCCTAGACCATATTGTTTGTTGTTTCAACTGCTCTGCAGTTAAGGTCATCCACCTAGTCAATAGATCTGAGGCGTCTTGTAG
>CAWUTK010000184.1:0-10543 GCA_963924785.1 uncultured Opitutales bacterium
GGTTAATCATTGATTTTGAAGAGGATAAGAAAGGCCATGCGATGGCACCTGCCTTTTGCGTTGATAAATTAGAAATTTTGGCACCGGGTCACCTTTTAGCAGAGCAAAAGAAAGACCCTGATGGGGTTGCTTTGATGATTAAAAAAGAACCTGTCGAGATCATTGTTGGTATATTAAAGGTTATACCTGGCCAGCAAGGACCTGCTAGAGAAATTGAAAGAATTCTAGGACTCGTGATTGGCCCGATTAAATATAAGAAATGGTGGACTGCGACAAAGAAGCTTTTGGTTAAAGACCCACGTATTGCTGTTCCAGGTCGCCCAAGTGAGCCTTATGTGTTAAGAGATGTGCCGGTTAATCCAGAAGAAGAAATTTTAGAAGAGTTCTTTGAGATGGGGAAACCTATGGACAAGATTTTATTGGCAGAGCGTTTGATTACTTTGTCAGCAGATGTTCCAGAGATTAAGGAGAATTTGCCAGCAATTTTGGAAACAATCACTAAGTCTGTCATGGCAGCTAAAAAGCTAAGTCATGCTGAAAAACTTCATGGTGTTTGGGTTCGTAATGATTTGGCTCGTCATCTTCAGGATGAAGGAGATGATGTTGATGTTGAAACATTGGAACCAACGTCACGTTCAATTATTGAAGCAGCTGATAGTTTATCGAAAATTGCTGAAAATATTCCTTCAAGTTTTCATAAGCGTTTATTGGATCTTTTATCTAGACTTTATCCTGAGGATTGGACAAAAAAAGTTATTAAGCTGTTGTTTGAGAGCTCAGGGAAATTCACCAGTGAGTGTGTGAACTTCATGATCGAAAGAGAACACAGAGAGTTTCTTTATACTTCATTAGAGGATGCGATTAATGAGCAAAATCTTAAATCGCCCGTTTTGTTATGGATTCTTAAAAACCGTAATTCGAAGAAGCATTATGAGCTATTAGAGAAGTTAGTGACTTATAAGTTACTAGGAAGTGTTTTTTATGCGATTGATTATGAAGCGTTGAATATGACGGGCAATCGTCGTATTGCTTTAGCTGATTATCTTGGTGAAGATAAAGAAATTATTCCGGAAATTTTAGCGGTTACGAATAAGGAAGTTGTTCATGATTTAGCTCAAACACTTATTTTGAATCAAGGGTTTGAAGATCTGAATAAGAAGTCAATCCTAGCGCGTTTTATCGCTAAGTTTCCATCCGTTCATTCATTGATTGAAGGTGGGGCTGATGCGGAAGTTAAGGAAGATGGATTGATTGTTTCACAAGCAAGCTTTGATTTATTGAGAACTGAATTGGAAGAATTAATTAAGGTTAAAATCCCTGAGAATAAGGAATCAATTTCAGTTGCTCGTGAACATGGTGATTTGAAAGAGAATTCTGAGTTCAAAATGGCGAAAGAAGACCAAGCGGTATTATTTGGTCGCCGCGGTCAGATCGAAGCCGATTTGCAACGAGCAACGGTCACGGATTTTTCAGATGTAACAAATGAAGAAGTTGGCATTGGTTCAATTGTTGATGTAACTGAGGTTGCAACAGGCAATAAATACACTTACTCAATTCTCGGAGCGTTGGATAGTGATCCTGATAATAACGTCGTCTCTTATAAAACACCTTTAGCTCAACAACTGTTGGCTAAGAAAGTAGGTGAAAAAGTAGATATCGTCGTTCAAGATTCAAAAAACACGTGGAAATTAGATAAGATTTCTCGTTGGATTGATAAGAAGTAAATCTTCTTTAAATTTAAAAAAAAGGTGCTCATTGATTCTTCAGTGAGCACCTTTTTTTGCTTAAAATAGAATGGATGTTTTTCGAGTTAGAGTCGTTCAGCGTTTCGAATAAGGAAAGCATAAAATTGAAACTTATTGTCTCAGTGCGGTAGTGAAAACTAAGCTCTTTTAGTGCAAGAGTTTACTGATTTATAATGATACAGTGATCATTGTTTGAATAAATAAAAATACCTCGCGCCCGTTTCACTAGAGGCCTTTCTATTACCCACATATCTAACATTGATATTTTTCAAGCAGTTTTGGCAATGTAGCTAAGATGACTACTGGGCTTCGAGTGAAATCCTTGACCACTAATCTCCGCTAATCTTTAAATTTAGTTCAACTGAATTCGTCCTAATCGGACTCATTATAGCATTTATGGTATCTGAATAAAACCCTTTGGGAGTAGGCTATAACTTTTCCGATTAGGGAAAGTTAACATCTACTGAAATAAGAAATTAGTGAAAATTAGTGGTTTAACTTTTCTTTACAATGAACTTATGGGTAATAGAAAGGTTTCTATCGAAGCGGGCGCGAGTGAGAGATTCTGTTGACAGCGGTTATTGCATTTTAGGTGAGGACAATAAAAGGGCTTATCCGATTTTTAGTCCGTTTTAACCTATCTGTTTTTAATTAAATAGGGTCTAGGTTTTCTTATTTATAAACTGAACTTCGAGGTGATCTGTTCTCTATAAATTCTGGAAATTGATTTCAGAATGGCTGATGTTTCCTCTTCGTAAACAGTTCCGGTCACTATTGTTTGAAGTATCTTGGGGTTCTTTAATCGAGAGTGAAAATTCAAAATTATTAGTATTACCCTTTCTGGAAAAAATGTTTGATGGCAAGGTTGTTGCGGGAATGGTTTTTTCTATTTTGCATTCTGGAGTATGCTGATAGGGGAAATTGAAATTATGTAATGTCTGAGTTGCGCCTTTTTTAATGATGTCTTCAAGGGTCGGTTTTATGTTGAGAAGATGTTTCTCTAAATCGACAAGTTGACCTTTAGCTGAAGTAACTGGGTTGTTTTCATTGATTGAGTATGGTACTGATTGGCTAATGGCAACGGCAGGAACTCCTTGGAATATTCCTTCTGTTGCACCGGCAACTGTTCCCGACGCAAGAATAAGTGAAAGTGTTGTGTTGGCCCCAATGTTAACACCTGAAATAATGAGAGAAGGGGGCAATTTGAAAAAATTGTGAATTCCGGTGTTTGTGCAATCCGCCGGTGTGCCTGAAAGCGACCATGCTGGACATTGAAACGAGTTATTTTTCTTTAATTGAAGTGTTTTTCCTTTGCTAATTTTGTGCGCAATCCAACTTTCTTCTTTGGCAGGGGCAATGATCGTTAAATTAAAAAAAGGGTGGTACGTTTCGGCCAAGGTCCTTAAAAATAGACTGTCGATGCCATCATCATTGGTGATTAGAATTGTTGGGATCGATGTCATCAGAAATTTTTTAGTTGTAAGGAGTTAATGCTACTGCTTATTGTTGAGCAATAACTTAAGAGGAAATTAAAGTCAAGTGCAGCAAGCTTCAAAAAAAGGATTTAGAATATCATGTATCGCTCATGGAGCGGCGTTTGTTTTGTTGTTTGTTTTTACCATTATTCCTAAATGCACAAAGGAGGAAGAACCTTTTGTTTTTGAAATGGTAAATGCGGTTGCTTCAAATGAAGCTATTTCAAATCCACGCGTTTCAACGGTTAAACCAACTCCTAAACCGGTGTCTCGACCAAAACCTAAAATTACGCCCAAACCTCCTGTCGTAAAACCAACTGTTAAACCGAAACCGAAACCGAAACCTCCCGTTGTAAAGCCCAAACCGGTCAAAGTGATTCCGAAGCCGAAGCCAATACCTAAACCAGTCAAGGTAACACCTAAGCCCAAACCTGAATCGACTTTGAGTGCTAAAGATTTTTTTAAAGACAATCCGAGAAAGCCACAGCCCAAAGTCGATACGCGGCCTGAAATCGTGAAAGCGGTTGAAAAACAAGCTAAACCATTCGTTGCTCCTCGGATTGACACTGGAAGTAATAATATTTCAGAGATTCAACGAGAGTTGAAGAAGGAAATGGAAAGACAGTCAGCTTCCGCTTCATCTGAGGCGATCGAACGATATAAAAACCGGCTTCGACAAAAAATCGAATCCCTTTGGTCTTTTGAGGTATCAGTCATAAAACAAGTGACAGTGATTGTTCAATTTCACATCTCCAGAGATGGCCGTATTTCAAATGTGAGAATTGTTAAGAGCTCTGGAAATAGCGAAATTGATAGAACCGCACTGAAGGCATTTTCTGACTTAGGTCGATTTAGTGCACCTCCCAATGGATCTGCTGATTTTAGAATACCTTTTGTTGTTGATCCTTAAGTGTTTATCGTCGATTTATCTCAAGTTGGCAAAAAAGTCACTAAACAAGCTTTTCAAGTCTCAAATTTCTGCTTAACATACCGTTTTGAATTATAAATAATTAATTGACTCTCTTATAGATATGGAAACTTCTCTCATTTTAGCTTCAGCCGACACCGGTTACCTTTTTGGACTCTTTTTCATTATCGTCTCATTGATTATTGGGGCGGGGACGAGACACCTCTTGAAAAAAGTAAACATCCCATTGCCGTTTACAGTGATTTTGCTTTTAATCGGGATTGTTTTTGGTGCAGTTAATCGAACGGTTTTAATTCCTAAGTTGGGCACAGCTGGGGCTCATCATGGAAAAGAAGCCCATAGTGAATCTCATGATAGCAATGGACATGATGACGGACACTCAAGTGGGCACGGTGAACTCACAGATGATTTCTTTGAAAGTGCGACAGTTCTATCGCACAAAAAGGGAATGGCTAGTAAGCATAAGGTCGTAACACATTCTAACTGGGAATTGACTAAATTGATTGGAGACAATTTAACGAAAAGAGGTTTGTTTGATAGGGTTAAAGATCAAGTATTTCGTGAGCACTATATCGGTATTGAGCTAGGCACTTATCCTAAACTAGCCGTTAGTGCGAGTAGTCATTCGGCAGATGCGGATGGTGGTCACACTGAACATGGGTTTGTTGATAAGGTTTTAACCACAATTAGTGGTGCGATTGCTTGGGGAGGAAATCTAGATCCTCATTTGATTCTTTATGTGTTTTTACCAATTTTGATTTTCGAAGCAGCATTTGCGATGGATGTTCACACTTTTAAAAAATCGTTCATGAACGCTTTTTACATGGCTGGTCCTGGTATTCTAACAGCGACTTTGTTTACTGCGGGTTTAATGCTTTTACTTATTCAGGTCGATATCCCCGGGATGAATAAATGGGAGTTTATAGGTGAAGATAAGGTGTGGTTTTTGTGTTTATTATTTGGAGCCATAGTCAGTGCAACGGATCCCGTTGCGGTAGTTGCCTTACTGAAAGAGTTAGGTGCTAGTAAGAAACTAGGAACATTAATCGAGGGCGAATCATTGTTGAATGATGGAACCGCAATTGTATTATTTGTAGTATTATTTGCAGTTGTTACTGGAGAAACCACTTTTGAATGGGGACCTTCAATCATGGGGTTTGTTAAAATTGGTTTAGGAGGAGCTTTGCTCGGAATCATAATTGGTGGCATTACCATCATTTGGGTGAAGCGTGTTTTTAATGATATGTTAATTGAGATTTCGCTGATTGTCTCTGCTGCTTATTTGACATTCTTTGTCGCAGAGCATTTCTTGGGGATTTCTGGGGTGTTGGCATTGGTTTCACTCGGTGTTGTTATGGCGAGTGTTGGACGAACTCGAATCAGTCCAGAGGTACAGCATTTCTTGCATGAATTTTGGGAGATCACTGCATTCATCGCAAATGTATTGATTTTTGTTATCGTAGGAGTAGTTATTGCTCAGAGAACTAATCCTACAGGAGAAGACTATTTAATTCTTCTACTTGTATATGGAATAATACACTTAGTTCGTGCCGCTAATATGGCGATTTTCTATCCTCTAATGAAAAAGACGGGATATGGTTTGCCAAAGAAGGATGCTTACGTTGTATTCTGGGGTGCATTGAGAGGTGCTATCGGTTTAGCTTTGGCTTTAGTTGTTGCTGGTGATACGTTGCACTCTGGTGCGGCAAACCCAATCCCTCAAGAAATTCGCGACCAATTTTTATTTTTAGTATCTGGTATTGTGATGATGACGTTGTTGATCAATGCACCTACGGTCAAAATACTTGTTGATAAATTAGGTTTAACTAAAATACCTGCAGTGAAGGCATTGATGATGCGTAAAGCATTTGGTGTGATTGCTGATGAACGCACGCAAGAACTCGAGCTATTGAAAGGTGATCGTTTCCTTGGAGGGGCAAATTGGAGTCAGGTAAGACAACACATGCCATCAATGTCGGGCCCAAGTATTTCAGAATCGGAGTTAGCTCAAGTTGATACGCTGGCAGAGACTCGTAGAAGGATTTTAGAAAAAGAGCAAAAGAGTTACTGGACTCAGTTCAAAGAAGGACTTCTAGGACCACAAGCAGTGAGCCGTTTGTCTAAAAATATTAGTGAATTATTAGATCATGATGGAGCGGTTCCGTTAACTGACCGTGACTACTTAGATGATCTTTGTGGCCGTCCAAAGTTTTTGGAAGCCCTTTTAAATGTGCCAATATGCCAGAGTTTTATTAAGCAAATATTTTTTGATCGTTTGGCGTTAGCGTATGATGTGGCTAAAGGCTTTGTTGTCTCTCAAGAAGAAATGATGAAGCTCGTCGATAGTTTTGCGGAAGAAATGGGCGACTCAGATGGAGCGGATGTCGCTGGTACACTGAAAAAGGAAGTGTCTGCTAATCGTTTACGTGGATTAAAATATTTAAAAGAGCTACATGAGCATTTCCCCGAAATTACAGTTGGTATTGAAACAAAACAGGCTTCAAGAACACTCCTTAATTTCCAAAAAGATAGCATTAATAAAATGCAAAAACAGGGAAGTATTGAAGCGGATGAAGCGGCAAGAATGGTCGTGGGTGTTGAAGAAAAAGTGATTGAATTAATGGATAAACCATTAGAGTTGAAATTGCCTACACCAATTGAAATTCTTAGAGAGGTTCCGTGGTTAAAGGGTATTCCTGAAAGTATTATTACCAAAATTATTAATATGGCACAGGAGAAAACTTATTCTTCAGGTCAGGCATTAATGAAGAAGGGAGAAGAGGGTGATGGAATGTTTCTTATTTCTCGTGGTAGTGCTCAAGTTTCAATTAATGGTGCCGTTGTTGATATTCTTGGTAGAGGAAATGTTATTGGTGAAATGTCTGTTTTGGCCGGTGTTCCACGGACAGCGGATGTTGTTGCTGATTCAACCGTTTCTTCACTATGGCTATCGTCAGAGGACATGAATAAAGTTATGGCTGAATCGAGTGATTTAGCTATGAGTTTATGGAAGACAGCCGGTGTGCGTTTTGCGGAAAACTTGTTAGCGGGACAGGATCCATTCAGAGGTTGGTCGCAACACTACATGCGAAGAATCTTTTCTACGGGCAATGTTGTTGCACCGGGTGATAATCAATCGGTTAGTCTTTATGGCAAAGTTTGTGTGTTGATTTCGGGTACAGCAACGGCTCGTTCAGGTGAGCAAAAAGTGGCACCTGCTTTCTTGAACTTTCCTGAGGCAACATTTACTGAAGATGCAAAAGTCTTTTTCTTTTCTAAATAGAAACGTTAAAGCGTAAGAATATAAAATTATGAGACATACTATTTCAATTTTAGTAGAAAATAAATTCGGAGTTTTGGCTCGTGTTGCTGGCATGTTCAGTGGACGAGGATTTAATATTGAGACTTTAAATGTGGCACCTACTGATCTGGATGGAAATTCTAGGATCACCGCAACTTTGATGGGGGGTGATGATGCTCTGGATCAGGCGTTAAAACAATTGAAACGGTTGGTGAATGTTCTTGATGTTGTTCATTACACAGGCGATGAAGCAGTATCACGTGAGTTGATCATGTTGAAGGTTAAAGCAACTTCAGAGAATCGTTCTGAGATTTCACAAATAGTAGAAGTGTTTAGAGCGAAAATTGTGAGTGTTACTCCAGGTTTTATGATTGTTGAAGTTACGGGTAATAATAATAAGCTGAAAGCATTTATGGAAATGATCAGTATTTTTGGTGTTCTTGAAATTGCACGAACGGGTAATGTTGCTCTTCCAAGGAACTCGTCATAGTTTTATTTTAATTCCAACACCTTCTGTCTGAAAGTGAAAATTGCGACTCGTAAAAGTGCGTTAGCACTGGCACAAGTAGAATTGCTTAAAGCTCATTTTTCTAGAATGGATGCTGGGTTTGATGTTGAGGTTATGAAAATGACAACAACAGGAGATCGGCAGCGAGAGTGGTCTTTAGAAAAAGAAGGGGGCAAGGGGCTTTTTACAAAAGAACTTGAATCTGCTCTATTAGAGAAACGAGCAGATATTGCCGTTCACAGTGCAAAAGATTTACCGACAGAAGTGCCTGATGGTCTAACCATCGTTGGCTTTTTAGAAAGAGAAAACACTGTTGATGTTCTTGTTTCTAGGGAAGGTGTTGATGTCAAAAAAATCGCAACTGGAAGTCCTAGACGCCGGGCTCAGACAAAGTTATTATACCCAGACATTGAATGGGCTGAAATTCGAGGAAATGTTGAAACTCGCTTGAATAAGATTCTTGAGGGAGAAGCCGATGCGACCATATTGGCACAAGCTGGATTGAATCGGTTAGGTATAAATGAAGTTAAAGGCCTGTCTTTTAAACCTTTTACTGTCGATGAAATGGTTCCCGCTGCGGGCCAAGGGGCTATCGCTATTCAATGTCGAACCGAAGATGCCGATATTTATCAGCCTTTTCTCGATGAGCAAACTAAGCTTGCCGTTGATGTGGAGCGCCTATGCTTAGAGCAAATGGGCGGAGGTTGTCATTCTGCAATGGCTGCTTATTGCGACGGATCAAAATTGTTTTTATTCCATGAAGATTACGGTCGCAAAGTTGTTGCTCTTGAAAATCTCACTGAGTTTACAGAAGTAGAAGCAAAACAGATCTTAGCTGATTTCATCGTATAGTTTGGGAGTGGTGGCGGATTCTTCTGAATAGAACCACGAAATACACTAAAAGCAAGAAATCCGATTCTTTGTGAAAGAGGGGACGTAGGATTCCTTTGGAATGAGGAAATAAAGAAGAGTTCTTTTAGCTCTTTGAATCTTTTACCGCAGGAAAATAAACATTTGGATGTATTCGTGCGTTACTTTCTTTGTGGTGCTTTACGAAGCATCCTGTTTCGTGTGATTAGTGAATTCGGTGGTTAAAAATGAATCTGTTAAAATAAGCTTTGGGGATCGACTCCCTGTTTTCTTAATTCTGATAAGCTTTCCGATTTAGCTTGTTTAGCTAATTTTTCCCCGTGTTCATTTGTGACGAGGTCACAGTGATAAAAAGCGGGAACGGGTTGATTTAAGGCTTCATATATTAGAATTTGCCTTGCTGTTGATATTAACAGGTCAGCTCCTCTTACGACTTCTGTTATTTTCATTGCAATGTCATCCGTTACAACGGCGAGTTCATAGGAGGGGATGTTGTCTCTGTTCCAAATCATGAAATCCCCGAAATCGATACCTGTGGTGTATGAACATTTCCCGTAGTTGAGGTCAATGAATTCGATAGTGCGATTTTCCGGAACATTGAAACGCCAATTATATGAGTCGGGAGATTTAATATTTGAATTATCTTTTGAACGTAGAGAGTTCGGAAAGAGTATCTCGCCGTTTGACGTTTTTTTACCACTCGCATTTAAAATATCCTTTCGTGATAACTGACAGGGATAAATGAATCCTTTTTTCCGAAGGGTTTCCCATGTTTTCAAAAAATGAGGAATTCGTTGGCTTTGATGGTAGGGGGTGAATTGGCCGCCGTGATCTGGACCTTCTTGCCATTCTATTCCTACCCATTGAAGATCCTTAAGGATAGCATCGGTGTATTGGTCTTTACAACGTTGATGGTCGATGTCTTCAATTCTCAGAATGAGCGTTCCATTCTTTGATTTAGCTCTATTTTCAGCAGTTTTAAAAGTTTTAGCATGGCCTTTGTGTAAAAAACCTGTTGGAGTAGGGGCAATTCTTCCTCTATAAGAATTCATAAATTTAAATTGAACGTACCGGAGTTTTAATAGTCAATATATCAAAGCATAAAATCTTATTTATAATTTGGTAATCAGTGATATACATCTTTAGGAAAATATGAAAGAAGTCGTCGTAACGGGCTTAGGATTCATTACTTGTATTGGTAATGATAAGGAAACAGTTTTAGATAGTTTAAAGAATTTAAAAAGTGGTATTGATAAGTATGAAGGCTTTGATGATCCAAAGATACCGGTTCATGTTCTTGGTGACTTAAAGGAATTTAATGCCAATTCAGTAGATGCTGAGGATTGGGAGTATCCTTCAAAATACAAAATTAGTCGATCTATTTTACGAGGATTTTCTCCAAATGCATTGTTCGGATATTGTTCGTCTATTCAAGCTATTGAGGATGCTGGATTGACGTTGGAAGATGTTTCAAATGAAGACACTGGGCTTTATACTGCTTCAGCTGGTTCGAGTGGATTACTTACTGATAATATCAGTCGCATGCACAAATTTGGGGTTGAAAAGACAAACCCTAAGGGGATTATCGCCTGTGTTGCTGGAACGTTGAGTTTTAATTTGGTCTCACTTTTAAAAATAAAAGGATCTTCATGCGGTTTTGTTTCAGCATGTGCCTCTTCGGGGCATGCGCTGGGAATGGCATTTGATGAAATTCAA
>CAWUTK010000185.1:0-7127 GCA_963924785.1 uncultured Opitutales bacterium
CGGCCTTTACCTAAGCCCCTAGGAATCTGAACAAACGGCTCTGCTTCATCTTCGATATGCAAATGCTTCCACTGAAGGTTCTTTAACTCCCCTGTCCTAAGACCACAAAACAAAGCCAAAACAATTGGTGCCAACAAGTCCAAATTTTGATTTTCATGAGCAGCCTTCAATAATGACTCAGCCTCTTTAACAGAAAGTATCGTTGGATCTTTAGATTCCCCCTCATCACCAACTAAAGCTTTTCTCTCTGCCTTATCCAGTGTCGTCAAAGGATTCTCAACAACATACTTTTTAGAAATAGCAAAGCGATATATCTCAGCAATAACCATTAGGTAATTCTTTTTAGATCTTGGTCCAAGCGGCTTGTCGTTCTGAGCGTTCTTAAGACCATCAATAGTACTCTCCAATTGCTCTTTGGTCAGATCCTTTAACAATGCATTATTGAAAAGATCCTTAAGCTTCTCAGTGCGTAATCTAAAATCCTTCAAGGTCGACTCACGCAAATTACAACGAAGCTTTACCTCCTTTAATTCTTCAACAACGTCGCCGAATGTTCTCTCACCTCCAATTGGTTTCATTCGAGGTGCGGCAAATTCAACAGCTTCTAATAAGCCTAATCCATATTGATCTAGTATCTCAAATGCACTGCGAATCTCTGTTCGTTGAGCATCCGTAATCTTAAAATAATCCGCTCCTTCAAGCTGGCTTCCTTTGAATTGTTCATCAGCCCACTCAAACGCCTTAGTCTCTTCCTTAAACTGCTTAAACAACCTTTGCTTACCAGTTATCTTAGATGGAACAATAACACGATATGAAGCATCGTAAGCTTTATCTCCTCGTGTATTTACAACCTCACGAATGGTAATACCAGAACCTTTGGGATGTTCCCATGCCTTTAATCCAGTATCCGTTTTTCGCTTTACTCTCGTTGCCATTAACATCTACACTATGCTAAACCATGCACAATGCAAGCGATATGTGTGAGAAAACCGTGAGTAACGACCTGTTTTTACGATTAAAAAATCAGCAAACCGTTCAATAAAAACAAGTTAGAACTGGTGGAGGCGGCGGGAGTTGAACCCGCGTCCCATGATCTTTCAGAGATAGTATCTACACGTTTAGTTCTCTCTATGGTTTTAAGTGCTGTTCAGGAAGGAACACCTACTGCACTGATCGACTTTTTTTGTTTAGCCTCTGAAATAGTAGCAAAAAATCTGAGGTTGTGCATGCTGTTTAGACACTTTATTAACTCAGCATGCATCGGCTAATATAAGCGTGACAGAACTAAGCTGCCATTGCGAGATCCTGTGAAGGAAACTCGACTATTTTGTTTGTGTTGCCATTTTATGTTGGCGGTACGATTTATAAAGGAGCCAAGTACCATCTCCTACGTGCAACCATAACCTACAGTCTCAAGGTCGAATCCTGAACGCCCCCAATTCCTTTAGTGATGATTACATATACATCTAGTTTACACTAGAATTAATATGAATCTCAAAGAACTGTGCACAACATGTTCATAATTCCTTAAAAATCAAGAAGTTTTTAATGCAACACTAACTCCGTCCATTTAGAACCTGATGACTTAGACTTTAATCGTTTGAGAAGTCTATCTACTTGGCCAGTGTCAAATAGCTTGATCGAGTTACATTTATAAAAAGTCAAGCTCCGGATAACACTTCCAACTCATCTCAGATGAAAATTGGCGATGAGCCTTCTGTTGACCATGAAAGCCCTCACGCATGGGACTCAATCATGCCGAAGTATTCTTTCTGCGATATTAGGGGAAATTCTTATAAATCTCTTTTCGGTGCAAAACTCTGTAAAAGATAACCTTCCCTCCAACTGACTTAAACCCAATGCGATAATCTCCTTTTCGGATTCTATAGAAGTTCTCAGTCCCACTGATGTGAACAATATTACGCACACCTTCAAGCTCAGTAGCATTAGCGACTTCTTCAAAGACGATCTTTTCAATAGCATCTTTATAAGAATTTGGGAGCTTGTTTAAATCCTTAATGAATCGTTTCTTGAACGAAACTTCCATCTACTTGGTCAACGCTATTGCTTCTGAAAGATCAACCTCTTCTTCGTCTTCCATGTTAAGCATCAGTTCTTTCAAACCTTGATCTAACAACGCCTCTTCCATTGCTTTGAACACACCGTAATCAACAACTACGCTTTTGACGGAGCCTTTCTCATCGGTGATATATTCTCTTGCAATCTCCATAAGATAAACAATCTAATCAATAATACAGAAATTTCAACTAGATTCTATCAATCGCCAAGAATGAAACTTATAATGAGCCTTCTTTAAATTAAGCACAGCAAGATGGATTCTAGGTCCATCAAGTGGCTCATATCAGATCTCAAATATCCGTAACTCATCTATGCATTCCTTGCTTCGAGAGCTCTACTCGAAAAAGTAAGAACTATGCACAACATGTTCATAATTCCTTAAGAATAAAGATGCTTTTTAAATTTCCCGATTATTCTTTAGCAGGAACTTTAAAGAAATATCGGCCCAAATATCCAACTAATGCCTTTCTTAGCTCACTTATTTCGACTACAGACTCGAAACGGTCAACGATTTCCCCTTCCGGCGAGATAATGATCATGTAAGGAATTGCACCAGACCATTGTGGGTCAAATGCTTTAAAAAAGTCCTCTCGATCGTCGCCCTCGAAAATAAAATTGTTTGTTAAAAACCCATCTTCCTTAAACTTAGAAACACTCTTTGGCGGAATAGCCGAATGTTCTTTTTCAAGAAAAGACTTCACCTTACTCTCCATTTCAATGGCATCTAAACTAATAGACATAAACTCAAAATTACGATGCTGATACATTCGGTTTACTTCAACCAACTTGGGAAACTTCGCGATACAGGGAACACACCAAGTGGCCCAAACATTCACTAGACGATAGTTCTTGCTTGGAGCAAATAGTGCCTTCACGTCTTCGGCCTTAATAGGATTAAGACTTACAGGCAATGCCTCCCATTTCTCATTATCTGTTTTCACCGATTCACGCTTACTACTCCACTTGGTAGAGCAACCAAAGGCACGAGTAGAAACCACTTCAATTTCTTTACCCGTTAAGATCGCATCAATCGCGTCGCGTGCTTCAGTCTTTGTCACCTTCGCTGGGTTTTCGTTACTATCAATACGCCCCTGATATCGCAACTTACGCTCTTTATCAAAAATGAAGATATGAGGAGTGGCACGAGCCCCGTAAGCGATAGTTGCCGCTTGAGTATCACCATCATACAAATACGGGAAATTATAACCAAAGTCCTTTGCACGATATTTCATATCTTCAAGCGAATCTCCAATATCAGAAAATCGTAATTCATCTAAACGAACTGCTTTATCGTCATTACCACTAATCGCAATTAATTGAACTGATTTTCCTTTATAATCGTTAACAAGATCAACCATACGTTGCTCATACGCTTGAGCTGTAGGACAATGATTACATGTAAACAAAACAGCTAACACGTCACTTTTATCGTATTCCGATAAATCGTGCATCTGACCATCAACACCGACTAAGTTAAAACCCGGTGCTTTCTGCCCTGTTTCCAAGGTGTGAACCTCAGTTGCAGCAGCAAAGATGGCTTGGATTGAAAGCACAGTAAGAACGAAACAAGTTTTTAAATGTATACCCATGCGCATATATATACATGTTCTAGGGGCAGATTAAAAGAACTAAATCAGCATGAAGAGGTTTGATTTTCTTAGTAGGTATGAGTGACGAATCATACACAGACAGGATTGTCTGTGCTACCTTACTTATCGAATCCAGAATATATTTTTTCCCGATCTCTAATACTGCTGCCATTCGGGTTTATTCTGATAGACCCATTTATAATAATCAAGTTTGCTGAGTTTTGAAGCAGCCGCTTCATCTACAATAATTTTCGTATCCGGATGCATTTGCAACGCGCTACCAGGAACCATTGCACAAAGAGGCCCTTCGACCATTTCTTTAATCGCATCAGCTTTGCCTTCCCCAAAAGCCAACAACACACAGGTCTTCGCTTCCATAATCGTTCCAATACCCATGGTTATAACATGATACGGAACAGCTTCTCCTTCCTTAAAAAAGCGCTTATTGTCTTCTCTAGTTTGCTCCAACAATGTCTTAATTCTAGTTCTTGACGCTAGAGATGATGTGGGTTCATTAAAGCCGAGGTGGCCATCTGTACCGATTCCAAGCACTTGTAGGTCAAGCCCACCTGCTTTCTTCATCGCAAACTCATACTGTTCACAGAAGTCAGGGATGTTATCGGTCAAACCGTCTGGAATATGGATATTATCATCAGCGACATTAACTCCAGAGAAAAAGTTTTCGCGCATAAAGTAATCGTAGGAAGCGTAATGCTCAGGAGCTAAACCGACATACTCGTCTAAATTAAAAGTCTGAACTAAAGAGAAATCTAACGCTTCGTCTTTATGCTTACGAATCAACTCTGCATAAAGTTTCAAGGGCGTGCTCCCTGTCGCAAGTCCTAAAACAGCATTCGGTTTTTTACGAATGAGAGATTCAAAAATATTCGCAGCTACCTTACTACCCGCGAGTTCATCTTTCTGTATAATAATTTCCATAATGACTACTTGCTGTATTTATCTAAATGGCTGGCGACATCGTTTCTAAAACGGTCCACATAAGCTAAGGTGAAGTCCTTGAGGCTCAGCTCATCATTCATAATGACTGGCGTTAAATCAATTGCCCAATTAAGTGCTGTCACATCATCCGAAGAATGAGAGTCGAAATACGTCGCATTCGCAAGACGTCTACCATCAGTGGCTAAGTCATAACGTTTACCTCCACTAATTTGAGAATCAAATAAGCCTACTAGCGAACTCGCCATATTCGGCATATCTGAATTATCCAAATGAATTTTATCACTATCAACTAGCCAATCTAAATCTCTCCAAACCTCACAGCCATAAGTTACTTTGGGTCTATCTTCTAAAGGAAGTTTTCTAATAGCCGAAAGACACTTCATTAAAACAGCAATATGCGTTTCATGCTTATCTGCTGGATTATGAAGATAAAGCACTTCTGGCTTAGCCAATGATAAGATCTGAAGAAGATCATCTACCGAATCATCATTATTAACATCCTTAATTTCTGCACTTGGATAGTCCAATTGAAATTGAACACTATACTCACCCGTATAAGCTGCTTTTCGTTGTTCAAGTTTTCGAACATCTACCATCTCTTGATTCGTATAATCCTTATACCGACCCGTCCTTGAACTAGAAGAACCATCAGTAACCGTCACGCCCGTAAAATGCTTATCATTACTTCGGTAGCACTCGGCAATACCGTGGTATGCGAAAATCTCTAAATCATCTTGATGGGCTCCGATAGCAAGATGAGTTGTTCGTTTAAGCGCTTGCTCAAGATCCGTTTCATCAGGAACAAAAACATCTGCAGTTGTCTTTTTAAATTTCATAATCTTACTTTTTTAAATTTTCGGTAGACTCGCTGCGGCAATTGCTTGCCCGTGGCGCTTGTCTGTTTCTGAGGGCGTGCTAAATCTTAACTTTTCAAAAAAGGCTGGATCTATTGTTTTCAAAACGCGTTTCGCTTCATTAATAATGATATCTCCTCCCTCTCCAGTTGTTACCCTACCGAGTAACAATAAATTTTCAATCTCATAAAATTCCGCATAATGGAGCAAACTGTAGCCAAGATAGGCACCTATTGTTTGATAAATATTTTTCGCCCGTTCATCACCTTCTATCATTAACGCCTGAACCGCTTTCAATTTTTCCGGAAACGGCATCTCATCCGATAAATCAATGCCTGCAGGTTTCAGTAAACGGTTAATCGCTTGTTGCGAGAAATACTGAACACCACATCCGAAATCGCCCGACCATTCGTCTTGAGCAACCTCTTCACGATAATCCACAGGTGCAAATGCCAGTTCATTTAACCACGGCTCAATGAATCCATCAGAGTTCACATATCCCACCGCTTGACTCGTCCCGAGGCTTATACCCAAGACAGCATTTTTCCCAATCGACATCGATCCCGCCAACGCAGTCACTTCACCATCGTTGACCACATCAAAAGGAACATTACCCCAATCCTCTTTGACTTTAAAAAATATTCGTTGAACATGTTTCTCGAAATCTTCATCGCTCACTCCACGAAACAATGATCCCGCTCGAACTTCAGTGTCGACATAGACACCCGCAGCTGAACCCCCGATAGCATCCACTCGCGGCAAATGGGCAGCCGCATTTTTCAAACTATTCTGTATGCCTTCATAATGGTAATTGTGATCAGATTGAAAATAAGGGTCCCAAGTGATTTCCTCAGAATAAACGACCTTACCATCAATCAAGGCTGCACACTTCCGGTCACTTCCCCCAAGGTCAAAACCAATACGACAACCCTCTAAATTCCGGCCTAATGAGCTTACCTTAGATTGAGATTTCAGAGCAAATGATCCTTCTGAACAACCTTCAATTTCGAGAGCTTTTCCGTAGATTTTACTACCAATAAATTCACAATCAAAAGACCGCTTTCCCTCGGAAGAATAAATTGCTTTCAACTTCGAAACCAGTGGGTCCACAACATTCGCATTCCCTTCTATCGTTATACGGCATCCCCCCTTTTGCCAGAGTAGAAATTTCACTAACCGTTCGATATACTTCACGGAAAGGTCTTCATTTCCTTCTGAAAGCTCTAATACTTTAGCCTTATAACTAAAAACGTTTCCATTATTCTGCTGTAAATAAATAATGACACTTACTCCACCTTCTTCTGCGACCAAATCCCTATACGAATCATTCCATAACTTTGCAGGAATAAACTCATGGTCTAATACAGGTTTTATTGGAACATTTATATTTAAATTCTTTTTCATAATATCTATCTCCTTAATTCCCCTTATTTTACGCCAAAACGAAAGAGTCTACAATTGACCAATTCGGCAACTAACAGTGCATTTCCGGCAACAGGTGTAAAAAATGGATTAGGACAGCGATTTCGCTACTGTTTGCAAATTCACCGATAGTGAGTGTAGTGTACACTAGTGAGGGCATAAACATCGCGACCATACCCTTTTTAAGCATATCATCTATCGGCAAATGAATACCTTATATTAG
>CAWUTK010000186.1:0-4846 GCA_963924785.1 uncultured Opitutales bacterium
GATTGCAATGTCATCGTTTTCACTTGGAAGTATGAAAAAGCAAGCCGACCAAATTCGAGCACTGGGTTCAAAC
The DNA here is from genome assembly GCA_963924785.1 of uncultured Opitutales bacterium. GTDB lineage: Bacteria > Verrucomicrobiota > Verrucomicrobiia > Opitutales > CAJWYM01 > CAWUTK01. The sequence continues at coordinate 74 of CAWUTK010000186.1, forward strand.
CTCGTTCGAATTATCGATAAGAATTTTGAGAATGAACGATTAACTCAAGCCAGAACAGACGGATCCAACGGATTATCCCTGAGTGATTTTGAACATTTACGATCAAATTTACCTGAGATAGAGAAAGCTTCCTTAATGCGTGAAATCAAAATGAACGTCGTTCATGAATCAGGAACAATCGATACGAGGATTTTAGGCGTCAAAGGCGACTACCTTGGTGTTAACAATTTAAGACTACATACTGGACGTTTCTTTGATCATCATGATTTATCTTCTAATAGCGCAGTGATTATAATCGGCTACCCTATTGCAAAAAAGATCGGCATAGACAGTGCCATTGGTAGCAAATTAATTCTCGGTGGGACTCCTTATCAAATTATCGGTGTTCTACGAAATAAAAACATAGACACAGAAGAACTGGAAGCGAGCACGATTGCGGATCCAAACAACGCAATATTAATTCCTTTGGACACGCTTATTAGTCGAACAACAAATCTAGCACTAAGAAACCAAATCGATGAAATACAACTTCAACTCTTTAATGAAGATCATTTATTTAAAATAGGCGCCTCTATTAAACGGATTCTAAATGTGACACATAGTGGTGTTGATGATTTTGAACTCGTCATCCCAATGGAGCTTTTAAAACAAAAACAACAGTCTCAAAAACTACTCGATGTTCTGACATTTTGCATATCTACAATTTCAATTATTGTAGGGGGTATTGGAATCATGAACATCATGCTCGCATCTGTCACCGAAAGAATCAAAGAAATAGGAATACGTCGTGCGATTGGAGCTACACAGAAAGATATATTATACCAATTCCTTTCAGAATCAGTTCTTATTTCTGCTTCTGGCGGCGTAATAGGAATCATCCTCGCAATTCTTTCAGTCATCCTTATTTGTAGCGTAACCAACATACCGGTTGTATTCTCATATACACTACTTATTGTTGCCGTATTAACTTCCACTATCGTTGGGATTGCATTTGGCATATATCCAGCATACCAGGCCGCCAAGAAAAACCCTGTTGAAGCACTCCGAAACGAATAGCTGCTAGCAATGAAAATTTATTATTTATTCACAACTTTCCCCGTTTTAACTGAAACGTTCTTACAACGAGAAATTCGTTCGCTACTAAAGGGAAAGGCAGATATTAAATTATTTTCAATATGGAAAGGTGATGAGCTTTTTGACAAAGAAACTCCTATCGAGAAATTTTCGCTATGGAATCTGATCAAGCTATTTATTTGGCTGCCCTATTGGGCTATTAAAAAGCCAAACACACTATCTGATATCTTAGTCGATTTATGGAATAAGCCCGTTCCTTATTTTCAAAATTGGCAAGAAAACTTTCTGGGACTGGGTTTCGCGATCATTAACGCCCATCGATTTAAAAGGGAAAGCCCTGATCGACTTCATGCTCCATGGGCAACTATGCCAAGTGCAGCGGCACTGCTTCTTTCTAGACTAACAGGCATCCCCTATTCAATGGAAGGCCATGCATATGATCTATTCAGGGAAGGTGGCGATTGGTTACTCTCGCAAAAATTAAAAAACGCGAGGATCATAAGGACTTCAAACATTACAGCGCAAAACCGTTTACTTGAACACGATGTTGATCCAATAAAAATTCATCTTATTCGACGCGGGCTCGACCATTTAACCACATATAGACCTCCCTCTTTCAACAACGGAATATTAAGAATCATAAGTGTCGGCAGGCTTCACCCTAAAAAAGGTTACCCTTTTCAACTAAGTGTTTATAAAGCCTTAAAGGAGGCAGGTATAAACTTTCATGCGAGCATAATTGGAGGTGGCGATTTGCACCAATCGCTTCAACTAGAAATTGATCGATTAAAATTAACGAAACATGTTACGCTTCATGGAAAAATGGAACATGATGACGTTCAAACGGCTTACACTAAGGCGAATTTGTTCTTATTTACCGGTGAAGTATCAAAAGATGGGAATCGTGATGGCTTCCCTAACGTTGTGGGTGAAGCAATGGCACACGGGATTCCGATTTTAACAACAAACATTGCTGATGCCGGCGAGGTTATCACTGACGGCATCAATGGATTCAAAGGCCCATTTAATGATTCCCAAGCTTGGCTTAATAAAATCGAATGGCTTTTGGAAAATGAATCTAAGGTTCAAGAAACATCAGCGGTAGCTAGAAAATGGATTGAAGAATCATTTAGTGTCAATAAAAACACAAATCGACTACGTATATTACTTGAAGCCTAACTAATCGTGAATAAAGACTTCTATCATAGAATTATAAATGCCGTTGAAGAACGTAGATCAAACGACTTGCTTCGCTCTTTAAGAATAAGGACAAACAGTAACAATTTGTTAGACCTTGCAAACAACGACTACTTAAGGCTCTCCCAAAACCAAACCGTCAAAGAAGCCTCAATGAACGCTATCGAAGAATACGGCTGTTCTAGCTCTGCATCACCACTTGTTACCGGTTATGGCGAAATACATGACAAATTAAGCACCCTGCTTTGCAAGTGGTATAACGCAAAACATTGCCTGTTGTGGAACACTGGCTATTCCGCTAATCAAGCCGTACTTGGACTTCTACCAAAAAAAGGAGATCTAATTCTCGCCGACCGACTCATTCATAATAGTATGATTACTGGTGCCATGAAAAGTGGGGCTAAATTAAAACGTTACGATCACCTTGATATTGCTCATTTAGAAAAATTACTAAAGGAAAACCGCAGTCAATACAGTTCAGTTTTTGTCGTCACGGAGTCACTGTTCAGTATGGACGGAGATATCCCCGACTTAACAGCAATGGCGAAATTAAAAAAACAACATTCATTTATATGGATAGTTGATGAAGCACACGCTATCGGATGGTACGGTGACAGTGGCAGCGGTTTACTCGAAGAAAACGATATTACCCATTCAGCAGACATCATCGTTGGAACAATGGGGAAAGGTATTGGTTCCATGGGAGCCTACACTATCTTGAACAATATTAGCATTAAGGAATACTTGATCAACTTCGCAGGAGAATTCATTTACTCGACCTACTTAACCCCTGGATCAATTGGGGCTTCATTAAAAGCAATCGAAATTATTCAGGACAGCAAAGTTGAAAGATTTGAAGGACGGAAAGTTTCTCTTTCAACAAGGATGTGTCTAAACAAAATAAACAATAATTACCCAACCTATGATGACTCGCCGATTATTCCATTCATTATAGGGAGTAGTGAAGAAACAATATCGACCGCTCAGCGCCTCAAAGAAAAAGGCTATTCAGTCGGAGCAATACGCCCGCCGACAGTACCGATAGGAACAGCCCGTTTACGCATTTCACTCAATACGAAATTGTCGAAAGACATTGGCGATAAGTTAACAAAAGCCCTGGCCGTAAGTTGAGGGCACTATGGATCAGCGGTTGGGCATTACCCAAATCCTATTTAGAAACAATAGCAAAGAAACGATTCCCCTCCCTCGATCACACCATCATTTATCCTGGCCAAAATTGGCAGCAGGCATTTAGCCATTCAACATATGACCACGTTTATGCTTATTCATTAGGAAGTTTTATACTGAGACAAAATACTCCAAAAGAACTGCTAGATATTCCAACGACTCATTTTGCTCCATTTAACGCCTTTAAAAAAGAAGCAAATCACGGCGGTAAAGTGACTAGCACTCAATTGAAATTCTTAGTCCGGTGGCTGAACAAGTCACCAATGAAAGCGATCGATGACTTTTACAAATCAGCTAACATTCAATTACCGACAACAACAAATCTCCCGTATTCAATCGAAGACTTAATCTGGGGAATCAATACATTGCTTAACGATGAAATACACACAGAGCCAAATAAAACCCGTCAGTATTTTATCGGAGACAACGACTCTTTATTAGACTCAACTGTAATTGTTAACGAATTCAAAAATTGTTTAACAGTTAAAAACGGCACTCATTGCTGCTCCAGTCTGAATTCGTTTATTTGATCAACCAAACGATTTACTCTTTCAATATGAATGCCCAGTGGATTTAACCTAGCGGAATTTCCTACGCGTTGGTTTATTGATGTTTTTTCGCATAAGCCGAACGATTGTCGGCTCCATTGCATTTGCCCACATATCGTAACCTTTTGGATTTGGGTGAAGCAAGTCAGACATAATTTCTTTAGATAACACGCCATCCTCATCAAGGAAGATATCATTAATATCTAAGTAAAACACCGTTTTACCATTTGAAAATGTAGAAATGATATTATTGATCTGATTATTGATCTTACGATCAACATCGTTAAGGTTGGCCGCCCTAGGAAAAACAGCCAGAAGTAAAATTCGAGTAGATGGAAGTCTTGTCCTTAATTCTGATAGAATCTTCTTAATCCCTAATGCTGTTTCAATCGCCGGGTCTTTCCGATGACCTGTATTATTAGTCCCAATCATCATTACCGCTAGTTTAGGGGAAGCGCCATTCACTGCACCATTTTGCAATCTCCAAAGCACTTGTTCTGTTCTATCACCGCTAAACCCTAAATTTATTGCATTTCGATGACCATAAAACTTTTCCCAAACTTTTTCCCCCTTATTTTCCCAACCATGAGTAATAGAGTCTCCGATCATAATTAGAGCCTGTCCAAGAAACTTGAATTTTCAGATTTAGCAACAGAAAGCTAATTTTTCGATAAACTTTCAGCCAATTTTTCATAAAAACTTCCACCTTATTACAATTGAAGTAAAATATTTTGTTCAAAATGGTGATTAAATATTAATGGGCATA
>CAWUTK010000187.1:0-4360 GCA_963924785.1 uncultured Opitutales bacterium
ATTTTTTGTGCGGGGAGATCATCATCAGAGCGTTTCAATATCATATAATTCCATCATCTACGAAGGTGCAATGTAAGTTGGATTCGTCAACCATCCTTCACCGATAAAGATTGTCCGTGCTACTTTCTCAATTTTAATTGAGACCAAAGTCCCCGCACTAAAAATTGCACCCGAGTTGACATGGCAGGATCTGATGTTCTTTAAAAAGAACGAATTGACAGGGAGGGGTTGACGTAGGGTGCATATTATGAATAGGTTGAGACAATATAGAACTGTTTGTTTAGATTCTTAGCTGGGCTGACGTTGTAATTATAAATGAGACTTGTCGTGATTGAACTACTTTTTGATAAGCGTTAAAATAAAAGATGTATAACATAAGAAATATGATCCGAACAATTGTTCTTTTACCCTTTGTTTTGAGTATGGTGTGGGGAACACCCCAATCTGTAGAGGAAGGTAAGGCGCTATATGAAATGACTTGCTTTACTTGTCATGGAAAGCAATTAGAAGGCGGTATTGGTTTCAACTTGAAAGATGCGGATTGGGTTCATGGGGGCAGTCGTGAGAAGATTATAGAGACGATTGGTAAGGGCTTTCCAGAGAAGGGAATGATGTCTTTCAGTGCTATTTATAAACCCGAGCAGATCGGAGCGCTAGCTGATTTCATATTGTCTAAGCAGGAAGGACTGAGGGATCTTGAATACAAAATCTATCACAATGCGACTGTCGAGAACTCTGTCGATTGGGGGACGCAAACACCGAGTAAGTCCGGTTTAGCTAGACCGCCTTACATAAACTTAAATTTACCGGAGGTGGATCAGTTCGCTATTTCCTATTCAGGTGAATTAATGATCCCGTATACCGAAGAATATAAGTTCAATGGAGTAATTCGACAGAAGGATGGTTTAGAATTGTTAATAGATGGTAAGCCGCTCGAAGTGAATCTTACAAAAAGGTCTACGTTTGAAATGAAGATGAAATTAACCTCGGGTACACATAGCTTTGAATTGAGGTATATTAAGAACTTTAAAAATTCTGATTTTATACTGATGCTTATTGGTAAAAAGGGCAATATACCGCTGTCGCTGACAGCTTATCATAAATTGCATAATAATTCCCATATTGTCGCGGTCACCGATAAATCAAAAATTGTAAGAAAGCGGTTTGATAAATTACCGGCGGGAAGTATTTGCGTCGCTCATCCGGGGGGTGTTAATTACGCATTTGATCCTCGATCAGGATCAGTTAACGCTTTTTGGCTAGGTAAGTTTATGGACATCGGTCCACATATTAGCAATCGTGGACAGGGTTCCTCCAGGCTGTTGGGGAAACTAATTGTTCAACCAAAAGATTCTCTTCAACTGAAACATAACCTAAGCTCCATGCCGTTAAGTTTTAAAGGGTACTCTAATTTGCCCGGCCCAGCTTTTGATTACGAACAGGGCGCGCTAAAAGTGACGGTCTCAAGTATTGTTACAGGTAAGCAGTTGAGCCTTAATTACAAATTAAAGGGTGCTAATGTGGGAGCGGTGACATTGCCGTTTCCTACAGGACTAAAGGTTACCAGTGATGATGGCGATATTGTCGGTAATGTTTTCACGGTGTCACCCAGTAAAAAAGATGATTTTACGATAACGATTGAAGGGGGAGGGGAATAATCATGAATCGATCTATTTTATTGTGTGGCTTATTTATAGCTTCTTTTGCTCAAGCAAATACTTCTAGTAGTTATGATGTTGAAACCATTGCTGTTCCCAAGGGACAGACGTTGCATGTCACAGGACTCGATGTTGACCCAGAGGGCAATGTCTATTGTGCGACTCGATATGGTGATGTTTGGATTTACAATAATAAGGGCGAGTGGGCTCAATTTGCTGAAGGCCTTCAGGAACCTTGTGGTTTATTAGTCGATGATGATGGGAGTGTCGTAGTCACTCAAAAACCTGAAATGACACGGTTGGTGGACACAAACAATGACGGTGTCGCAGACAAGTACCTCACTCTCTCAAATGCTTTTGATTTTCATAATAACTACCATGAGTATAACTATGGGGGTGTTAAGGATCGAGACGGTAATTATGTGGGAACATTGAATTTGGCTGCTGGCCCTAGAGTTCCTGGTTTGAAAATGGGGGCTATGACATCGGCAGGGGGTTATCGCGGTTGGGCTTATAAAGTAACTCCGAAAGGTGAATTTATTCCCTTTGCTAATGGGATGCGATCACCTGCTGGTATTGGTAAAAATGGCGAAGGTGAACTGTTCTATACGGATAATCAAGGGGATTATGTTGGCACGTCACAGCTTAATCATTTACAAGAGGGGAAGTTTTATAATCACCCATTGTCACTTCTTGAGAAAGGCTTTTCTGCAGAAAAACTAAAGGGAATGGAAGATGAAGCATTCGATGCTATGCGGACATTGCCTGTCGTTTGGATACCGCAAGCAGAACTTGCGAACTCTCCAGGTAATCCTGAATGGAATGCAACCAAGGGGAAGTTTGGCCCCTTTGATGATCAATTTTTTATAGGGGATCAAACGCGTTCTAATGTTTTTCGTGCAACATTACAAAAAGTCGGAGGCCGTTATCAAGGGTGTGTGATTGACTTTTTATCTGGGTTCCAAAGTGGAGCTATTCGTTTAAAATTTGACCAGAAGGGTGCCCTTTGGATCGGAGAAACGGGTCGCGGATGGGCAGCAAGAGGAGCCAAGTTATATGGTCTTCAAAAGGTCACATGGAACGGTAAAATGCCTTTTGAAATATTGGATGTTAAACTTGTGAAAGAAGGGTTTCGGGTTTCCTTTACTCAGAAGATTTCATTTGATAGTCTGGTTGACTCTGAAATAAATTTGAGTCGATGGTGGTATCAGTATCACCGCATTTATGGTTCACCAAAGGTTGGTGAAAAGTCAGTTCCGATTCATAATATGGAAATATTACCTGATCAACAGACGCTTATGATACGCTGCAATGTTGTGAAAGAACAAGTGTATTGCCTAGACCTTTCAAGTGTTCTTAATATTGAAGGGAATGCATTGGGAAATGTTAAAGCTTATTACACGGTCGTTAATCTGGTAGATTAGTCAGTATGCTTGGAGAGAGTCTTTTCATCTGTCCGAATATAAATATGTGAGCGCTGAGGCATTGTGAGTGTAAGTCGTTTTATTTGAGTTGCTTATGGCGAGCTTGTTCTGGCGATTGACATGAGCTGGTAATTGTTTAGTTTCTGATGATTGTACCCTTTTGACAATCTTAGTAGCGATCAGTAAATGAGTTCCCAGTGGAATACTAGATATACCTTAATTCAAAGAGCTAAAAATGCAGATGATAAAGATGCATGGAATGAGTTCGTGAAATTTTACCAAGGTTTTATTTACTATATATTGAGGAGGATGAATATTCCAGAGAACTGCCTTGATGATTTTGTTCAAGAAATCCTGGTTAAGCTTTGGTCAAACTTGGATAAATATAGTAAGGGAGATGTTAAGTTTAAATCTTGGTTGGCTAAGGTTATTCGTAATACCGCGATTGATTGTATTAAGAAAGAAAAACGATATAATCGACGACAGGAAGTTGCGGTTAATTTAATTGAAACAATATGTGACGTTCCAGAGTCTGAACTAGAGACTATGGTTGAGAAAGAATGGCGAGCTCATTTATCTGATTTAGCTCTCACTAAGGTTGCTAAACTTTACTCCAAGAACTCTATTGAGGTTTTCAAAATGAGTATGGCAGGGGAAGCTGTTAAAGATATTTCTAAAACCCTATCTATCACAGAATCTTCTGTTTATACATTAAAGAATAGGGTTAAGAATAGTTTTATTAAAGAGATGTATTTTTTAATTAATGAATTGGAGTTTTAAGCAAGATATTAGAAATGCCTTAAGGACTAGGAATGTCAGATACAGATCTTGAAAATAAATAAAAAAATTAACCACGGAGAACACAGAGGAGAATGATTACGTTTAAGTTTAATATATTTCAAAACTCCGTGTTCTCCGTGGTTAGATTTCTTCAGTTCCAGTCTACTATTTAATTCGGCACTTATGTTATAAGATGAACAAAGATTCTGAAATAGGCGACAAGGATACTTCTGGTATTTCTTATGCATTGGCTGATCTGTTTGAACGTGAAACAGAGTCAGGTAATGTTCAGCTGATTTCATCTTCGGATTACTTATCTTCTGTTGAGAGCCGTTATGAAATAGGCGACATCATCGGTAAGGGTGGAGAAAAGAAAATTTACAAAGTTTTTGATAACTATAGTCGTCGTTATCTTGCTATGGCTGTTCCTAATGATGAGGCTTCGGATGAGGGCTATGAACGATTTATTCATGAAGCTTGGTTAATTGGGCAACTTGA
>CAWUTK010000188.1:0-10489 GCA_963924785.1 uncultured Opitutales bacterium
GCATTTGATGAAATTCAATCCGGTAAGCAGTCTAGAATGGTTGTTGTCGGTGCGGAGGATTGTACGGTCGATTGCGTGCTTCCTTTCGGTTCTATGCGTGCATTATCTCCTAATCCAGATCCCAAAACGGCATCAAGGCCATTTGATAAAGATCGTGATGGTTTTGTCGGAACAGGTGGCGGAGTGACATTCATTTTAGAAGATAAAGAAGTCGCTTTAGCTCGAGGAGCAAAGATTTACTGTGAAATGGCCGGGTGGGGGAAAACTTCAGATGGGTTTAATCCTGTTTTACCTGACCCTGTAGGTGGTGGATTAGTTCGTGCGATCAAACAGGCATTGAAGTATTCAAATTTAACAGCAGGGGATGTTGATTATGTGAATGCTCACGCACCTTCTACTCCAGCGGGTGACATGGCTGAGATTCTTGCGTTGCGGGAAGTTTTTAAAGATGTTGATTGTCCGGCGATAAGTAGTACGAAATCTATAACAGGGCATGGTCTATCTTTGGCCAGTATACTGGAAGCTGGGTTAAGTATATTAAGTATGGAGAATGGATTTTGTCCGGGATCTGCTAATATTGAAAATCTTGAGCCTGAAGCGGAATCGTTGAATATTATTCGTGAAAGCCTTGAGTCTAATCCAAAGGTTATTCTTTCAAATAGCAGTGGCTTCGGTGGGGCAAACGTATGTTTGGCTTTTAAGAAGTAATCTTTCTGAGTATAGCGGATATTGCTTGTGAATTTAAAAGGTAAAACCGCATTAGTAACCGGGGGAAGCTCTGGTCTGGGATTGTCTTTTGTTGAGATGCTTTTGCGAGAAGGCGTCGAGGTTTGGGCGACATCGAGAGATGTCAGTCGAGTTCCCGTTAAGGAAAACTTGCATGCATTAGCTGTTGATTTAACTCTGCCAGAGGAAGTGGCTAAATTCACAAAGGGATTTATTAAGAGACACGGTTGTCCGGATATTTTGATTAATAATGCCGGTTATGGCGCGTATTATGAATGGGATTCATTTCCTGAAGAGCAAATTACCGGTCAGATAGAGATTTTGTTAAAGACGCCAATTTCTTTATGCCGCGCATTTGCCCCTGTAATGAAAAAAAGAGGTTCTGGTTCGATTGTTAATGTGAGTTCAATGGCTTGTCAGTATCCGCTTCCGTTTATGCATCTCTACAATGCTGCGAAGGCTGGTTTGGCGGCATTTACTGATAGTTTGATGATCGAATATTCTGATAGCAAAGTTGCCATTATTGACTTTAGACCTGGGGATTTCCGAACCCCTTTTAATAAGGGAATGGCGATGACTGAAATTAAGCAAAACTCAAAAAACGAGTCTGCATATGAAAGAGCTTGGCTCCAGTTAGAGAAACATTTGAATGCAGCTCCGGAAGTAGCCATTGCTTCGGCTAAAATGAAACACTGCTTGAGACGCAACCGATCGGGTATTTTCGAGGCCGGTGATTTCTTCCAATCTGTGATTGGGCCTTTGTTTTTTCGTTTAGCTCCGTCAGGGTTGATACGGCTGTTTATAAAGCTATATTATAATCTGGACTAATTCAGTTCGCATTACAGAATTTCGACTGAAAATAAACAGCAGGGATTTGAATGACTATAGAGAAGTATCAAGGGTGTCACACGGCAATTATTACGCCTTTTTTGGAGGGCGAAATCGATTATGAATCGTTGGCTAAATTAGTCGATTTCCAGTGTGAAAGTGGGATTGATGGAATTGTTTCTGTTGGAACAACAGGAGAGTCGCCTACGTTGAGTAAAGTTCAGCATATAGAGGTTGTTAAGAGAACAGTGGAATTCGTTAATAGTCGAGTCCCCGTTATTGCGGGGACAGGATCCAATTCAACAGAAGAGGCAGTGTTATTAACGAAACAAGCGGATGAAGCCGGTGCGGATGCTTTTCTTGTGGTTGCGCCATATTATAATAAGCCAAATGCAGAGGGTTTATTTTTACATTTTAGTGAAATTGCTAAAGTAACAACGAAGCCGATAATTCTGTACTCAATACCTTCACGTTGTGGTATTGAAATTGGAGTTGATGTTGTGAGACGTTTACATGAAGCCTATCCTCATGTCGCAATGATTAAAGAAGCCGGTGGATCTTGTAATAAAGTTTCAGAAATGGCCTCTAGCCTTGGCGATGATTTTTTAGTCCTTAGTGGTGATGATGGATTAACACTTCCATTTATGAGCGTTGGAGCCAAAGGAATTATCAGTGTGACCTCGAATGCTTACCCTAAGGAATTAAGCGAAATGGTTAAGTTGGCTTTAGCCGGTGATTTTAAAGAAGCACTTGATGTGCATAATAAGTATTTTGAATTGTTTAATAAGTTATTCATCGAACCCAATCCGGTTCCAGTGAAATATATTTTGGAGAAGATGGGGAAGATTACAACGAGAGATGTTCGAATGCCTTTGTGTGATGTTTCAGAACAGACGAGAGGGATTTTGGATGATTGTTTGGCAAAACTATAAATTTATATACCGATATGATTAAAATTTTATTAAATGGGTCAAAAGGAAGAATGGGGCAGGCTATATTGGCAGTTGCTCCCAATCATGATGCGATCATAAGTTCTGCAATAGATGAGGGTGATGACCTGAGTAAAGCAATCGTTGAATGTGATGTCGTTATTGATTTCAGCTTTCATAGTGTGACATTGCCTGTGGTGGAATTAGCAGCGAAGCATAAAAAACCAGTTGTGATTGGCACAACGGGGCATAGCGCAGAAGACAAAGAAAAAATCCTTAGTTTTACCAAAGCTATTCCAATCGTGTGGGCTGGGAACTATTCGACTGGGGTTAACTTGCTTTTTTATCTTACTCAGAAAGCCGCAGAAGTCTTGAATGCGGATTTTGATATGGAAATTATTGAAATGCATCATCATCATAAGAAGGATGCTCCCAGTGGAACCGCTGCTCGTTTACTTGAAGTACTTCAAGATGTTAGTGGTATTAAAGATGATCAAGTTGCTCATGGCCGCAAGGGTATTATAGGTGAACGTCCGAAAAATGAAATTGGAATGCATTGTTTGCGTGGAGGCGATGTTGTGGGTGAACATACTGTAATGTTTTCAGGCATAGGTGAAAAAGTAGAATTAACGCATAAAGCAACCGATAGAAAAATATTTGCAAACGGATCGGTTAAAGCAGCTCATTGGGTATTAACTCAAGATGCGGGTTTGTATTCAATGCAGGACGTTTTAGGTTTAAAATGATTTCACAAATAAGAGGGATGCTTTTAGAATCAACGCCATTAGTCGCGTTGATTGAAGTGGGGGGACTTACCTATGAGGTTTTTGTTCCCTTAACGACTGCTGAAAAACTACATCAAACAGGTGTTGAAGTTAAACTATTTACTGAGGTTGTGTATCGTGAGGATTCACAAACATTGTACGGGTTTTATCGAAGAGATGAAAGAGAGTTCTTTCGTTTAATTGTTGATAAAGTGAGTGGGATCGGCCCTAAAAACGCCTTGACGATATTAAGTCAACTGCCGTTGGAATCATTGATTCAGGCAATTGGAAATGCGGATATTGCACTTTTGTCAAAGTGCAAAGGAATTGGTAAAAAGACGGCAGAGCGTATTGTGATTGAACTGCAAGATAAAGTGTCGATGGTTTCTCAATCTGGGACTATTGCTAGCACTGCCCCAGTTGGTAAGCCTGAGGATAGTATTCGAATTGATGCCATTGCTGCATTAGTTTCACTCGGTTACAAGCTGGTTGCTGCTGAGAAGTCTGTGGCTAAAGCTATTGATAAACTGGGTAAAGAGGCAGGGGTTGAAGATGTGATTAGAGCTTCTCTTGCTTAAACGATGAGTTCTGGAAAAAGCCCGCTGGAGTTACTGAAGGATAGATTGGGTTCTATTGTTTCCATTGAATCAGATGATCTTTATTCAGTTTCCTATGATGGGTTAAAAATATCGTTTATGCCGGAAGCCGTGATTCGTCCTGTAGATGAATCTACTATTGGCGTCGTTCTTAAGATTGCTAATAAATTTAAAATACCCGTTACGACACGAGGGGCTGGTTCTTCCCTAACGGGTTCAGCTGCGCCTATTAAAGGTGGTTGGGTGTTGGATCTTTCGTTGATGAACGATATTGAAATTGATGAAGGGACAGGGATCTGTCGAGCAGGAGCGGGAGCTAAAATTATTGATATTCAAGAGGCGGCTGAGAAAAAAGGTTTACGTTATCCGCCTGATCCTTCTTCGCATAAATGGTCAACTATTGGTGGCAATATTGCTTGTAATGCTGGTGGACTAAGGTGTGTTAAATATGGCGTGACTCGTGATTATGTTATTTCCCTAAAAGGTTACTTGGCAAATGGAGAAGCTGTTTCTTGGGGGCGTGATACACGTAAGTTTGCAACGGGCTATAATATAAGGGATTTATGGATTGGGAGTGAGGGAACTCTAGGAGTTATGACTAGGGCTAGTTTGAGATTGATTCCACAGGCAGAAGATAGATGCTTATTTATTGCGTCATTTCAGTCCGAGCCAGAGGCATTGAAAAATGCTTATCAAATATTACTTGCCGGTATAACACCTTCTGTTTTGGAATTTCTTGATTGCCTAACGGTGAAGGGGGCTGAAAATGCGATGTCCGATGACTTTCCTTTTGAGAGGGGAGGAAAGCAGGCGGTATTATTGGTTGAGTTGGATGGCCCGATGTTGGATGTGGCTCAACAAAAAGTGCAATTAACGCGTTTCTTTGATAAAAATGGCATTGGCTTTAAATTCGCTTCTGAAATAGAAGAAATGGATGCGCTCTGGAATGTTCGTCGAAAATGTTCTAGTGCGATGTTTGAGCTTGGAAACGCTAAACTCAATGAAGATGTCGCAGTTCCGTTGGATAAATTAGAACCTCTGTATCTTTGTATTGAAAACCTAAGGAAGACAAGCGGTTTGCCAATTGCAGTGTTTGGTCATGTTGGAGATGGTAATCTTCATGTGAATATTATGTATGATCGCGGGGATGATATCCATCGAGAAAATGCAAAATGTGCTGTTCAGCAATTAATGGAAGATGTCGTTTCTTTAAATGGAGCCATTAGTGGGGAGCACGGAGTAGGTTTAGCAAAATCTTCATTTATGGAAATTCAGTTTAATAAAGCTGAGATTGATGCGATGAAGGCAATTAAGAAGGCTTTAGATCCTAATGGGATATTGAATCCAGGAAAATGGTTTGATCCATTTATTCCCTGGGAGCATACTCCGGAAAAAGTGCGTTTGGCTTGGGATCATAAATAGAGGGTTATTGGCTATAAAATCTTGCCAAATATCTAAAAACTCCCTTATATTAAGACTTTATGTCACAAGTGTGGTTATTCTCGAAGAGAATTACTTTCATCTAATTCCCTAATAAATGAAACTCTATGAAGTTGTTTTATAAATTTATTCTATTTCTGATTCTTACTCTGTCTCTTAACGCGATTACCGTTGAGGAAGTTTTAGCATTAGCTCGTTCTCGAATCGGAACGGAGGATCAGTTGAAAAAAGTTGAATCAATTCGTTTTATTGGGCGAATAAACGATGGTAAAGGAGGCGGCAGTCCTATTGAATTGACTATGCAAAAGCCTTCTAGTCAGAGACTTGAAACGGTTAGTGCTGGTTATGCCAACACTATTGCTACGAATGGGGAAGAAGGGTATATGATGATGAGTCCTTTAGGGGAATCTGAGGAAAAACCTGTGATTAAACTTTTAAACACTGATCGGGTTCGTAAGATGCGTGTTAACACTATTGAAAATCTCAACTTTTTCCAAACCAAAGGGTTGTTGAGAGGAAATGTTGAGTATAAAGGCTTATCAATTAAAAGGGGTAAACGTTGCTATAAGCTTTTGACCACTTATCCCGGTGGGTTGAGCTTTATGAGGTTTATTGATATGAAGACAGGCAAATTAATGACTACCCTTGATTACGATGAAATTGAAGTCGTAGAAGAAGGCGAAATTTTGGTTGAAGGAGTGCTATTGCCTAAAACGATAAATGCTTTCCAAGAAGGCAAAATTATTTCTTCTGTTACATTTGAACGAATAATTCTTAATCCAAAATTGGATAAAGATTATTTTGACTTTCCTGAGTGAGTTTAACGCAAATGGCGAAAGAGTTATTATCTAAGTTGAAATATCAAAGTACCTGGCGATTACTTTACTTTAGTTTCATCACATTAGGGGTTTATTTAGGGTATTATATTAAGCGTCAAACGGCGGTTATTAATGCAGAGTTGGAACCTGAAAAAGAAATAGATTTTATGTTAACTGAATCTATTTTTATTATTTTATATTTAAACGCAGTTCTGTTTTTTGCTTTTTTTATGGTCGGGCCAGAGCATAAAGCGTTTATTGAAAGGACTAGTAATTTAGGGAATTTCGCAACAAATATTTTAATAATGGTTTGGGGCTTTAAAATGAAAAACCGAATGAATCTTGCATTAGAGGCCGTTCGAGGGAGTGACACATGGTTTCATACTGCATGGACATTTTTATTTAGTCCTCTTTACTTTAATTACAAAGTGAATGCTTTGAACGAACGGTAAAATAGAATTGTTTGAACTTATTCGGAGAATGAATGGATTTATAAAAATATGCTTACGATAAATTATAAAGATGCAGATGCCATTGAGTGCATACAGAAACTCATTTACAGCGATGCAAGGGATGATTCTATTGGGAATACTGTTCGCGAAGTTTTGTCAGATGTTTCAATCAATGGAGATAGTGCTGTATTGAAGTATACCGAGAAGTTTGATTCGGCAAAACTTCAAGCGAGTGATTTACGAGTTGAAAAAGCTGAATTTGAAAAAGCGGTAAACAGTTTGTCTGCCGAAGAAAAAACTGCGATAGAATCGTCTTTAGCTTCGGTGACTGATTTTCATAAAAAAACATTACCGAAATCGTGGAGTGAGAAAAATTCACATGGAGCAAATGTAGGGGAAGTGTTTCATCCTATTCAAAGAGTAGGATTGTATGTTCCTGGTGGAAGTGTCCCTTTGGTATCAAGTGTAATTATGACCGCAGCGCTTGCCAAAGTAGCAGGTGTGCCGAGTATTGCGATTGCTACGCCTCCTCAGTCAAATGGTGGAATCAATTCATCACTGTTAGCGGCTATCAGTATTTGCGGAGTTGATGAAGTTTATAAAGTGGGAGGTATTCAAGCGATTGGAGCTATGGCTTATGGGACAGAATCGATTCCTAAAGTAAACAAGATATTTGGACCGGGAAACGCCTTTGTTATTGAGGCAAAACGTCAAGTGTTTGGTCAAGTGGGAATTGATCTGTTGCCGGGACCTAGCGAAGTTTTAGTCATTGCGGATGAAACAGCTAATCCTAAATATACTGCTGCAGACCTAATGGCTCAAGCTGAACATGGTAGCGGAAAAGAAAAAATTTATTTAGTCGTTTATTCAAATGAAATATTGGATGAAATTAAAAAAGAAATTGAATTGCAATTAGAGTCATTGGATCGAATTGATTGTATCAGAAAAGTTTTAGAGAAATCTACGATTGCGATAGTTGTTGAAAATGATGAGCAAGCTATTGATATTTCAAATCAAATTGCTGCAGAGCATTTAGAGCTACATGTTGCTGATAGTAAAATAGATGACATGACAGCCCGCCTCACTACAGCTGGTTGTATCTTACAGGGATCTCAAACGCCGACAGTGCTTGGTGATTTTGTAGCAGGGCCAAGTCATACCTTGCCGACGGGTGGTTCAGGTCATTTCCTTTCTGGGTTACAAGCGACAGATTTTTTGAGAAGAACCAGCACTATTCGATATGATTCTGAAAGTTTGCAGCAGGCAAAAGACGTTGTTGGGGCATTTAGTAAAATGGAGTCACTCGATGCACATGGTCGTTCCTTAACTGTTCGGTTTGATTAAAGTCAAAGTTGGAATGACAAAGCGTTTAAATTTGAATGAATTAGTGCTTCCTCATTTGAGGTCTGCGAAGCCTTATGTTCCTGGAGAACAACCGAGTGGCGAGGGGTGGATAAAACTTAATACGAATGAAAACCCATTTCCTCCGAGTCCTCATATTGCAGATGCTATAACGGAAGCTTCGAAGCATTTGGCGATTTATCCGAATCCATCATCTAGCGAACTCAGAGCTGTGATTGGGAGGTTACACGGAATTGATCCAGCGAATATCGTTGTGGGCAATGGATCGGATGATATTCTTAATTTGATTACTCGGTCATTTTGTAGTGCAGATAGCCATGGTTTGTTAGTTGAACCCGGTTATTCTCATTACCCTGTCTTAATTGGTCTTCAGGGAGGTGTTCAGAAAGAAATACGATTTGACGACGCGATGAAATTACCTGTCGGTGAGATTGTTAATAGTCAGACAAAGGTTTGCTTTTTAACTTCTCCTAACGCTCCAACTGGAGTTGGGTTTTCTACAAAAGAAATAGGAAAGGTTCTTGAGGCTTATCAGGGTATCCTTGTCGTAGATGAGGCTTATGCCGACTTTGCAAAAGAAGACGCCATTTCGTTGTTGGCAGATTTCGATAATTTGATCATTACGCGAACCTTATCTAAATCTTATGCTTTGGCGGGATTGCGATTGGGATATGCGATGGCTTCAGTAGAAGTAGTTAACTTGCTGAATGCGATTAGGGATCCTTATAATGTAGGAGCATTACCTCAAGCCGCTGCGATTGCCGCACTAGAGGATCAAACTTATTACAAGGGAGTGATTGATAAAATTTGCTTAACTCGCGAAAATTTTCTCATTTGGTTAAAAAAGAAGGATTGGTTTTGCTATGAGAGCCAGTCCAACTTTTTGTTTTTTGAACCCCGAAAAATAAGTGGAGAGAGTAGTCCTGATTTGACAGCAGGCTTATTTGAATTTTTGCATGAAAAGAAAATATTGGTTCGATATTTTGGGAATCACGAGTTGACGAACCGATTTCTGCGTGTCAGTGTCGGTACTCAATCGCAAATGAATACATTGTCGGAGGTGCTTGAACTATGGCAGAAAGAAAAGTAGAGATACATCGTCAAACGAAGGAAACGGACATTAAGTTAGTACTTGATCTCGATGGCAAAGGGGATGCAACTGTTAATACAGGTATCCCATTCATGGATCATATGTTTGTTGCGTTTGCGAGGCACGGTTTTTTTGATATTCAGATAGAAGCGACAGGAGACCTTCAGGTAGACTACCACCACCTTGTTGAAGACCTTGGCTTAGTGCTGGGACAAGCTATCAAGAAAGCTGTTGGCGATAAGCGGGGCATTAATCGTTATGGATCATTTTTATTACCAATGGATGATGCATTGGCTCAGGTGGCTGTGGATTTATGTAATCGGGCGTTCCTTGTTTATAATGTACCGATTAAACGTTATTTTGTTAGGGATTTTAATGTTCAGCTTGTTCAAGAATTTTTTCAAGCACTGGCAAATGAAGCAGGAGCAAATGTTCATGTCAATTTACAGTATGGAGAAGAGCCTCATCACGTGATTGAAGCGATTTTTAAAGGGTTTTCTCGTGCATTAGATATTGCGACTCAGATCGACCCGAGACTTGGTGATAGCCTTCCATCGACTAAAGGCAGTTTAAGCTAGTTTTTTATGGGTAGTCCCAGAATAGCGATTTTAGACTATGGAATGGGGAATTTGCGGAGTGTTGCAAAAGCCTTTGAGCATGTCGGTGCGGATGTCTCAATTGTTTCTGAAATAGCTGATTTTAAAGGGTATGATGCTTTAGTTTTTCCGGGTCAGGGGGGTGTTTCCAATTGTATGAAGTTGTTGAACGATACAGGTTGGAACGAGATTTTAATCGATTGGATTCAGTCGGATAAACCTTATTTTGGAATATGCCTCGGTCTCCAGGTATTATTTGAACATTCTGAAGAGGGTAATACTGATACTCTGGGTGTCTTTAAGGGGAAAGTTAAGCATTTTTCATTACCAAGTGAGTTTAAAATTCCACATATGGGCTGGAATAATGTCCGATATGTAAAAGAGACTGCCTTGGGCCCGGTTGATGACGGATCTGATCAGTATTATTTTGTGCATAGTTACTACTCGGAACCCGAAGATAAAGCTATTATTTGGGCTGAAACAGATTACGGACAACTCTTTGTGAGTGCGGTTTCTTCAGGGAATTGCTTTGCTACACAGTTTCATCCAGAAAAAAGTCAGCTTAAAGGATTGCAACTGTATGAAAATTTTTTAAAACATGTAGCTTCCCTGTAAGCGTAATAAGAATCAAGAAGTTAGGAAAATTATGGACAAAAAAGCAGTATTAGAATTTGATGGAAAAAAATATGAATTACCGGTTATAATTGGCACTGAGAATGAGCCAAGTATCGATATTAGCAAGTTACGTGCTCAAAGTGGTGCGATTACATTTGATGATGGTTACGGTAATACAGGGTCTTGTCAGAGTAATATAACGTTTATTGATGGCGAAAAAGGAATTTTAAAGCATAGGGGATACTCGATTGAAGAACTCGCTGAAAACTCGAA
>CAWUTK010000189.1:0-2862 GCA_963924785.1 uncultured Opitutales bacterium
CTTAGAAAACACTCTCACATCTGATTCAACTCTCTCAACTGAAATAGTTAATTTCGGATCATGCTCAGCATACCTATACGCTCTTCTAAGTGCCAGAGGCTTCTTCTTATGGCTAGTGGAAACAAACACTAATCTTGGGAAATCCCCTACATTAATCGGAACCAATTTATTTTCGACCACATCACCTAATTGAACTTCCTCATTTGAAGCCAAAGCAATGACACCTGATTGTTTTTCAGATCCGACTATACTGATCACGTTAATAGCCCTGGTGTAAGGCAACTCTGTTGCTGAGATCTGTGACTTCAATAACACCTTAAACGCTTTCCCTTTCGATTGATTCAGCAATATACGCAATTGTCGTTTTTGTGGATCAAATCGCCACGCTGACAAATTATTCGTCTCAACACTTGTAATAGTTGTATTCTGAGGAACATTGAACAATAACGATTCTATAACCCCCTGTGAAGGTTCTATGTCAAAAACATGAATTCCTTCTATCACTCCAGATAGCGGAGTGTATATACTTTTTACATTTGAATAAAACACTAATGATTCCGCTTCCAAGTCCCTTGTTTTAGGTTTCCATCGAATTGAAGTATTTGAACAAGGCTTTAATAACAACGAGGCGATCGTATGATTATCAAGATTACTCTCATCCAACTTAACCTCTATCGCCTCAGTTGAAACAAATTCAAGGTTTTCTTTTTCCACATCTATATGCACCTGATGAACAAATGCCACTGCAACAGGTAGTTTCAAATCAAACCATTCTTTAACCTCATCCACCTTTACCTGATAATGAACATTGATTTGATGAACTTTCTTCACACTACTTTTCGCAAAATAATGAACTTGGCCATCAACGCTCTCCTGATAGATTTCCAAACCCTTCGCCTTTTTAGGGAAATCAACAAGAATCCCAGGTGACTGTAGAAATCTAAAAACACCCTCCTTCTCCGCATCCCATGTAAATATAGCATTCACATCTGCGTGCTCTTTATTCACTTTAATAAATTGTTCTAATTTGTTAACACGCGAAACAGTGACATCTGGCATAATCATCATTTTCGACGCCTCTAAATCATTATGAAGTACCGACGTAGCAATAGTCACTGCAAGTAGAAGCGTTGGCAATGAACTGAACCCATTAATCAAATACTTAATCGTCGGTAGGAAAAAATGAATAACCAAAAATGCGGCGTACACAAAAATCAAACACTGCTCTCCCTGATGTCTCATAAGCAATATGCCTACGATCGATGTCCAACCCAAACCGATCAACAACGGTCGCAGGTTGCTCTTTCTATTTAGCAACAAACCAACAATTAAAACAATTAATCCCAATATGATTTTTTTGCTTTTCAACAAACTGGCCCCATTCGAAACACGGCTAGTCTTAATATTCTCAAGATCGACTGTCAATGTGTCACGCTCCCCTAGTATCGAATGAGAAAAATCCAAGTTCTGCACTACCTGTTGAACGACAACATCGCGGCTAGTGTTATTAACCCCGATTGAAAAAGTCAGAAAACTGATGAGCAATGAAACGAGTCCAAGAACAGTAAATGATACAATCGCCAAACGCTTTGGTTTAATTCGATCACGCATAGAAACGAACAAGATACTACAGATTAGGCACATCAAACTTACGGCGAACCCACTTCGAATAATATCACTGCCACTCAAACGCTTCAACCATTGGAAACCAGTAGAATCACCCATGGTTCTCTTTGGGAAAACATTCCCTTTTAGATAATTCAATTTATACCCATCCTCATTCAAAACAACCCAGTCTGTTAAAAGCACAGGGGCATCAACTTTTGGCGTAGCGAGCGAGACATCACTTGATACTTCTGAAACAGATGCCATTTTTAAGTCGACATAAATAATTTCATTTGGATCATTTTTCTGCGGCAACGGGATCAATGTTTTCACACCATCCTTAATCGGAGTTACAATCTTTTTATTAACTAATACATTCCACAAACGTACCTCCTTCGCGACCTCTATCGCTAAATGGGAATGACCTTTGTTTTTCAAAAGATACTGAACTTCCGTCACCATCTCCCCTTTACCTGACACCGACGTCTTAATATTTGCGTAATCAACAACTTGATCGATCATGCTGCCTTGAACATAAGGAGAAAGCCCCAACTTCAATGTGTAAGGACGATATGCATAGTGGTAACTGGCTAAAATCGGGGAATCAAATAGCAAACGATATTCTTGTGGGATCTCCGCAGGCTTTAGTTTTACAAACCCGTCAATTTCCTGTTCATCTAAACGCCAAGGATACTCACTCACCAAAACAACATGACCTTGCTCTGCCGCAACGTCCAACGGTTCTATTCCTGTAAAATACAATCCGGATGCCTCTAGTTTACAATCAAATGTAGCCAATAAAGTATAGGCGCCAGAAATAGGTGAATGCAAATAGACAACATACTGGTCTCCTTCTTTCTTCCAGTGCCGCACATCTTTCCCCGTAATTTCAATATTGCGGTAACTCTCGTCAGCCTTAAATACTAATTTATTAACAGGGGCTCCCGATATCTGGTAATTGAAAATAGAACTACCATAAGCTATATTATCAGCGATAGAGTATAAATGTAATGCTTCTGCTTGAATGGAAGCATCCAAGTGCTCTACGCTTATAACCGCCTTCCAAGTAGGCTCTTTCATTCGATAAGCTAACTGTAACCCTTTCAACTTACGTGGATAAAATGCCGTTGCTATTTCAGTCACACCCAGTTTCTCATTATGCGTTAAACGGATACCTGCCTCTGACGAAACTCCGATATACCCTCTCCATGTTTTCATATCAACAGGTGAAACATTTGGTATTTCCCAATGCGTAGC
>CAWUTK010000190.1:0-4971 GCA_963924785.1 uncultured Opitutales bacterium
CAAAAAAGAAGCTATCGAGTGGGCATGGGAACTCATCACTAAAGTTTGGGGGTTTCCGAAAGAGCGTCTTTACGCTACGGTCTATAAACCAGCGGATGGTGATCCTGCTGAGTTTGATACTGAAGCGTACGACATGTGGAAGGCTATTTTTGAAGCCGAAGGCATGGATCCGGAAGTTCACATTGTAACATCTGGTAAAAAAGATAATTTCTGGATGATGGGTGAAACTGGCCCTTGTGGTCCTTGCAGTGAGCTTCACATTGACCTAACGCCTAACGGCGACACAAAAGGATCTTTGGTAAACATGGATTCTGTCGAATGTATTGAAATATGGAATTTGGTATTTATTCAATTCAATGCGAATCAAGATGGCACGTTCAGTGAATTACCTTCACGGCATATTGATACAGGAATGGGTTTTGAACGTGTAGCTGGCATTTTTGCTACGACTAAAAACTTTACCGATTTCAGCAATCTCCCGTCTAACTACAATAGTGATTTGTTTAGCGCAATTTTCGATTACCTTTCTGAGCTATCAGGTGAAACGTATCAAAGAACAATACCGTCTAGTCGGAAAAACATGCCGGAACAAGAATTCGTAGATTTTGCATTCCGCGTTTTAGCCGATCATATCCGAACGCTATCATTTTCTATTGCAGATGGAATTCTTCCAGGTAATGAAGGTCGCAATTATGTTCTCAGACGTATTTTAAGACGTGCAGTGATGTTCGGTAAAAAACTAAAACTTCCATCCGGCTTTTTTGCAAAGATGATCCCTGCACTTGTTGATAAAATGGGAAGCGTTTTCCCTGCACTTGTTGAACAGCAGGAAATAATAACAAAGGTTATTACGTCTGAAGAAAATGCTTTTGATAAAACACTCGATAGAGGTTTGGTTTTATTAAAAAAAATCACGGATAGTGGCCGCAAGGAAATTACAGGAAAAGAAGCTTTTACACTCTATGATACTTATGGCTTTCCTTTAGACCTAACTGAAATTATTGCACTTGAAAGCGGTATTACCGTAGATGCTAAAGCATTTGAAGTCGAAATGGAGGCACAGAGAGAGTTGGCTAGAAGCGCTAGGAAAACGACAGTTATTTCTGTGAAGGACAAGTCAACTGCGTCTGGTGAGCCTACGATATTTAATGGCTTTGATAATGCGAATTTAACAGATCAATCGGTTTCAGTTGTTGATTCAATTTCCAGTGGCGACGACGCATTTCTTGTCTTTGACAAATCCCCTTTTTATGCTGAGAAAGGAGGTCAAATTGGTGACACAGGTGAAGTTGTTATTGATGGAGTTAAATGTATTATTACCGAGACTATTCTAGATGATTCGGAACGTCATTTACATAAACTTAAAAATAAAGATTCGTTGAATAAGGCGAAGGTTGGAACCGTTGTAATTATTTCCGTAAATCTAGATCGAAGAGGAAGCATACAACGACATCACTCTGCAACCCATCTTTTAAACTGGGCACTTCGAAAGGTTTTAGGAACACATGTTAAACAAGCCGGTTCCCTTGTTTTAGAAAACCGGTTACGCTTTGATTTTTCTCATTTCCAAGCATTAACAGATGGTGAGCTAACTCAGGTTCAAAATCTAGTGAATGAACAAATTATTCTTAATGCTAGTGTTGAAACAAACGAAGTGCCAATCTCTGAAAAACCAGAAGATGTCATTGCGTTTTTTGGTGATAAATACGGAGATGTTGTAAGAGTTGTGGATATAGGCGGTTACTCTAAAGAGCTTTGCGGCGGAACGCACGTTTCAGCCATTGGAGAAATAGGCTATTGCCAAGTTGTCCAAGAGAGTGCGATATCTGCAGGCACACGAAGGATTGAAGCAATTGCAGGTGGAACGGCATTAAGTTTCATACAAGATCAATCTCAGTTGATCGCTCAATTGTCAAAGAAGCTATCTTGTCCATCAAAGGATATTTTATCGAGGTTTGAGTCTTTGCTTGAACAAAAAGATGCCGTTGAAAAAGAATTGAAAAAGCATCAGCAAAAAGGCAGTGCCAATCTTGCTAGCACCTTAGCAGCGAAGGCGATTGAAAAGGATTCATTGAAATGGGTAAGCGAAATTGTTGAGAATGTTGACCCTAAAGGTTTAAGACCATTAGCAATGCAAATCAGTCAACAGATTGGTGAAGGCGTTGTTATTCTTGTTAGTCAGCAAGGAGAAAAAGCATCACTCGTTGCACTCTGCTCAAAAGAGGCTATCAGCAAAGGCAACATGGCAGGAAATATTATTAAAGACTTAACGACTGAATTAGGTGGTAGAGGTGGCGGGAAACCAGACTTCGCAATGGGAGGTTCTCCCTCTTCCCCTACGATGAAAGATGTTCTTTCAAGTTATTTAAACAAATAAACGACGGATCATGCCAAGGAAAAAAGCAGCTCAAGAAATCTCTGGTAAACGAGGTCGGAGAAAAAAAGATTTAACGAAAATTGATGCAGATGTAACCATCTTGATGACGCTTTTAGAAGAAGCACCTTCTTTTGTTTCCGGATCCCTTCTATCAAATCGATTGCGAATATCTCGTGTTGGAATTTGGAGTCGTTTAAGTAAGTTACGTAAAGATGGATTTCGATTGTTTGCTGTTAGGAATCGAGGTTATTGTTTAGATAAAGAACCTATACAGATACATCCTCGTTTACTCGAAGCGTATATTCGGGTCCAGAAATATAAGTGCCCGAAAATTATAGTCCAAAAGTCAGCAGAAAGCACAAACGCAGAAGCGAGTAAACTGCTAGCAAATGGAGAAGTTGCCCCATTTGTATTTATTGCAAACAAGCAAACCAAAGGTCGTGGCCGATATGGAAAAACATGGGTTAGTAAAGATCCTCGGAATCTTTATCTTAGCATGGGATTTCGACCACAAATTAAAAGTTCTCGCTTAAACTTATTTACGCTTTGGATTGGTGTTAATATCTGTCGTTTACTTGAAGATGAAACAGGTTTACCCATAAAGATTAAGTGGCCGAATGATATTTACATTGATGGTAAAAAGTTAGCAGGAATGCTAACTGAAGCACATATTGATACTGATAGTATCCGTAATTTAATTTTTGGCTTAGGTTTAAACATTAACAGTACCGAAAAAAAGATGCCTGGTGTCGTTGATAATAAGCCAACATCTCTTGCGCTTGAACTGGGTAAAAATGTTAGCCATCATTTATTGACAGCTAAGATAATTCAAACGATACGCCTGGCTTATGAGGCTTGTATTGAAGAAGATATTCATAAGGAGCTAGTGACTCAATGGAAACAATATGATTATCTTTATGGGAAGAATGTTATCGCTGATGAAGGCAAGACAAATGGTAAAGCTCAAGGTATAGATTCAGACGGTGCTTTAATCGTGAAACTAAGAAATGGTCGCTTACGTAAAGTTATTTCTAGTGAAGTTCGCGAAGCTTCAATGAAGCAATCTAAGTTACTATAATCGATTTGTGAAAAACACTAAAGAGCCAGTCCTTTGTATTGATGTTGGCAATACACACACACATTGTGCAGTGTTAGAACAAAATTCATCGCATGTGTTTCCCGTTTTCAAAACATCTCTTTGGAATAAAAACGTTGATGAGATCAAATTGATACTTGAATCAGAATTGAAACGTTTCCCTGAAATTAAAAAATGTTCCTTTTGCTCTGTTGTTCCGAGCCTCAATTTACATTTAATTGATTTGTTAGAGCAATTAGGATTTGAAATCTTTCAACTAACTAACACGACCTGCCCTCTTCAAATAAATTACCCGAATGCAGATGAAATTGGTCATGACCGATTAGCCAATGCGATTGCTGCCTATGAAATATGCGCTAATGCCGTTATCGTTATTGATTTAGGCACAGCAGTAACATTTGATATTATTTCGTCCACCGGAGTGTATGAAGGAGGAGTTATTGCACCGGGGTTATCTAGCTTAACCGAATACTTACACGAGAAAACAGCCCTCTTACCGAAGCTCTCTGCTGAAGATTTAGAACTGAATGGGAATATAGGGAAATCGACTAAAGATGCCATGCAAATAGGCTTCGTGTTAGGTTTCTCAGGAATGATTGATTCTATTTTAAAAGGTATTAACTCTGAACTCAAGAATGCACCCTCTAACCCAGTCTCTGTTATCAGCACCGGTGGAGATGCTAAATACCTAAAGCTCGTTTTGCCGGAAGATATAAATCATCATTCCGATTTAACGATGCGTGGATTGTATTCTGCTATCAGTCGGAAGCCATCTACTGATTAGTCGTAGATGGCTTCAATAATTGATGTTTAAACTTTCCTGTCAGAATTAGTGCTTGTGACCATGTTCTCCGTGGTCGTGTCCACCATTCTTGCCATGATCATGTCCTTCATCATGGTCGCACGTGCACGCATATTCTTTCAAATTACAACCACCACATACGTTTAAGTTTAACATGAATTTTTCATACACATTTTTCGAATCTGGTGAAACTTTGATGTTCAAAACAATTGGCAAGTTGTTTTGAGAAGGAAGTTGTCCGTCAGAAAGCAGTGAGTTGCCACTTTTAATAAACTTCATTTGAATCGGCTTTGAGCGCGTTCCGCTAACTAATGTAATAATTTGCTGCTCTGGGCTAACGAATTCGCCTTTTGTGTTGAGAAAAGACAACTTAATAGAGTTATCCTCTTGTAAAACGAACTCAATCATTGGTGAAATCGACTTAATCATTCGCCCCCCATTTGGACTTTTCAGCTTCTCGGGATCACCATCGTGTCCAGGATTATGGTCATCATGACCGTGGTCAGAATGGCTAGAGTGATCATGGCTTTCATTGCCGTGCTCAGAGTTGCTGGAGTGATCCTGTTCCTCATGACCGTGATTGTCGTCGAGGTCTGAGCAGGAAACAAAAATATAGGTTAAAATTGCAAGTAATAGGATTTTTTTGTTTTTCATAGTATATTTAGTTTATTGATTTTTAGTTAAATTACATTCTGC
>CAWUTK010000191.1:0-3865 GCA_963924785.1 uncultured Opitutales bacterium
ATCTCCCTCTACCTATTCGATATCAGGAATCTTGATTTGGAGAGTCACTTACTTTTGAATCTAAATCTGCACCTGTCTCTAAAATTGGTGCTGCATCAGCAGCCCCCATTGGCAGTTTTTTAGTTTCCATCATTTCGATAATCCGATCAAGCGACAGAGCAATAGTAGCTCGTTCCAACTCCGGCAAATCCTCAATTGCATCCGCCAAGGCATCTTGAAGTGGCGACGGTGATTTTGCGACCATCTCTTTTCCTTTTTCAGTCAGTGAGATTCTTATTTTCCGTCTATCTTTTACGGAACGTTCTCTAAAAAGAACTTTATTTTTCTCCAGACGATCTACAATACCTACCAGAGTACTTGGACTCATATAGACTTCCTCCGATAAATCTTTAATGGTCATCGCACCAAGTTCATCAATCTTAAGCATGCACATTAACTGAGGAACTGTTACTTTATGCTCCTGTGCTAAACGACATGAATATATATCGACCGCTCGAATAATCCGACGAATAGCACTTAGTATACGTAAATCATAACGCTCTTTTGGCATTACAGGTAGCCTTAAAATATCCCCTAGATCTCCTTTAACTTCCTCTTTTAGAGCATTTTGCTCTTCATTTGACTGTCTATTCTCTTTCTGCATAAATAATTTCTTTACGTATAATTATTATACTAATGATTTCCATACGAATTATTAATACAACAATTAGTTTATAATCAAAAATCTGTCAATTATTAATAGAGAAATCTCATATATTTGATTAGAAATAATCAATATATTTCAATAAAGTAGTAGGTTTCCGAATGGAACATAGCCGCAAATTACTAGATTAGCGCTAATTCGGCATTGATAATTATTCGATGACTATTCAGACAAGAAAAATAATTGTTTAGGCGAGTTACCAGTCATTGAAATTATTTAATGGCGCTTCCCCCGAACCTTCTAGCTTTGATTCGTCTAATAAAATCTACGATCCTATACCCAAGAAGACATAAGCCTTTCAGGCTAATGAACGATTTGTAGTGATTGAAAACCCTATTCAGCGTAGATAACTTTCAAGCTACTTTTCAGCACATTTCCTGCTAGATCAAGTCACTTAATGCGACAATGAAAGGTCGCTCCATGAAACAAAAAACGACCGAGGTCGTTAATGTAAAATGGCGAATAGTGAGGGATTGATTAGCTTCGATGCTTCAAACCCATCGGGTTCTTCATCCCTCGCCATGTACAATTCATGAATTCATGGTTACTGTTTTATTATTAATTAGGGAGAAAATGGCGGATGGTGAGGGATTCGAACCCCCGGAGCCTTGCGGCTCAATGGTTTTCAAGACCACCGCGTTCGTCCACTCTGCCAACCATCCGGATATTTTGTCAAATTATGGTTAAATGCCAATAATTTGTATTCGTTTGTGAACGATGGAAGTAATATGGAAATTTTACTGAGTAAATCAAGCGATAAAATGAAAAATATAACAAATCCAAAGGGTTTCCTAGAGTTTGAGCTCTTTTTTAAAGACCCCACGCAAACTCTAAGCAATATTCGTAATTCAATTAAAAAACAACACATCGTCTACGTCTGTCCTACCTTGATGAACAAAAAATAATTTGACAAATACACCTTTATTAGCGTTTTATGTGTATGAAGCGAACGAATATTGTACTTGATGAAACCCTTATTCAGAAAGGAATGAGGCTTACTGGATTGAAGACGCAACGAGAGTTGGTTGACTATGCTCTTCGTGAGTTGGTTCGGCGAAAGGAGCAGAAGAGTCTCCTTAAGCTAAGAGGTCAGTTTAAATGGGACGGTGACCTAGATGATATGAAAACAAGTAAATACGGAGTATGATACTTGTCGATACAAGTGTATGGATAGACTTTTTAGATGGAACCGAAAATAAGCAGACAGAATATTTAATTGAATCATTAGAGTCTGAAATACCTGTATTTTATACAGGTATAATTTTACAAGAAGTCTTACAGGGCTTTTTGCAGCAAAAGCAGCAAGTTTCCATAAGGGCCGAGTTTAGTAAATTGTTACTGATCAATCCAACGATTGAGGATCATTTAAAAGCTTCAGAGATATTTATTCATTGTAGAAGTAAAGGGTATGTTATTCGGAAGACAATTGATTGTTTGATCGCATCAATTGCAATTCAATATAATTTACAGTTGATAGATAGAGACAAATATTTTGAGCATATATCAAGGTGTTTCCCTTTAGAGCGTATATAGCAAATCTGGTTCAACAATTGGATGGAGAGTAAACCCCAACACGGCTCATTATTTAATTCAAACGTTTTGCTATCTTTCAGGAGAAAGAAATGGCGAGCTCTATCTAGGCCTTCATATAATAAACTTCATCTAAAGACTTTACCCATGGAGTAAATCCATCATCTTCGGTCACCATTATATCGGACATAAATCCCCACCATTTTTTAACTATATCAGTCTGCGGAAGTCCATCTGCAGTATTATCATCACTTAACTCTTGGGTTGCAAAAAGCAGATGAGTCTCCTTCTCGAAGGATATACTATAATTAAGTATCCCCGCCGCCTGTAATTCCTTTTCTAATTCAGGCCAAATCTCATCATGACGTTTTGTATATATATCAATACACTCCGCCTTCAACTTCATCATAAATGCACAACGTTTCATAATTGACCTTTTATTAAATATCGATTCATCTTCTACCTTCAAGGCACCGACTAATAAGGGGACGAAGTTCATGAATACCATCCCATGCATTAGTCCATGTGTCAGTTGACATTGGTATCGTATCCAAACTCCACCAAGGCCCTTTAAAGCCCGAGTCTATCACTTTACAAAGGATATCTTCATAGTCTAAGCACCCTTTACCTAATCCAAGGTGCTTACCAAAGAGATTCTGGAAAGTATTATTATCACAATCGTTAATACCTACATCACCAATTTTACCTTTTAGCATCTGAATAAATTCGGTTTGGCCCCCCTCAAGGATTTCAGTTGGTTGAACCTGATTATGCCCCAACACACTTATAGCCTGTGCATGACCAAAATCATAATTGATCTTGAAATTTTCCATTCCGATGTCATCGACTAACTTAACAATTTCTGATGGCTTAACAAAGATTTGTCCTGTTTCAGGCTCCCACAACAAAGTCATACCTTTATCTGCAGCCTGTTTGCTTTGAGCTTGAAAAGTGGTAACAACCCTATCCCAAATTTCATTATAATCAGCATCACGAGCAATTGGTCCAAAAGATCCCGGATCAACACGCATTGCAGGAGATCCAATATCTGATGCCATTTCTAAACAATCATCAAAATACTTCTTGTATTTATTTAGAACATTTTCCCCATCTGTAGCCCAAGGCATACAATATGGATCTGGGGCATATCCAGCGATCTCAAGATCGTACGAATGAATCATATCAACTAATTCCTTACGAGAACCTTTCGTCGGATATTTCCCGACTGGAGCATGACCAGAAAACTCTGCTCCTAATGCGATTCCATCGAAGTCAAAAGCGGACAAAACTTTCACCACTGTTTCTAATTCCGCCGGCTCTGGAAACCCAAAAGTAAAACACCAACTTCCCATATAAACTTTCATATCATCATTCATAAAATTTCCTTTATTTATTATATTATTAATTAAATTATATTATTTCTCTATGTTTAAATATGGAACAATACTCGTTCCATGCAGCTTCGATCTTAGGATAGCATCCTCTAACTCTAACGCACGAATGCCATCTTCTGCTGTAATCGGCAATGGTTTATCTTCTAACACCGCTGCTGCGAAATCCTTTAATATTAACGGAAACGTTTTATTGAAAAGAGACCCTTCAGAAACGATATGATCCATGTCACCAATCAAA
>CAWUTK010000192.1:0-5655 GCA_963924785.1 uncultured Opitutales bacterium
CGCTTGCTCTGACCATCAAGTATTACTTTTGTTCTTATTCGCGTCCATTTTTCTTGATCCATGTACATTCCTCCTAGTTTGGAGGGTGTTGCACTTTTCGTCCGCTATTTTCTCTGCTGCACTTTTGCTCCGCCATTTACATGGAACGACTGATGTCAGCGCGACTATGCCTATCCATTTAGGTCCCCATAAAACCTTCTCACCAAAAGCCCACGAACTAAAAACAAGGGTAGCCCATACCTGAAGAAGAACAATTTTGGTTAGATTGGTTTGCATTTAAAGAGTAATATTATTGGCAATGAAGTAATTGCTCAAATTGAATTTGCATTAAGAAAAGGTCCCAATCTCTCCGTCGGTTTAATTTGGCCATTTATTGCACTTTATAAATTGACTTTTGTATAAATCAATCCTCTTTTTGAGGTTAATTAACAATTAACATATTAATTTTGAAGGAGTTAACGAAGTTTTCGGTAATGAACTAATCCTTCTTCGAGAGTGTGGAATTCCCCAGAAAGTTGATCTTCAAATAATTGCTTTAAAGTTTCACCCATTTCGGGGCCAGTGCTTAATCCTTCGTTTATTAGATGACGACCTTGAATAAGAGGTTTTGGCGCAGTATCTTTGATTTTTAGTTCCGCAGCTTTTTTTAATAACCAATCTCCCTCAGGACAATTGTCAGAAGGCAGTGGAGGACGTCCCATTGAGTCCGCAGTGCTTACTCTGACTAATCGATCAAGCCTTTCTGTTTTATTTGCGAGTCGTCGGATGGCGGAATCACTAGCGTTATTATTGTAGAAATCTCTTGGTCTCATATGATGTTGAACAAGAGGTGGAACTGATTCTATAAAAGTTTTATCAGCCGTCATTCGTGTTAGGAAAGACAGTGTTGGGTCTATTCCTTTAATATCATGTTTAGGAGATCGAATTCTTCCATCTATGGTGATAGTTGTTAGGGGTTTTCCAAGATCATGGCATAGGACGGCCAAGCCAACAATGAGATCTTCTACTTCATCGTTTATTCGATTTGTTGCAAAGGCATTCATGCAATGTAGAGTGTGAACCCATACATCGCCTTCGGGATGCCATTCTGGATCTTGTTTGCAATTAATCAATGCTTTGAGCTCGGGGAAGTATTTTATCCAATCGGTTTCCTTTAAAAAATTAAGACCATCACTTATGTTTTTCCCTTTAACTATGAGCTTTTTCCATTCATCAAAAATTCGCTCTGGGGCTAATTCCTCTATAGTGATGGATCTACAAGTTTCAATGGTTTCTGGCGTTGGAGTGAGGTTAAAACGAGCAATGAACTGCATTGCACGAAGGACTCTAAGCGGATCTTCTTTAAATTGTTCGCTTGTGTGTCTGAGTGTCCTTGAGCTTAAATCATCTTGGCCATTGTAAGGGTCGATGATTTCTTCAGTTAAGGGATCCCATGAAATGGCATTAATTGTGAAATCTCTTCTAGCAGCGGCGTTTTTGTAGTCTAAATTCGGATCACTTTTGATATCAAAGCCTTTATGACCCTTGCCTTTCTTGGTTTCAGTTCTTGGCAGTGCAATGTCGATTGAATGTCCTTTGACTTTATATACGCCAAAAGATTTCCCCACTTTGTTTACTTTGAATGTTTGATCAAGGAGGTCCTCGAGATTGCTGGGGTCTATCCCGAAAACTTCAATATCAATGTCATCTGAATCTATGCCAAGTAATGTGTCTCGGACAAATCCACCTACAATCAAGGCACGTCCTCCTTTTATGTGTATCAGTTGAGCAATTGCTCTAGCAGTGTCGAGGTTACTAGACGGCGAATTAGGGTATTTAAGTTTTTGTTCCAATTCCAAAATCAGTAAAATCGTTAAGGACATCCCGGTAAGGTTTGTCTTGTTTATAGATGCCTAGTATTTTTGCGTGTTCTTGGTCTGTTGTAGGGAACACTTTTGGTTTGTTTGGGGGAAGCATAATCACTGTATAGCTTTTGGTTTTTGTAACCATTCGACGTATAGTAATCATTGAAGACGCTTAGGCTTTAAAAAAATGGTGTTCGAGCAAAATGCAAAGACTGTGATATATCGGTAAATGAAGTTCTTGAATATGGTAAACTTCATCTGCTGGAACTGAAATCGTAACATCTGCAATTTTTTTAAGTTCTCCCCCTAATTTACCCGTTAATCCAATTGTTTTAATACCTAGAGCTTTCGCTGTATTTATCGCATTTATGATATTCTTAGAGTTTCCTGATGTGCTGATTCCAAGTAGAATATCCTCTGGCTTTCCTAGTCCAAAGGTGAGTTGGGCAAAAGTATACTCTGGATCGCAATCGTTATTATAGGCGGTGTTAAGGGACATTAAATTAGCCAATGGAATCGCTGCTAAACTCCCTTGAAGCTTACTCGCTAATGATGGCCCGAGTTTTTTTTGCAGTTTGTCGTCGAGAGGTCTTTTTAGCGTGAATCCTTTTAATAATTCGCCGGAGATGTGATCGGCATCCGACGCACTTCCGCCATTCCCACAAATCAATAGCTTTCCGCCGTTTTTATAAGAATTCGCGATTGCGAGAAAGGTATCTAAAATGTCTTGTCGGCAATCCTTGAGGGAATGATGACGCTCGATAAGTGAAGAAAGTATGCTGTCTGTATCCATGATAGGTCGACAGTTAAATACAAAATGAGAAAAGGGTCAACTCGGTATTCTTTTCATTGTTGGTTATTGTTAGCCATTCATTTCTTTACTGACACATTTAAGCATTTGATCTTCTTGCTGTTCAATAGATTTCACAAGCGTCATTTGAGTTCGGCAACGGTCTAAGTTTTGGTTTATTCGACTGGTCTTGAAGTAACTGTCGCCATTTAGGAAGTCTGTTAAGAAACGCATCCCTATTTCGAGAGTGATTAGCTTGCCCGAAAAAGCGAGGTGGTTGATTTCAGTAGATGTTAGAAAGTGTTTTGCAGAATGCAAGTATCCTTGGACTAAAGCCTGAAACGTCGGCATGTCCATTTTTACTTTCGAGAGGTCTTGTTCATCTTCAAGGGCAATGTTTGTTGTTGTTCGGACTAAGTCTCCAAAATCATATAGGGCAAGGCCTGGCATAACAGTGTCTAGGTCAAGAATACATACGGCTTCTGATGTAATGTTATCGAACATTACATTATTAAGTTTCGTATCATTATGGGTGATGCGTTGTGGGATTTCTCCTTTAGCGTTTAATTTTAGGAGTACGCTGGTGAGATGCTTTCTTCCGATGAAAAAATTAATTTCATTTTTGGCGAATAAAGCCCTGTTTTTAGCATCTTTTTCAATGGCTTGGATTAACTGGTGGTATCGATCGATTGTGTCATGAAATTTAGGGATGGTTTCGATTAGATTGTCACTGTTAAGGTCTGATAGAATATGCTGGAAGTTACCAAAAGCTTTTGCGGTTTGGTAGGCTTGCTCGATATTCTCAATGCATTCAAATGTCTTAGCGCCTTCAATGAACAAGTAGGCTCTCCAGTAATTGCCGGTTTGATCGCGGGTATAATTCTTTCCATCTTTACAAGGAACTAACCCTAGGCTTTTACGCTGTATATCGCTCGCGTTTACTTCGATTAGTTTTCTTTTAGTATGATTGATTACTTGAGAAATATTATTCATTAAGCCATCAACATCTTTGAAAACATGATGATTTATGCGTTGTAGTATGTAGCGGATGTTTTTATGCCCTGAATTAACAGTTAGAACATAAGTATCATTAATGTGTCCACTATTACAGGTTGCTGTATCGACAAGGATTCCTTCAATAGAAAGTTGATTGAAGATACTTTGGACGTCGAAATCCATGTTTGGTTTTACTTTAACTTACCGTCAAAAAGTTTGTCCCAAATGTAATCAGCTCCCCCAACGGCACCTGACATTTGGCTTTCAAGGAAATCGGAAAACCCGGCATTAAAAGCTTCAATTTTTTCTTTCTTTATTCTATAGGCTTTAGCTTCTGAAACTAAAATTTTAAATAACTCAGGGAGCTTTTCATCCGCAGCTTTCTCAAGTGCTGCATCAGATCCTAATGTCTCCATGTATTCATTGTAAGCATCCTCGGCTGCTTTTGAACCCACTGCTCGTGCTTCCTCGATTGTTTCGGCACGGATAACGGCCTGCGTTGTTTTATGGGCTAAATTGATATCGGGTTTTGAGCAACTTGATGCAAATAAAAGGGCTGTAAGGAAAATAAGTGTTTTGGTCGATTTCATCTTTGTATTTTGGTTTTAAAGGTATGAATAGTAGTTGATTACTCTTTTTTATTCTAAATGGGGATTTATGCCTTTAAAATCCCATTTAGGCAAATTGAAAAATAAATAAATCATGAGTCTATTTAAAAGCTAGAATGTTGAACGTATAGATGATTTTTTTTACAAATAAGGAGAATTTAAAAAAAGTTGAGTTAGAGACCCATTTGAAGGTCGAATGCGGTTTAGGAATATAAAACATTCTTTTTGAAGTGGATGTCATTAAAGCAGGGGCGAGTTTTTTCTAGAGGTAAATTTTAGACTCACATTTAAGTATTATCTTGTTTTTGGAATATTGATTTTTATAAGTACACATGATGATGCAAGTTATTGCAGAAAAGTATGCCGCTCCTTTTAGCCATGAAATATTGTTTTCTAGGGCGAATTTTGGCTGTTTGTTAAAAATTGAAAATGTAAGTGAAAAAACTCAATGCTTTAAGGAGAACGCGAAATGGACAAGTCAGGAGTTCTATAATTATTCTCCTTACGGTTCGAGAATCCAATTAAAGACAACTCATGGTGAATTATTGAAAAATAAATTGCTCGCTCCAGACGATTGGTTTCCTCTGTCACCAACCTTTTTGTGGGATGAACGAGTCGATTTGAAAACTCATGAGGAAAAATTATTGGAGTCCCACGCTTTTGTTGAATACCCCATTGAACTTAAATGTTTTTTTGCAGAAGTGTTCCGTTTAGACGCTGGTTTTGATGAATTGTTAAGCGGTGGATTTCTTTTTCGGCTAAAAGTGCCTATTCTTTTCCAAAAAGTTGTCCTTGAATCTGATTGGGTAGAATGCCAATATTCTTTAAGGTAGCACAGGCAATCCTGACTGTGACAGTTTTTTTATAAATCGAAGCTTTTTTTGAAAAAATTATTTTTGAGTTTGATCGTGCTGGGTGCTGGCATATTGTTTTTGTTAAATATGAATACGAACATTGAAGAATTAAATTGTATCGAAATTAACCCTAAGGGGAAACCGCAGTATTCTGTGATCTGGTTGCATGGACTCGGAGCGAATGCACATGATTTCGAGGATGTTGCTCAGCAATTTTCAGAGCAATTAACTTTGCCTGTGAAGTTTATATTGCCGAACGCACCCTCCATTCCTGTTACGATAAATGGTGGCATGGTGATGCCCGCTTGGTACGATATTATCGATTTAGGTAGTCCACGGAAGTATAAACAAGAAACGGTTGATACGACTGTTGCTCAAATAACTCAATTGATAGAAACAGAAATTAAGAATGGCGTTCCTTCTGAGCATATTTTTCTAGCGGGCTTTTCGCAAGGGGGGGCAATTGCCTATCATGTAGGATTGCGTTACCCGAAAAAGTTAGCGGGAATTGTCGCTCTTTCAACTTATCTTCTTTTAAGTGAAGGCGGTATTGAAGGTTTATC
>CAWUTK010000193.1:0-4856 GCA_963924785.1 uncultured Opitutales bacterium
GAGTAACTCTTCTGTCCGAACGCAGGAAAACAAAGCAATGGCAGTAATCATCCTCGGGGCAAGCCCACGAGGCATTCAAGATTACTTAATACCTGAAGTTTATAAATGGCGAAGCAAGCTTCGAGGTATTCCTCATCCTGAAGCGAATAAATGGAACCAATTCAAGTGAGACCTCTTTCACTGCTGTAGATATTAGTTTCTCAACTTCACTTATCGACAATACCTCTGTTCCCTAATTCCACTTGAATTCCCCATAAGCTCCATTCGTTCCTCGCGTGCAAGATTGTCCATGGGGTTATCAAACAAATATTCCTTTTGAAACCCATATGCAAGAATTCCAGATACAGTGTCTGAGTGATTCTTAATGGTTCCCTTTATGTAATTCGTTTCTTCTTAATTGCAATCAATTCCTCAACCACTTCAGCTGTCGCCTTAACGGCATCATCCTATTCAGCCAAATTCTACAGTTGAGATAAGACCAGCTCCATAGGGTTTTACTAATTGCCATGCCCGCATCGCTTCCGACTTCTCCAATTCAGACAAATCAAAATAAGTTTCATCATTCTTACCATGTCCCTTCGCCTGTTCTTCGGCCCAATTTTTCGCTTCATCAAAAGATGAAAACTGCTGAAGAACCCTTTTAGTTCCAGCTAAAGCTTTTGGAATAGAAGCCCTGTAAGAAAAACCATAGTATTTACCGTTTCTTGAATTTGGTGTTTACTGTATCTTTATACCACTCTTTTTAGGAGAATCCCAAGACGGTAAACCAGAAGATAACCGCTTTACCTTTAAGGCATACTATTGCTTAGAATACCTAGAAATCAAATTATTTTGATAATAATTGATGGGAAAGAGGAGTTACCATCCCTCAAAAAGCTGACAGTCAACAATATAAGTGGTGGTAGGAGAGGGATTCGAACCCCCGAACGCCGGAGCGGGCTGATTTACAGTCAGCATCCTTTAGCCACTTGGATATCCTACCTCACTATAACTGAAGTCGAATAGAATCTAGGGAAACTTGGATTTTGCAAGTTTTTTTTCAACCTTTTGGCAAATTCTGCCTTAGGGCCTCATACACTGCAATACTGACACTGTTTGCGATATTTAAAGACCGCATTTCATTGTTCATGTGAGGAATAGTAATTTGTCTCTCATCCCCTATTTTCTCATGCAACCACTCAGGGCAACCTGATCCCTCATTGCCGAAAAGTAGGCCATCACCCTCTTGGAATTCAGCATCCCAGAAGGATTTAGTGCTTTTAGTCGTTAACATCCAAATCCGTTTTGGGAAAAGCGGGTGTTTTTCAAACGCATCCCAATTTTCGTGATTTTTGACATCTAAATCCTTCCAGTAGTCCATTCCACTGCGTTTAAGATGCTTATCAGTAATTTCAAACCCCAAAGGATGAATTAGGTGTAATTGAGATCCGGTAATGGCACTCAAGCGACCGATATTGCCCGTATTTTGTGGAATCTCTGGCCGATGTAGAATTATATGAAACATTGTAAAATTTGTATTTATTAGCTGAGTGCATTGTTGTATGGTAGCTTTTTAATTACAAATAAATTTTCAAAAATGGCAAAGAAACCAAAAAACGCAATTTCTCCTACTCGCTTGGAAAACTATCCAGACTGGTATCAACAGATTATTAAAGCCGCTGATTTAGCAGAAATATCGCCCGTGCGAGGCTGTATGGTCATCAAACCTTGGGGTTATGCACTTTGGGAAAATATGCAAAAAGTTTTGGATGCTAAATTCAAAGAAACCGGTCATAAAAACGCGTATTTTCCATTACTCATCCCTGTGAGCTTCCTTCAAAAAGAAAGCGATCACATTGAAGGTTTTGCAAAAGAATGTGCCGTTGTCACTCACTCAAAACTTGAAGCAGATGAAAATGGGAAACTGGTTCCTGCAAGTCCGCTTGAAGAACCTCTCATTATTCGCCCTACTTCAGAAACAATCATCGGTGAAGTTTATTCAAAATGGGTTCAGTCATACAGAGACCTACCTCTACTCATAAACCAATGGGCAAATGTCGTTCGTTGGGAAATGAGAACACGTTTATTTTTAAGAACAAGCGAATTCTTATGGCAAGAAGGACACACCGTCCATGCTACATCAGATGAAGCGGTTGAAGAGACGGAAAAAATGTTAGACGTCTATGAGGACTTTGCCGAAAACTACATGGCAATGCCAGTCATCAAAGGTGAGAAAACCGAAGGAGAGCGTTTTCCCGGAGCAGTGAATACTTACTGCATCGAATCTATGATGCAGGACGGAAAGGCTCTACAAGCCGGAACATCACACTTCCTTGGTCAAAACTTCTCTAAAGCAAGTAAAATCAAATTCCTTAGTAAAGCAGGCGAAGAAGAATTCGCATGGACAACATCATGGGGCGTCTCAACTCGTCTGATCGGTGGATTAATCATGACTCACAGTGATGACGACGGTCTCGTTCTTCCACCACGGCTAGCGCCCTCTCACATTGTCATTTTGCCCGTCATTCCAAAGGAAGAGTTACGTGACGAGGTAATTGATTATTGTGATAAACTCTCTGATGAGCTTTCTCAAATCAATTATGCAAACAATCGCCTGGAAATCGAAGTCGACGATAGAGATATCCGCGGTGGTGAGAAAAAATGGCAGTGGGTAAAGAAAGGCATTCCACTCATTGTAGAAGTCGGCCCTCGTGACATCAAAGAAGATTCCGTCTTTGTTGCAAGACGTGACACTGGTGAAAAGACATCCTATAAACGTGAAGCTTTTTTAAGTAAAGTGGTTAATGTCCTTGAAGACATGCAGCAGAACCTACTTAGCAAAGCTCGGAAATTCAACGCTGACCATACTTTTCAAATCGATTCAAAAGAAGAGATCTATAACTTCTTCAAAGAAGACAAACCTGACGACACATTTACACACGGTGGTTTTGTTGAATGCTTTTGGGCAGGAAATCCAGCGATTGAAGATGAACTGAAAAAGGATTTAAAAATCACTATTCGCTGCATCCCTCTTGAAAAAAGTGAAACCGAGGGAACCTGCCCTTTCACTGGAACGAAAACCAAGAGCAAAGCTATCATTGCACGCTCCTACTAATACATATTTATAATTAAACGCGATGGCTGGTTACAAAAGTTTCATTCAAAATCCTAAGAAACAAGTCGTGGGTAAAACCATCCGATTAGATCCTAAGGAAAGTCACCATTTAATTAAGGTACTTAGAGCCCAAGAGGGATCTAACGTTACGGTGTTAAATGAATCAGGCAAAACATGGAAAACCACAATCAAGATTGCTAATTCAAAAAAAGCGATTCTTCAAATTGAAAGTTACATAGAAAGACCTAGGCCCAATCGACCTAAAATTATCCTAGTGCAGGCTTTGGTTAAAGGTAAAACGATGGACTCGATCATTCAACACACCACAGAAATAGGTGTCGACCGGATCATTCCCATTACGTCTGACCAATCAGAAGTAACCTTAGATAAGGCTAGGCAACTATCTAAGCACGAAAAATGGACCACTGTCATAAAAGAGGCCTGTAAACAATCGGGGAATCCATTTCTACCATTCATTGATACCATTAGAAGTTTTGAAAATTGGACACAGCATATTCCCGCTAACAGCCTCGTTCTCGTTGCTAGTTTACAAGATGGATCTACCTCCTTGAAAGAAGCCCTAGATGCCATGAAAACTGACGAAATCGAAAAAATATTTTTCATCATTGGCCCCGAAGGCGACTTTAGTGACAATGAATACAAGCAGTTAAAGGCCATAGACTGTAAACCGATTTCTTTAGGCAATAATGTATTAAGAGCTGAAACCGCGGCTATTTGTGCCATTCATCAAATAATTTCAGCATTTTAAAACTATTTTATACATAGGGAAACAACTCATTTATTTAATTCCCTACAAACGCTGTTTAGTTCCTACCATTGCACAGCCAAAGTTATTGAATTCGAGAACAAGACTATCCAATGGGCTAAATTTCAAGTCACCGAAGGATCTGATTCAAATGCCGGTCTCAATGAAATTAAAAGATTTGAGGCAATCGATTAAACATTATTCAAGCCCAAAAACCCAACTCCTACAAGTTACTGCTTAAGCTTTTCCAGGCATTCATCGATGCTTTTAAATTTTCGAATTTATCTCCCTCAATCCCATAGCATTGAAGTCCAATAGGTCCCTTGAAATAAATTTGCTTTAAATGCTTAAGTAAGCGTGCTTGCGGGAAGCTACCTTGACCTAAAGGTTTAATTAAATCTTTCCAACTACTACCGTCTAAATTCGCCCCAGATATGCTTACTGCAAACAAACGCGACCCTGCACTATCAATGACACGCTCAAGATTTCCAGCATCTTCATTCTTAAGGAAATGGCATAAATTAAACATGACCCCTAGATTAGGGTGATTCACTTTTTTAATTAAATCCATAGCATCAGACATTTTGGCAACCGCAAATCCATGGTGTGGATAAAGAGCCACTTTAATATTTAAACGTTCAGCCATTTCAACCGTTTCCCGAACGGCTTCGACAGTCTGCGGTGTTATTTTGTTGATAGTTAGCTCAATCATCGCTTCACGATTTGCCAAAGGTTTTACAACATCAACAGGAATAGCTTTATTCATAACCTTTAGGTAAATACTTAACACTTTCATCTCATATTCATCATAGACTGCTATACGCTGAGCCAACGAGCTACCCCCTTGAAAAACCTGACTAACACCGTCATAACCAAGTTTCTTAAGCGCTTGGGCATCACTATCAATACTACCAAGCCCAAGCCCGTTTTGGAATGCGTAAAAGTTAGGTTTAAATACGATATCACCAGATTCCTCTGTAGCAATAGTCATTGAAA
>CAWUTK010000194.1:0-6842 GCA_963924785.1 uncultured Opitutales bacterium
AATTGTTATACAAAAACATTCTATTTCTCGTCCTTTAAAGACTAAAAGCAAACTCTTGCACTAAAGTGCAGAGTTTTCACTACCGAACTGAGACTATAAATAGAGACAAAACCGCCTCGAACACAATTAAACCTAAATTCGGCAGTTAAACCGCATATATAAAACCACCCGTGAAAATCTTTTTCTGCTTTTTGACAACGGTTAATCCACTTGCTACCACAGATTCGAGATCTTCTCCGTTTAAGTTTTTCAATGAGCTCAAATCCCAAGAAACCAACTCGCCTTTAGTATTCACCGCTTTCACGCTTTGATTTAAATTCAAATGAGATACCGCTTTCAACAAGTACGTATAAGGGGACTGATCCAACACCTCTGCAACGATACGCTCACCTTTCAGCTTTTTTCGTTTAGGTAAATGTTCAAACACCGAGTCGCTTTTATTAGTCTTATAGTAACCATGCAAAAGGCTTTCAGGCCATGCCTTTTTAAAATCATCGTAATTTATCGCTTTATTCAAATAAGCCTTAACGCTCTTAAATCGCTCATTATCCCATGTTCTAAAATCAAGCCTCATAGCCCCTAAATTAGCGATATTCAATTCATCACAATAAGGGAGCAAACAAAGCTCTTTAGAATAATACATTACGAATCCGGAATCTGTTTCTTTGCAACGAAAAGTCTTTTGTCCCGTCTCATCAGAAACAACATTTTCCTCTTTCTTTTCTATTCCCTGATAAGCAAATAATTTCCGAGGAGAGTAATAAATCATTACGGGCCCCAACCCCAGCAACTCACTCTCGCCTCCTAAATCCGATAGAATCGGCAGCAAGTGCTCTTCTGGAATTTCATTATTCAAAACAAAACGTTCAACTGAATCACAAAAATATCCCTTCCAGCGCAAAATTCCTTTTGTATTGGCATTTCCAACATCTAACAACAATTGAAATTTTCGCTTACGCTCATGGAGCCAATTCGCTAGCCCAATATCTTGAACGCGGAGTTTATAGTCATCTGCAATTTCAAGTGTTTGAATAATCCGATCAAAATCTCTTTCTTCGATTAAACGATCAACCAATAACACCGGCTCGATTTCTTTTAAACGACATTCATTTGCCAACTCAAGAGCCGATTCCCAAGCAAGCCCCCCTTCTCGACTAAATTCTTTAATCGAAACAACGACCTCGCGAATTCC
Organism: uncultured Opitutales bacterium; assembly: GCA_963924785.1. Lineage (GTDB taxonomy): Bacteria > Verrucomicrobiota > Verrucomicrobiia > Opitutales > CAJWYM01 > CAWUTK01. Next base: position 1,193 of record CAWUTK010000194.1, read on the forward strand.
CAGTTCAGAAGCCCATTCAATATGCTCACGGCTATCAACAGATGCCGTATAAATCATACCGCCACTCCTTCAATAAAAGCCCTCACAACCATACCGGATAAAACACCCTCTACTGGGTCGACAACGATAATTTGATTCTGCCGACCCGCTTCAATGTTGTTTCCGACATAGTCCGACATTTGATCAAATTGACAAACTTTATTCTCACCCAAGAACGTCATAATTTCAATCTTCTCACCTTTACGAATCGGATTTTTCAAATGAATAAACATTTTACCAAAATCAACATCAAGCACTGTCCCCAAGAAATTATACTTATTCGGATTTTCCTTAAACACTCTCGAAATAGAATCATCTTCAGCCTCCTTACGTAACGATGCTTCGGTGAATCCACGATTTGGAGCTCGGTTCAATTCTTCCTCCCAGGCCGCTGTTTTTTCAAATCCCCCTGCGACACTTGCGTCAATCGCAGTACGATATGACTTACAGGTAATCGCAACATACAGTTCGGATTTCATGCGTCCTTCGATTTTCACGCTATCAATCTCACTTTCAATGAATTCAGGTAAATAGTTTATCCCCATCAAATCCTTTGAACTCATGAAAGTTAAATCCTCTTCCGAACTCTCCATACTGTAATCAAATCGACAACTCTGCTTGCAGCCTCCACGATTACTATCACGTCCCGCGGTATAATTCGAAATAGTACAATTTCCCGAATAAGCAGAACACATAGCCCCGTGAATAAACATCTCCACTTCCATACCGGCTTCACGCTTTATGGTCGAAGTTTCCTCAACGGTCAGCTCTCTACCAACAATCACACGTTCAACACCTAGCGCTTTCCAAACTTTTGCAGATGATACATTTAAACAAGATGCCTGAGTTGATAAATGAACGGGGATATTACAATATTGAGTCACCTCGGTAACCACACCCAAATCAGAAACAATCAAGGCGTCAATACCTATAGTTTCCAAATAAGCAACAAATTCACCCAGTCCTTCCATGTCTTGGTTATGTAAAAAAGCATTTAAAGTAACATATAACTTCTTCCCATGGTCATGAGCAAATTTCGCCGCCACAGCAAGGTCTTCATTCGAAAAATTGTCTGCGCCCGACCTTAATCCAAAACGCACTCCTCCCACATAAACAGCATCCGCTCCATACTTGTAAGCAATTTTCAATTTATCCAGATTTCCAGCTGGAGCTAATAATTCAGGGATCATATTAAATCAAACGGGTCTCAATCAACCTTCGACAGCCTGAACCAACAACTTTTGAGGCCGTTCAGAAAACGTCATTTCATGTGCCTGTTCAATTCCAAGAGGCCCCATCTTTTTCAATGTTTTCTGAACAATACTAACCACCTTATCGTCTTCATATTTTTCAGCTAAAGCCTCATATTGATATTCTAAAAAAACTATGCACAATGCATCTTCAAGTATCTGGCAATCGGGATTAGACTTAATATTTTCCTTTAAATTCAGTGTTTTCACCAAATCTAACATCTCACTAGGGTACCCCTTCTCGTCCAAAACATCCGCAGCCCATTCAGCATGTAACTCTTTTAACTTCTGCCTCCATTTTAAATAGCCAACTCTTCCTTCTGGGTACTCTGATCGCGACAATTTCCAACGGCATAAATGTTGAGATCGTGCAGCTAACAAAAGTGATTCAGATGCATCAGGTGCCAAATCTAAAGTTTTATTAAACAAGGCATGTGCGAAAAATAACTCTTTGGCCATCTCCCCCCCTTCAATCAAAAGCTTATTCGGATCTTCAGCATTTAATTCATCAAAGCGTGCCAATGTTTCATTAAAACGGGATTCATCTGAAATGCTAGTCCCTGAATAGACTTCCATCTCACTGTAACTTAAAAGTTTTTCTTTCATTGTCCGTATTATTTTAATAATATCAAAAATTACAACTATATCCCGCAAATCCCAATCCAATGACAATGTTCCATAAAGCATTAATAATCAGCACAATAATCAGTTTCCATTCCTCTGCATCACTTTGTTTTAGCCAATTCATAGACGTTCACATGCATTTAGATGGCATAATCGAACAAGGAAGTGGACAATTTCAAGGGAGACAACAAATGAAAAAACAAGGATTGAGACCTCGTCGCGGCCCTCCAGAAAAAAGCAGTCAATCTCGTCCAATGCGCAAAGGTCCCGGTTCAAGAATGCAACCGGGACAGAATAATCCATCGAAAGGCCAACCGACCCCACAACAACCAAGTTGCGATAAAGATTATTCCCAATCGGCCAAAAACCTAATCGCACTAATGGATCAGTACGGTGTGGAGAAATCTCTTATTATGCCACCCCCTCAATACCCCGACCAAAAAGGAGGCTATGAACACACCGCGTTACTCAAGGCCGTCGCTCCATTTAAAAACAGACTCTTTCTCGCTGCAGGCGGTGGAACACTTAATCCCATAATAATTGGGACCGATCGCAACGAAGTCACACTAGAGATAGCACAAGCGTTTGAAGCAAAAGCGAATGCACTCGCAGACTCGGGCATCAAGTGTTTCGGTGAAATGACCGCCATGCATCTATCAATGGCAGAGCATCACCCTTATATTTCAACCCAACCCGATCATCCACTTTTCCTTCTCCTCGCCGATCTATCCGCTAAACACAACATCCCTATCGATCTCCACATGGAGGCCATCCCTAAACCTATTCCATGCCCTCCTGCCCTATCAAATATTTCAATGAATCCAGATGTCTTACCCGCAACTATTCCTGCATTTGAAGAACTCCTTTCGTATAATCGCAACGCGAACATCGTCTGGCAACATATCGGCTGGGATAACACAGGAGGCATGACGCCTACACTTCTAGATCAATTACTGCAAAAACATCCGAACCTCTACCTCGCTCTTAGAGTAGAAGACAAACCCTATGATTTATCAGGAAACTTAATGCCTAATCGTTTAGTGGATATAAAAGGGAAACTATATCCTGAGTGGTTAACGTTTATAAAAAAACACGCTGACAGATTAATGATTGGAAGTGACGAATTCGTTGGGGTTCCCGGGAAAACATTTCAAAAGCCAAAATCTTTCAAATCTAGCTGGGGAATTTTAAAACAAGTTCCGAATTCAATCGCCGAAAAAATCGGTCATAGTAACGCTGCCAAAATTTATCATTTATAAAATCAACTGGCTCTATTGAAGTAATACCACACGGCAGTTGCAATTCCTGACAAAGCAATAAGCTCCATAAAAAACAGTGCCAAAATTTTGCCAGGGTGAAGGAAAACGAGCCTCCGAGTTTTCTTCATGAAAGAATCCTTCTCTGCCTCGATTGCCTCATCTCTCAACCAATGCATCAAATCCTCCGCTAATAGAACCGTATTTTTGTAACGAAGCCTAGGATTACTCTCCATAGCCTTGAGTACAATAAGCTCTAATGCTTCAGGGATCATTGCGTTTAATTCACGAGGTGATTTGAAATTAAATTTTTTCTTTTGCAATAACATCTGCGGAACCGTTCCATGAAAAGGCAAATCACCTGTCAGCATTTCATACAAAACAACCCCTAGAGAATAAACATCTGAAGCACTTCTCCCCTTTGAAAAATTCTTTAATATTTCTGGAGAAACATATTCTGCTTTTGCTAATATTTTATTACTAAGCGAAATGGCAACATTCCGATAATCCGGCGAAGGATTCCCTAGATCCAAAACCACAGGCTTTAACCGACGGTGGTCCAAAATTACAGAGAACTTAGAAAACAACTTTTGATCTTCATCTAAATCGTCTTGCTGAGCCAAATCCTGTTCTGTACTTTGAGCCTCTAGCATTATATTACTCGAATTCAAATTAGCATGAGTCGCATTCTTTGTATGAATACTTTCCAATGCCTTAGCTACCTGTGCAATTAAAGCTGCTGCCTGATGAAAGGTTGCCCGATCTTGATTCAACCAGTTTTTCAGGGTTATACCGCTAACCCACTGTGAAACGATCATATGACCAATCTCTATTTTAACAGCCTCAACCACATTTGAAAAATCCGCGTGCTTACAACTCAAAAACCCGTAGGATCTTTTCGTGAGTTGCTTCAATTTCTTATCCGTATCTAAAAGCGAATCTCGAATAAACTTCACAGCAACCTTTCGTTGCTTTCCAACTTCCACCCCTCTCCAGACTGTGCCAGTGGTACCGCTACCCACATAATCCTTCAATTGATAGCGTGTTAAATCTTTCTCCGAATCGTCAACCAAATCCACACTGTCGAATGGATCAACGCAATACGTTAAAGAACAACTCTCACAGATGATTACTTCGGCATAATCACCGATAAGCTCTATTTTATGATAACAATAAGGACACGAAACCTGAATACAGTCGTCGCTAAAGGTGCTCCTTAAAAGAGAATGCGCACTGGCTTCTCCCAATGCATTTTTACGAGAATTAGGACTCGTCATAATGAATTGCCAACTGCTTTAAACAAAAATTCAAGCTCATCATTAAAATCCTCTGGATCATCCAATGTCTCCCGAATAATAGCTTCTAGAACTTCTCTAAATCGTTTTCTTAGCCGATGAATCATTACTTTTACAGCACCCTCGCTTGTTTTTAGTTTTTGAGCGACTTCAAGATAACTCGGCAACTGGCTATCCCCTGTCAAAAAAACTTTCAACGCTTCAAACTGCTTCCCCTTTGAACTTCCTTCAAATTCAAACTGCATTTGATCTAAGGCTTTTTCGATCACCGACAATGCCCAATATTTATCAAACACACTTTCCGGTGTCACATTATCAGCAGGATCAAATTCAAAATCACTTTCGGCAGAATTAACTTCACTTAAAAAAGCGACTTTCCCGCCGCCCCGTTTCTGCGCATTTTTCTTATCATACTCATTTGCCAGAAAATATTTAAGCGATGACAACAAGAATGTCCTAAACCGGCCCTTATTCTTATCCGCTGCCTTAAAATGCTTCTTTGTTAAAAGCATCGAAAAATATGACTGAGTCAAATCTTGGGCATCTTCATAACTGTAACCTCGACATCGAACAAAGATATAGAGCGGTCGCCAGTAAACCTTGCAAAGGCTTGTTAACGCGTCTTCGGCTTGACTATTTTTCATATCTGCTGCCCGTCGAACAACAGTCCAACGAGTAACTGGGAAATTCCCCTTTTCTTTACTCGTATCTTCCAAACCTAAAATCAGAAACCCTTTATATCCGCGGGGACTTTGATATCTAATCTCTTAAACACCGTTTCATCTAATTTTGGATTATAAACAATCACCGTATTATTGATCACTAAAGCTCTGAACTTTCCATTTGCTAAAACATGAGTATAGCCAAATGCACTATCAACTTTTTTCTCATCTTTCCCAACCATCTTCCAACTCGAAGTTCCTTTGTTTAAATCAAGAATAGCATTCTTTACAAAATGATTAATACTGTCCCCATTCAAACGATAGCTTTCAAAAATCGAAGTTCCTTTCAAATAAACGACATGAATATCCCAACCCTCAGGGAACACTTCAAGTCCACGTCCTTTAAGACGCTCCGACAACTCAATATCAAGCGTTGTTGGCGGCTCATCCCCAAAACCTTTCTTGAAATAAACGGCATGCTCAATGCCTTTTGGAAACATATCTACATAATAACGATAAGGAAC
>CAWUTK010000195.1:0-2680 GCA_963924785.1 uncultured Opitutales bacterium
GAAGTCAAAGCCCGTGGCAAAAACGCCAAGGGTAAGACCTGGACAGCAGCTATCTATATTCCTCCCGCATATTCATCCATTAAATCTCCGAAGGTAGTACTACTGAACACTTCGATCGCTACTTCAGGTGTGTATTTTAAACAGGATCATATCAAGAACCCAGGGACAGAAGACGCTGTTTCGAACGACCTGCTTTCAAGCTCAGTGATCCATCCCTCAAACGCCGAAGCCGATGCACTGGCCACTGCACTTTACGTGATGGGCTCCGAAAAAGGATGGCATTGGGTCAGAGAGAATAATGTGCAGGCAATTTTTATCAAAAATGACGGCACCGTTTTGGATAGTCGGCTTGACAGCATATAAATCGTTTTAAAATATAAACATATACCATTAACAAGAAAACCTATCGTATGAAAAAGAACTTTAATAAACAATATCCTTTAGTCGCTCTAATCATCCTAATGATGTGCGGCGTTGTACAAGCCGAAGAGACTCTGCCTCCTCTCAAAGATGGTTTCGTTCCCTCTACAGTGGAAGAAGCATGGAGGGGGTTTGATCCGCGCAAAGAACCACTCGATGTGGAAGTGATAAAGGAATGGGAAGAAGAGGGGGTCATCCTGAAAGTTCTTCGTTATCGTATTGGTGTTTTTAGAGGCAAGAAATCGATGATGGCTGCAGTCTATGGTTATCCTAAAGGAGCAAAAGATCTCCCTGGGATTGTGCAGATTCATGGGGGCGGGCAGTCGGCTCAGGATGCGTTTGTTCTGGCCAATGCGAAAAATGGTTATGCGACGCTTTCTATCGCTTGGGCCGGCCGAATTAAATCATCTCAGTATACCGTTACGAATAAAGAAAAAGAGATGTTCTGGACAGGAGATGTCAATGATCCAGACTATAGAGTGACAACAGATTGGGGAGCGGTGGATGCTTATCATCATCACTGTCGATTTAAGGGAAATAACTTTGTGCAGAATCCACCTTCTGCAAGCACAGTGGATCCAGTGAAATCTCCGAGGAATAGTGGATGGTATTTAGTGACTCTTGGAGCTCGGCGCGCTATTACTTTCCTAGAACAACAAGCCGAAGCGGATGCGGATCGCATCGGAGTTTATGGTATGTCAATGGGTGGCAAGCTTACAGTGCTCTTAGCAGGCGCTGATGATCGGCTCAAAGCGGCCGTGCCTGCTTGTGGAGGACTCAGTGATCTTTCTACGGGCAGAGCTCTACCTGCAGTCGCAGACGATCAGTATCTCAAGAGAATTAGTTGTCCGATTATTTTCATGAGTCCTGCCAATGATTTTCATGGGAAAGTTCAGGATCTACCACAAGCGGTAAAGGATATTAAGTCGAAGGATTGGCGCATTGTTTCTTCACCAAATATAAACCATTCTGATAAAGCTGAATATGCTATTAGCGGAATGCTTTGGCTTGATCAGTTCTTAAAAGGGGGTTTTAGTATGCCCGAAACTCCGAAAAGCCAACTGAAACTTGATACGAAAAATCACGTCCCAAGTTTTTCTGTTACCCCAGATCAGTCAAAGAAAATTTTATCTGTGGATGTTTATTACACGACAGATGGTAAAGAAAAAGCGGCTGATAAATACTGGCGTAAAGCTCAATCGGAGCAAAAGTCGGGAGTTTGGACAGCCGAGCTGCCTCTGCTGAGTATTGACAAACCTTTGTGGGCTTATGCGGATGTTGCCTATGCACTCGATAAAGAAAAGAGTGGAGTGGGTTATAGTGGTCGGCGTTTTACCACGAATCAATTTCACCTTGCTTCCTTAGTTGAGATGGTTAGCTCGGAGGAACTCAAGAAAACTGGTATTATTGCAGGGACTTTAAAGCGACCAGCAGTGTTGGAATCGTTTGAAAATGGTTGGAAAGGTTGGAGCCAAGACCATACGTTCAATCGCTATCGCAAACCATTGTTCAAGCTTCCAGAGTATCAAGCGCCGGTTGCTGACGCTCAACTCGTAATTGACGTTCGTTCCGAAAAACCAAACACTCTAATTGTCGGCATTGATCAGTATGTCACTGAACTGACCCTCACGGGTGGTGAAGAATGGCAGACTTTCATGGTAACTCCTTCAGATTTTGACAACGGCGATGGAGGCAAATTGAAGGACTGGAAGGGGACCAAAGAAATAATGATTGGTGAGTTTAAACGCTTTGGGAAAAAGAATAAATTGTACGGTGCCCCATGGAATGGGAAGAAAGTCGAGTTGCGCAATCTGCGCTGGAGTGATTTACCCTCGCAGAAATAAGTAGGGTGGTGCGTTATTGTGCGTTAGGAAAAATAAATAATTGAAAATAAAATATTATGAATCCTAAGAAGTTAGTATTGTGGGTAATTTGGTTCTCCTTGTTTTTCTCATTGTTTATGTATCGGCAGTTTTTAGGTCAAGGAGAGACTTCTCAGGGTGGAGAAGTTGATGTTTTCTTTATTTGTGCGTTTTTAATACCATTGACCACTAGTATGGTCATCAGGTGGGTGATTATACCAAAGCTAAGTAGGGCTTGCTGATTTAATGCTAAACATCTATCAGTCAGCGACTTGACTTGGTTTACTGGCATGATAAATGCTAGGTATTGTAGTCTGAACTAAAATTAGCCTTGCACCTACAATATCAAAAAAATGTATAAAACAGAATTGAATCAGTCTGAATTTGTTGACTTCTAT
>CAWUTK010000196.1:0-3583 GCA_963924785.1 uncultured Opitutales bacterium
CATGGACCTCGGGAACACGCGAACCGAATGGACTAGGGTTTGACCTCAAGGGGAACCTTTTCGTTTCTGACAACCAAGGTGACTGGGTAGGTTCAAGCGCGCTCTATCATGTTAAAAAAGGTCAATTTTATGGCTGGGCCCCAAGCCTCGCATGGAAACCTGGCTTTACAGGTATCCCCATAGATACACCTGTAGAAGAACTCGATGAAATGCGAACTCGTCCAGCAATAGTCTTTCCCCATGGCGACATTGCAAATTCCCCCTCTCAGCCATTATGCGATACTACAGAAGGAAAATTTGGGCCCTTCAGCGGCCAGATGTTTATTGGCGAAATGAATAAAAAGAGCATTATTCGAGTTTCACTAGAAGAAGTTGACGGGCAAATCCAAGGCGCATGCATCCCATTCTATGACAACGCAGGCTTAAAACTCGGCAACAACCGCCTCGCCTTTAACCCAAAAGATGGAAGCCTCTGGGTTGGGCAGACCAAACACGGATTCTGGGCAGGCAACAGTGGCCTTCAACGCATCTCATGGAAAAAGGAATTACCCTTGGCGGTAACAGACATCAACCTAACTGAAACAGGATTTAAACTCACATTCACTAAAGCCGTAGATAAAAAAACAGCCTTAGCATCGGAGTCATACAAACTCTCTTCATATTTTTACAACTATCACGGAAAATACGGTTCGGACCCATATGATAAAAAAGACATCACCATCAATGAACTAAGGTTAACCCAAGACGGAAAAGTATTGCATATCGATATCGATTTGGCGGCATGGCGCCTTTACGACTTCACCCTTCCCAACCTGATATCCACAGATGGTCATGAGCTTATTAATAATCGCATCGTTTATACACTGAACCGGCTTTTGAGCAACACCCCTCCACCTCCATCACCCATTCCCACAAAAAATCCAAGATGGAAAGATCCCAAAGAACAACTTATTAAGGGTCCATTAATTTCAGTCGGCGGCCCACAAGGAGTTAGCGGAGAATCCACGAAGGGATTTAAAATACAGAAAGACCAAGGCGGACACTTAATAAGTGAAAATGGAAAGGTTGTTTTACGCTATAATGAAGACCCCATTTCACGGAAAGACGGTAAATATAAACGAGGCCACTACATCCATCCCCTCTTCGGATTAGATGGAACTCGCATGACCGACGACATGGTAAACATGGGCCGAGACCACCCTCACCACCGAGGTGTATTCTGGGCATGGAGCCAATTATGGCTAGGAGAAAAGCAAATTGGCCAACCTTGGGAACAAAAAGGTCTCAACTGGAATGTCACACAAGTCGATATTAAAAACAACAAGGACTCCGTAACGATTGCATCCGAAGTCACATGGAACACACCTCTAATCGATAAAGAAAGCGGCGGCAAAGATCTTGTTCACGAAGATTCACTTATCACGATCCACAAAGCAGAAAAAAACTACAGGCGCATAGATTTTAAAATCAGCCTACTAGCACTTGAAGAAGGTGTGCGAATTGGTGGCGCAAATACCGCCACAGGATATGGTGGTTTCTCAGTCCGAACGCCCCTTCCGAGAGATATGAAAATCAAAGGTCCAGGAGGAGAAGTTCCAATTAATTTAAAAGGGCCCTCAACGCCTCAACCATGGGTAGATTTCTCTGGAAGCTTTAAGGAAAACAAAACAACAGGCCTAACCCTATTAACCCATCCGTCCAACCCAGGTTTTCCAAACGGCTGGACATTAAGAAAAAGAAACAGTTGCCAAAACCCAGTATTCCCTGGGAAAAACCCAATCACTCTCGATACGAAAAAACCGCTTATCCTACAGTATAGCATTATATTGCATGGCGATCCGGATAAAATAGATCTCAATAAAATTTATGAAAGTTACAGTAAAGGGGAAACGGTCAAATATAAATTCACCAGAGTCGACAACGAAACTTGGCGCAAGGCGGTCAAAGAAAATCTTCCTCAGAAACTCAGTGTTGAACCTAAAAGCAAACGCAAAGCTCTCATCTTCTCTATTTCCCCTGGTTACAAACATCAAGTGATTCCCTTTGCCCGCGAAGTCATGCAAATGCTAAGTGAAAAAACGGGTGCCTGCGAACTGATAAGCAGTAATGACATTGGCCTTCTCGAACCTGATTCCATCAAGCAATTTGATGCGATTATATTTAACAACAGTTGCTCGCACAGAATTGAAAGAAATCTATTTAGAGATATACTCGTTCACCAAGTCGACACGTATGGAGGTAAACGCAAATCACTCTCCCTTAAAGAACGTGAGGAAATGGCCGCACGCATTGAGAATGGAATACTTGATTACGTTTCAAGCGGTAAAGGAATGATGATCCTACATGGCGGAATCACTATGATGAATAATTCTTCGGACTTCTCTTCCATGATGGGTGCTAGCTTTAACTTTCATCCTAAGCAGCAGACAATAAACTTGCACCTTGCAACTCCAACACATCCATTACTCAAAGGCTTTGAGGGTAAAACGTTCACTCACTTCGATGAACCTTATATGATGAAGGGAGCGTATGATCAAAAAAAAATTCGCCCCCTGCTCTATTTCAATGGATCAGATCTCAAAAAGGAAAAGAAAAGAAAGTGGAAAGATGGCAAGCATTACGTCTCTTGGATTAAGTCCCACGGGAAAGGTCGTATCTTTTACGTCTCGCCTTCGCACAACAAAGAAAGCTATATGGATGCACGTCTACTTCAATTTTACCTAGATGGATTACAATACACACTTGGCGATCTCGATTGTGACGATTCTCCAAAACTTTAAATAAAAGAAACAACCTCCAATATTAAAAAATGGATAACAACAAAACAAATACAGAACGCGACATACTCATCGCTGCACAAAAAGAAGGCGGTGTTGCGACATTCAAAACATACCTAAAACTTTCTGGACCCGGTTGGTTGCAAAGCGCAATCACACTCGGTGGCGGTTCATTATCTGGAGCGTTATTCCTAGGTGTTATTGGCGGCTACGAATTCATGTGGGTTCAGCTATTTGCGATGCTTATGGGGGTCGTCATGCTTTCTGCAATTTCCTACATCACTCTTTCAACAGGAACGAGTCCTTTTAAATCTCTTAAAAACGAAATCAATCCAGTCCTTGCATGGGGTTGGTTAATTGCGTCGTTAATGGCTAACTTGGTTTGGGCCTTACCACAATATTCACTCGCCTACGCAGCCGTTTCTCAGAACCTACTACCGAATACTTTCACTGGAGAGAGTGACTTTTCAAAGTACTTAGTTTCCGGAGTCCTATTCATTATTGTTGCGGGAATCACACTCTGTTATGGTAAAGAAGGGATTGGCGTAAAAATCTATGAGTGGATCCTAAAAGCAGTTGTAGCGGGAATAGTATTAAGCTTTCTCGGCGTCGTTATAAAATTAGCTGCCACTGCACCTGATTTCCATCTATCCGAAATCCTAGTAGGATTCATTCCGAACTTCAGCAGTTGGTTCAACCCAGCACAGGCTTACGGAGACTACCTATCTGGACTCAACCCAGAACAATATGAATACTGGAAAGAACAAATTGTTGCAGCACAGAGAACTCGTCTCATAGGAGCGGCC
>CAWUTK010000197.1:0-10442 GCA_963924785.1 uncultured Opitutales bacterium
GCATTAATCCCATTAAAAAGAACTTTATCAAAACCTCCAATAATTGATTGAGCACTTCCCCCATCAGTAAAAGCCAAAGAATATCCGCCTAAAACCCAAACCACTGTCATTAGTGCCGTAATAACAAAACAATGCATAAACACAGATAATATATTTTTTTGGCGAACTAATCCTGCATAGAACATCGATAAACCTGGAATCGTCATAAACAAGACCAGTGCTGTTGCGACCAAAATCCAGGCAGTGTCACCTGTATCAATAACTGCGACATCAACCGCTAGTGATTCTTGAGCACCGACGATTGAAGGGATAAATAACCCAATCAGTAGGCCAAGGTAATTCTTTTTGTTAATTAAGTTTCTAAAATAAGTAAAATGCATAGCTCTATAGTTCATAAATTAACTATTAACTGAAGCAAAAAATGAATTTTAGACCAACAGTTGCTTCCAATAGAGAGTCTGCCCCTCTTTTTTAAACAAAACAGTTTCCTCTTCCTAAATCATAAAAATACGATAAAACAACGTCATGCGGTTTTTCATTAACATTTTCATTGTCCACTTCTTGTTTTGTACAGGCTGCCAATCATTGGATAATGGTGCGACAAGCGAAGAAAAATCTAGCTCTATCCAAAAAATAAAGAGTCTTCGTATTCAAGGAATTCCCTATGAGCACTTTATTGATCAACGTTCAGCCTTCATCGTCAATGGACAAGATATCCACCAAATACTATCCATTGCACCCAACCAACTGAATATCGCAGTTAAGGAAAGCTTAGACAGCGATATCCAGCCAAATATTGGATCTGCTGCTGCAATAACACGCGATGGCTATTATCTCACTGCAGCTCATGTTTTAAATGAACATTCAGCCGAACACCTTTGGTTAATTCCACGTCACGTTTCAAATAGACGCTATAGTAAAGCCCGAGTCGTTTGGATTTCTGAAAAAGCAGATATTGCAATCGTCAAAGCCAAATACCGCACCGCTTTCTATCAATTTGGGAACCCAAAATGGTATAAAAATTTCACGGTCATTGTTGCCGGTTTGTTTGGAGGCAACTCATCAGGTTCGATACTCGAAGTAAACAAATATTCTTCAAAAAGACCTGACATTTTAAAAGTTGTACACACCAGTCCGATTACTAAAGGCGACAGTGGTGGAGCGCTATTATCAAAAAAAGGTGAATTGATCGGAATAAACTACAAACTCGAGAAAACGATCAACAGCTATGGACTCTCTCTCGTTCGTGGCCATGCCTTATTTTTAAGTCCCGAAAAAGTATTTCAAATAATACAAAATGATAGACTAAAAATCCATTAACTCATCCGACCCAAAGCTCACCACAAGTACGAGCCCCCGAAATTCTTAAATAGCGCCGAACCCCTTGGCTAACAAAATCGATAAACATTGTTATCAGCCCAGAAGATAAAATTAAAACCAGAGTCACATCCATGTGATCATTTTCAATAGCACTATCTATAAAAAAACCTATGGTATAAACTCCCAGAAGACCTAGCAAAGCAGACTCACGAACCATTACTTCCCAGCGGTAAAACAAGTAAGCAAGAAACTGCCCATAAATTTGGGGCAGAACAAAAAAACCATAAAAATCAATGTTCCGCTTAGGAGCATCTAACGATTTCTCAATTTGATTAGACTGCCCTGCCATAAGGAACGCAATTATCGCAGTATTATGTATCGTTAACGCAATAATGATTGGGAGCATTGAGGGGCCAAGCAGCAATAGAAAAACGTATGCAATGATATACTCAGGGGTTGTTCTTAGAATTATTAAAAAAATATTCGTTATCCCACAAACAAATTTAGAACTGATATTTTTCGATGAAAATGGAACAACACACAGCGTCAAGATCCCCGTGAGGACAAGCGCTACTTGCGTTAACAAAACAGTATTCGTAATTCCTCGACTCGCCATTTCCCAAATCTCACTGACCCAACCCATCACATCGGACCCATTTCTCAAAGGCCATGGAACGAACTCTGTTAATGTGCTCTTTAAATTAATAATATCTAATGTCGTTAAATCAACAAAGCAAAATGCGGCAATAATCCCCGGAACAACTACAGCTGGCCTAACCCAATATTTCAAAGAGGCTACTAATAAATAGAACAAAATCATGATGCCCGCGGCTTCAGAGTAAACTCCTTCACGGAACATCGTTTCTAAATAAAAGCCTATTGTGGGTATTCCAATAAAACCTAAAACGGCACTTGAACGGAGTGCACACTCAAAACGATACCGGCTATAATATTTAACACTTGATGAAATAATTGGATATATCGAATAAAAGAACCTATCAATTCGAGAAGCTTCCTTTGGAACACCATCCCTTGGTAGCTTATCAGACTCTTCTTCTATCTCAGAATAAACCTTCGCGAAGATTCCGCTGAACTGAATGGTTATGGCAATAATTCCACACAATGGGGTTAGACCAAGGAAAGGTAAAAGTAAGATGGCCCAAAAAACCACATGTATGGAACGTATGGCTATACACAAAAAACGAACCGCTTGATATCTATAAAAGAATGCCAGTATTCCACCAAAGAATGCCCCACAGGTTGTCCCTAGTAAAGCAAGTGATATCGTAGTAAAAACAGATGGCCATACTTCAAATACTCTTTTAAACGAAGGTATTAAAGCCCCCTTCACCATTCGTCCCAACTCCGCCCATGGGTCGAGAATTGTTATTTCACAATCGAGAAAGAATGCCGCAAAAAAAGCTACGACAACAAAAGCCAAACTAGCTTTTAGCATGTACGATAAACCGAGGCGATATCACTTTCGCTCAAACTAGCAGCCGCCGCATCTAAAACAATTTCACCTTTCGACATCCCAACGATACGCGTACAATACTTTAAGGCTAAATCAACCTTATGTAATGTTAAGACAACCGTTCGATTCAAATTCGTCATCAACTCAAGTGCCACATCAGAGTTATAAGGATCAACAGAAGCAACCGGTTCATCTCCCAAAAGATAACCACTGTCTCGGAAAACGGCCCTAGCAATTGCGACTCGTTGTTGCTCACCACCAGATAACAAACTTACTGGTGATAACAATTTATCAGCCATCCCCAACTGACTCAGAACCTCTAAAACAGGTTCCTTGTAAACAGACCGAGGATAAACTAAATTCACTAAATTCTGTACACTGGAATTTTGATCCAAACGCCCCATAAATACATTATGAAAGACGCTCAACTGTGGAACCAAGGCTAAATGCTGGTGTATTAGGGAAGCTCCTGGGGTGATTTTACGATATATTTCACGTAATAGTGTACTTTTCCCAGCACCACTACTGCCAACGATTCCGAGTTTTTCCCCTCTTTCTATTTTAATAGAAATACCCTTAAGGGCTACAAAGTCGCCGTATTTTACACTGTGATCAACCAGTTCAACCATTACTTCCTTATAATGCCTAATTCAATCGCTGTATCAAGAATCGGTTTATAATCATCATTCTTTGCACTAATAAATTTACTGCGTGGAAAAGAAGCTAATAAATCCTTATCAGACATTTCTAAAAGCGCCTGCTTTACTTTATCAGCAAATCCATTTCCCCATTGCTCATTTACTCCAGCTCGGATTGTCCAATTATAATCTGGGTATGCAGGTGTCTCCCAAACTTTGGAAACCTTTGTTGCATCAATCTTTCCCTCTGCTTGATCGCGATCCCAGACTGAAAAGTTCAACACACCGACTTGATAACTACCCGCTTGAACAAGTGCTAGTGTCTTTGAATGATCTCCACTAAAGCCAACTCTTTTAAATAGAGCCTCTGGTCCTTTTTTCAAATGTTCACGAATGTAGAACTCTGGCATTAGTCTGCCTGAAGTTGAACCTTTCGAACCAAACAAAAAAGTTTTATCAACAATATCTTTCGGGAAACTCTCACTAGCGGATAAGCCAGACGAACTGTGTGCAATAAAATAACTCTTAAAAGCTTTATCCTCTTCACCCTGTGCAATCGCCTGAGAACCAGGAACAGCAATACGTGCTTTCACACCAGAGAGGCCACCAAACCAAGCCAATTGAACACGATTATTTTTAAATGCGACAACTGATGCAGCGTAGCTTTTAACCGGTATATATTTCACAGGCACGCCAAGTTTCACTTCTAAATAATCAGCAACCTTTGAAAATCGCTCTTGAAGCTTAGATGAATCCTCATCAGGGATCGCCGTGAAATAAAACGTTTCAGCCGCAAACGTTGGAGTCACCCATAACGATAATAACAATAATACAGAACTTACTTTTTTCATTTTTAATATTTTTAACAGTTTTTATTTAACAATGCCTTAACCGCATCAATGATTTCTTCGTGATTTCTATTTTCTAATAAATTAATTAACGTATCCACTTCTGATAATTCATATTTTCGTCCCTCTACATCATTCGAATAGGGAGTCCTCAAGTTGTCAAAAATAGCCAAGGCTTCTCTGTTTTCACCCTTTGCAAAATAATCAGCTAACGCAGCCATCATAGCCGCATTACTTGGATAATCCTCCTCAACAATCGTGGTTGTTACGGGAACCATTAATCGTTCCTTTTGGCCAATACCTCCTGAAAACCAAATCTGATCAGAATAATCAGTCCCAATTTTTACATTTGGCAAATGAAAGAGTTCTTTTAACGTAAGAGCGCGAGGAGTTAAAACAATCGTTCCTATATCATATTTGAATTGAAAAAACAGATTCATCAAATCCTTCAACAACCCATTTAGTTTACTGTCAGAAACTGAAACATCCGTTACTTCAACCTGGCCCACTAGAACGCTATCACCTTCTGATAATGCCGATAACATCTTAGGCAAAGAATCCTTATCTTTTAAAACCTGATCATCATCAATAATACAGAATATTGTCGACGACATCAACGATTCAAATATCGCAACTTTCTGCTCCTTCTCTGGCAGATTATGAGAATTTACACTCCCAACAATTCGAGCTATCAAAGTAGAAAAACTCCTCTGATACACTTCCGGCAATCCACCCTCGAGTTCTTCATAAACGAGTCGAATACAGACATTTTGAGATGAGTTAATTTTCTCAGTCAATTTTGAAAACTTACCCTTCAGTTTCTCTCCAGATTCTAATTTTTTAGCAATAGATAAACTTTCGGATGTTGCACCATCGCAATGACCAACAGGGCAATTTACATACAGCAGGACTTCTACGCTAAGCCCATCCCCCCAGTTTTGACTAAATATAGAATCGACAGTCGGCAAAAATGAATCACCGGCTTTATATACAGGAACGAGTAATGCAATGTTTGGTATTCCAATTTCCTCATCCAAGCCATCGATAATAAAAGCTTGGTTCGCCTCTAAATAATCCTTCGAATTTCCAACCCAACATTTTGCACTAAACAATTTGTCTCCCACTGGAACTTTGCGCCCAGAACAATCAATCACATATTCCTCACTCATCTATAATTTCTTCTACGATATATTTCTTAATATAAACAGCGGTTTCGATCGGCAGAACTGTCTAAACAGCAATACACTGGCAATATGAACACCCAAGTCAAAAACAATTCAAAGAAATCGGCTATCCAGGAATTTATCCCGAACAACCCGCTAGCAACTATCAATCAACAACTTAACCCAAGCCCCCTATTAATTAGGTATTGTTTTTAACCCTAAACACCTATTTCATTCAGCTATAACCTAAAAATACTAAAAAAATCATGAAACTTATTAAAGCAATTATTAAACCCCATAAACTCGATGAAGTGAAAGACGCACTGACAGAGATCAATATAGAGGGAATGACTGTTAGTGAAGTTAAAGGATTTGGTCGTCAAAAAGGGCATATCGAAATCTATCGCGGCAGCGAATATACAGTGGACTTCTTACCCAAGATTAAAATCGAAATTGTCGTCCCTGATGACATTTGCAATGACGCCATTGAAGCAATCAAAAAAGGAGCTGTCACTGGAAAGATCGGCGACGGGAAAATTTTCGTAATGCCAGTTGAACAAAGTATTCGCATTCGAACAGGTGAAACGGGTGATACTTCGCTCTAATACTATTTAAAGTGTTTATAAAAAGGTCCTCTTTATTAGCGGGCCTTTTTTTATGGCAACTTTACCAAAAGTTTAAACCTGACAACAACGACTCGCGCTTTTTATAGACCTCCCACTCCTGCCGTTGATGAGGTTGAATAACCTCATCTATTGCACTATTTCGCTCCTCGCTTGTGAGGATAGGATTATTTACGACATCTGAAATATCTTCACCAACTGCTATTTGCATATCAGAACTATAGCGAGTAGAATTTCTGGCAAGGATCGTATAGATCTCATCTTGTTGCTGAACAGTTAAATTCGGGACCTGTCGATTGAGCATATCAAGCCTTGAGTCCGCTTCATCTTGGACATGCTGAATACTCTCATTAAAGCGCTGCTCTTCATACAATCCATATTGTTCCTCATCGACTTCTTCTTTAAAGATTTTATCAATTTCAACATCACCCTTTTTTTCAAATTGTGACATTTCTTCAAACATACTAAACATAGAAGTCTGATCATCTTTAAGTGCTTCAATAAAATGATCGGCCCGTTCTCTTGCGAGATGATCTAGTTTCTTTCGAATTTTCCGTTTTTGTTTTTCAGAGAAATCTAGTTCCTTTGACCATTTATCTAATTTTCTAAATTCCCTCCAATTCCCACTGGCCATATTTTTTTCTAATTCAGGCAACATCAATTCACGAAGGACTGGCTTTGACTTATCAATCAAATTTGCAAAAGTCTTAACCGCTCCTTCATCCTGATTCTCACCTCTCAGCTTACTTATTTGGTTATCAGCAACCGTTGCCGCGGCCAACATTGACTCCACTCGTGACACTCGTTTTTGCGACATTTCTAATTGACGCTTAAGTTGCTCCATATCCTCGCTATCATTCAAACTATGAGATGATTGCTCCAAGCTAACCTCTCCTCCGACTTGACCTACTACAGTGTAAACAAAGACCCCTATAGCAATCCCTGCAAGCATATACATAAAATTCGATTTTATAATACCTCTTTCTTTTTTTTATTTAATTCAACATGATGCTGCCTCCACTTCATAAACAACAATGGAAACAGAGTCGCATAAATAATCGCGACATGCATAAATGCTTTCTTCGCCTCTGGAAAATTAACAACAAACGTGTCATTAACAGTCAATGCCGCCTCAACTGAAAAATAAGGAAAAGCAAAACCACTGAGCATCAATATATATGTTCCAGCATTAACCAATGAATCCGTTGCAATCATCATCAATACACCAACAAACAATGGCAACAACCACCCTAGCAATAAGCTGATAAACGCAAGGCGACGACCGCCAAATTCTAATAGCATTTGATAAATAAGAATAGGTAAACCAAGAGACAAAACTGTCCCAATCCATGAGTATTTACTCAACACCCACCCCTCATACCATCTTGATTCAAATAAATACCCGATAAAAACATTC
This sequence comes from uncultured Opitutales bacterium, assembly GCA_963924785.1. Classification (GTDB taxonomy): domain Bacteria; phylum Verrucomicrobiota; class Verrucomicrobiia; order Opitutales; family CAJWYM01; genus CAWUTK01. Next base: position 7,484 of record CAWUTK010000197.1, read on the forward strand.
CAGCTAATCACAGCTATTCCAATAATTGCTATTGTATGAAAGATTGATGTCGACTCATCATCACCCGGATCCACTCGATTTTCATTCAACTTATGCACACGCCTCTGGCCCTTCATTTGCTTATCAAAACTTGGCGTCATTTGACCAATAATCACAATTGCCAAGAGTAAGGTCACAATGCCGAACAGACCCGGTATCAACAAGGCTTCATTCGGTGAAATATAGCTAGTCGGATCAACTTCAAAAAAACGCCTTGCAGACTGCGACGGAAAGATTCGGCCATTATTTATCAGAGGCAACATACTCCCCATTAATGCAATTATGATCCCAGCATAAGTTATCACAGAAAAATGTTTGCCCAAAAGATGATGGGAATCCTGCTTCCATTTTCGAAGAACGATCATGAAAAAAACAAAAAACAGTAATGCTTGAATAACGATAGAAAAACTAACTACTGAAAAATTCAGGTTAAAGAAATTGACCGTATCCAATTTAACGTATCGTTCGAATTCTTCTGGAAGCAACTGGCTTAGCTCATAGTAAACAACTGGCCTAACCGTTAGATATTCAAAAAACACATAACCCAACCGTGAAAAACTTGGCAAAATAAAGTATAAACCAATCATTAATGTCTGAGAAATGAATCCAGCTAGGAATCTTTTACTGACGACCATTCCTGCCATAAAACCTGTCATATGGTAAAGGAGAACAGATGTAAAAAAAACGCTATACAATCGAAATAATATATCTAACGAAACATTACCAACAACAACCGTAAATATCAAAAACGGTAATGTTAATAAAAATAAAACATAATCCAATACGGGCAACCCGAACAAATAACCAATAATCTTTCCAAATGAAGACATAGGAGTTAAACGTTGATAATCAAGTACGCCTTCCATTCCTTCTCTCGTGATACCAGATGCGACGCTAAAGGAACCTTTAAACATCAGAATGAAACACTGAATGATAAATAGCGGTATGATTGTTAATCGAGCCGCTTCCTCACGAGTCATAACATCACTTCTCTGAGGCAGCAAATAAACCAAAGTAAAAACAAAACCTGTTAAAATCAGCACAATCAAAGACCATGAGATCAGTGAAACGGGACGTAACTTCGCACGGCAATAACGAATAAATATTGGATTACGCCAAAACAATAACTCTGATAAGTTCATTTACTATTTTGTCCTCCATTACTAACCACTGGCTTACTCAGATTTAAAACTACATTTTCAATATTCACTTCGACTTCTTCAAATGAATGTATTGGGAAATCTTTTAACATTAACGATTTCAGTAATTCAACCTGTTGTACAAGTGAACCTAAAAATTGAAACTGAATTGAGGCCTCACTGGTCTCAACATTAGCAACCAAAGCTTGGTCATTTAGGTATTCGATCAATGGCAAACTTTCTTTAAGCAATAGAACCTTAATCACCCTTGATGAATCGCTTTTGCCTAATCTCCCAACAACATCTGAGGGTTTTCCAAAATCTAAAATTTGACCTTCATTAATAATACCCACCTGTGTACAAATACTAGACAGTTCGGTTAAGATATGTGAACTAATGAGAACTGTCACTCCCTTCGAAGATAATGCTTTCAGCGTATTCCTTAGACTCACTCTCGAAAGAGTATCCATTCCACTAGCGGGCTCATCAAGCAATAATACCTGAGGCATATGCAACAAGCTTTTAGCCAAAACAACTCTTTGAGTCATTCCCCTAGAAAGAGCCTTACAGTAAACAGTCCTCTTATCCGACAAGTTGACAATTTCGAGGCATTCATCAACTCTTCGTTTTGCTGCATGTTTATCCAACCCATAGGCTCTAGCAAATAAATCTAAAAACTCCCACACCTTCAAATCAGTAGGAACAGGTGCAAGATCCTGCATATATCCAAATATCTTTCTAGCTTGGCTCGGGTTTTCTAAAATATCAATGCCACCTATCGACACTTCGCCATATGTGGGTTCCATCAATGTAGCTAACACTTTAAAGGTACTCGTTTTCCCCGCACCATTCGGTCCGACCAGCCCAAAAATCTCACCCTTGCCGACAGATAGATTTAATTCCTTCACTGCGGTGAAATCTTCGTAATCGACTCGAAGATCTGAAATTTGAATTGCTAAACTCTCAGTTTCCATAGTGTTTTGATATAACTTTATTACCATGAGACAATTATCCCGCAACATTATAAAATGCAACCATTAGCAGTCCACCGATGATTTTCAGCAAAAATAGATTATTCCACCTTCTTTTCATTATCTGCGCACTCACCCCTTCAATAGCGACCCATTCTGCTGAAAGGAATAATCTAACGAGAAGCCAACCACTCGACTGGGGCTTATACCAAATATATTGGGGCATTGAGCCTTACAGTAATTTGTTAAAAAAAGAAATACATCAATTAGGAGGGAAGCCAAAACACGCGATGTTCTTTCGAGACCTCATCCGACCCTTTCCAAGGAAAGCAATTGAGTTCAATGACTCACTTGGCCTAACCACTATTGTCTCTCTTGAATTAACCATCTGGGGAAAAGGAGATAAAACAAATTATCTTGAACGCATTAATAACGGGGAATTTGACTCCAAATTTCAAGCATGGGCAATAGCTGCAGCCGATTGGGAAAAGTCACTCGTCTATCGCTTTGGTTTTGAAATGAACGCCAACTGGTTTTCCTGGGGAAACAAACCAGAAGCATTCAAAACAGCATGGAAACGAATATACCAAATTTTCAAAACCAATCATGCCGATAATGTACAATGGAGATTCTCTCCAAACATCCTATGGGAACATCGAACCTACGAGAATAACCTACTTCCATACTATCCTGGCGACGAATACGTCGACTCAGTTGGCCTAGATGGTTATAATTTTGGAGATCACCACGACCAATGGCACAAATGGGAATCGTATGAAAAGGTGTTTGATTTTTCCATAAATGAAATTG
>CAWUTK010000198.1:0-14071 GCA_963924785.1 uncultured Opitutales bacterium
GTTTTGTTGTAGAATTTTTCAACCCATGGAAGTCCATGTTGCGATAAATTCTCCATGAACGGTTTAGGGTCAAATTCTTCGACATTGAAAACGCCGCTCTTTGCCCACTTTTTTTCAAGCATTAACTTAGCACCAATCATCGCGGGAACCCCTGTGGTGTAAGAAATAGCCTGAGATCCGACTTCTTTAAAGCAGGCCTCATGGTTGCAAATGTTATAGACATAATATCCTATTTCTTGACCCTCCTTTTCACCTTGAATTAAGCAGCCGATACAGGTTTTACCTTTTGTCTTTGAACCTAATGTTGATGGCTCAGGGAGTACGGCCTTTAAAAATTGAAGAGGAACAATTTCTTTACCTTCGTAAATGACAGGGTCAATCCGAGTCATTCCTACATTTTCTAAAACTTTCAAATGCATTAGATATTGCTCTGAAAAAGTCATCCAGAACCGCATTTTTTTAATTCCAGGAATGTTGATTGCAAGCGATTCCATCTCCTCGTGATACATGAGGTACATGTCCTTGGGACCAATTTTATCAGGAAAATTAAAACTTCGCTTGATAGAAAGAGGATCCGTTTCTATCCATTTTCCTGCTTCGTAGTATTTGCCCTTAGCACTGACTTCACGGATGTTAATTTCTGGATTAAAATTTGTTGCAAATGCCATTCCGTGGTCACCGGCATTACAATCGATAATGTCAATTGTGTTGATTTTATCAAAATGGTTTTTCCATGCGTGGGCACAAAACACATTAGTGACACCAGGATCAAATCCGCATCCAAGCAGTGCCATTAATCCCGCTTTTTCGAATTTTTGACGGTAGTCCCATTGCCATTTATAGCAGAATTTTGCTTCATCAATCGGTTCGTAATTTGCGGTATCCAGATAGTTTACGCCCGTTTCTAGGCAAGCATCCATAATGGTCAAGTCTTGGTATGGCAGCGCTACATTTATGACTAATTCTGGTTGAAACTCGTTGATGAGTTTTACTAACTCAGGGACATTGTCTGCATCAATTTGAGCCGTTTTAATCGGAGTTTCAATGCTGTCTCTTATTGCGTTACATTTTGATAACGTCCGACTTGCTAAACATATTTCGGAAAATACTTCTGGGACTTGTGCACATTTATGGGTTACGACACTGCCGACACCGCCGGCTCCGATTATTAGTACCTTACTCATATTTTACTCACTGCGTTTGTTTTTTAAGGCTTCAGCTACATTTTCAGGAATGAGTGGGGTTGTTTTATTACTGTAGCGAAAGACTTGTTTGATTAATTTAGAGCTAGTGAAGAAATATTTCTCATTTGGCATGAGGAATATAGTTTCAATTTCAGGCGAAAGTAGACGGTTCATTTGAGTCATTTGAAATTCATATTCAAAATCAGAAATTGCACGTAAGCCTCTAATGATAGCAGAGGCATTTACTTCTTTTGCGAAATCAACGAGTAATCCGCTAAAGCTAACAACAGTTATTTTTTTCAAATTCTTAACATTTTCATTAATCATGTCGAGACGTTCTTCTATGGAGAATAGTGGATTTTTTTGGTCACTATTTGCGACTGCCATAATCACTTCATCAAATAATTGGGTGGATCGATTTAGGATATCTAGGTGACCGTTAGTTACGGGATCAAATGTCCCTGGGTAAATGGCTTTTCTCATAATGTTGTTGAAGTCACGATTAGATGCTGAAGCTTTAGCGGAATATGCGTAATTTTTAAAATGCTGAGTCAAATTTCTATTTGGAGCAAGACTGATTCTGATCGTTTTTATAAGTTACTTTAATCGTTGTTCTTACAACCCTTTAGTTGCTGGTAAAAGCAGTTTTTTGCGATCAGTTACAGCTTGCATTTATTTCCGTTAACTACTATTAGTGGCCGTTCAAATTGGAGAACTAACACAAAATCAATTTTCTAGCATTAATGAAATTTACTAAGCATATCACTATGAGCCGTTTACCCATTTTGGGTTTTGGTGGGCAGTCTTGTCAGAGGCTTTGCTTGATAGTGTGTTTATTGATGAGTGGATTTTTCACGCTTGATTTGTCAGCTGCTTACAAGATTCGGCAAACAAAGAGTGTTTTAGAATTGAGCGTTCAGGAAATACTTGAGTTGGCAGAGTCTGGAGATGATTATTATCAGGGAGTTCTGGCGATTATTTATCGAACAGGCGAGCGTGGGGTTAGTATTTCTTTGACTGAATCTAGAAAATGGTCGCAGTTATCTGCTGAAGCAGGAAATCCAATCGGTATTTGTAATTTAGCAAGTTTAGAGATGGTTGAGAATAATGTCGTTATGGGCGATTATTATTATCAGGAGGCGTTTGCTAATGGACGTTTATTGAGTATGGCTTCTGACGGGGATCCTATTTCGGCTTTTTGTTTAGGGGAAATCTATGCGATATCTCCACCAGTGAATTTAGCTCAGGCGGTTGAGTATTATAAGAATTCTGCCCGATCGGGTTATTCCAATGCAAAAGCTTCTTTAGGGGCCATGTATATGGAGGGTATGGGCATTGCCGTTGATAAGAAAAAAGGTATTGAATTACTTAAAGAGGCGGCACAATTGAAGTCTGCAATGGCTGCAATAAATCTTTCTATTGCTTATGCATATGGAGAAGGAGTTCCTGAAAATGAAGAAGCTTCTTTCAAGTGGGCTGAAAAAGCTGCTGAGCTTGGGCTGGGAGAGGCACAATATTTGTTAGGAGAAAAAATTGCTGAAGGCCGAGGGACGGAACAACAAATTGAGAAAGCGGTTGAGTGGCTTAAAAAAGCACAAGCGCAGAGCATAGGGAAAGCGTCAGAATTATTGAATAAGGTTCAAACGACTCCTAAAGAAAAACTGTTAGCTTATCCTGCTGCACCTAAAAAGCAGGCAGTTGTTGCTCAAGTGGCTATCACACCGAAATCGCTTGAAAAACCAAGATCAACGAATTTATTTAATAAATCGGCACCTAGCAAAAACTTAAATCCTGTTATTGTTGCGAAGCCAAAAGTAGTGGCTCCAAGACCAGTCGTTAAATATAAACCGCTTCCGAAACCTTCTGTTGTCGCTCGTTTACCTAAAATAAAAACGTATGCAAAGCCTAAGCCACCAGTGCATGTTGTGCAAAAAGTTCAAAAACCGAAGCCAGAAGTTAAAGTTCCGGTTCGTCATATTGCTCCAGTTCCGCAGAAGCAAATGAAGCATACTTTACCCGTCGCTCGTGTTCAAAAATTGGTACCAAGAGTGACAGCGAGAGCTCCGATCACTGTCCAATCTGGTGATTTAACGATGGCAGAGATTATTGCATTGAGGGAAAAAGCGGACTATCATGCTAATTACAATTATGACTATAATACTGCTGTTGAGCTTTATCGCACGGCTGGAAAAGCTGGTGATTCAGTCTCACAACGTGAAGTTGGGCTGTTCTATTTTAAAGGTAAGGGCGTTAGTAAAGACTTGAGAAAGGCCTATGATTGGGTGGTTTTAGCTGCGGAGAATGAGGATAAGAAAGCTCAGAGATATTTAGGTATGATGCTTTACAACGGTAGTGGCGTTGAACAAAATAAAAAGAAGTCCGTGTATTGGCTTCGTCGTGCGGCTTCTGGTGGAGATCAAGTAGCGATGAGTATTTTGAAAAAAGCTAACTTGCTTTAATATAGATAGTCTTTTTTTAATTCTGATGGAAATCAATGGATTGGAAGAGTTGGAACTTCATTTGGGAACGAAAAATGAGCGATAAGAAAATTAAATGCGGTGTGATTGGTTGTGGGTATTTGGGGCAACATCATGCAAGGATATACAGTGAGCTTGAAAGCTGTGAGCTTGTAGGGATTTGTGAAGCGGATGAAGCGCGAGCCAAAGAGATTTCAGAGCTTTATGGTTGTCGTGTTTATGCGACTCCTGGTGAACTTGCGAGTCAGTGTGATGCGGTGAGTGTGGTTGTTCCAACCGATAGGCACTTTGAGGTATCTGTTCCATTACTTGAAGCTGGATGCCACCTGTTGATTGAGAAGCCATTGTGTAATGGGCTTGATGAAGCAAAGAAAATATTGGAGTCAGCGAAGGCGAATAAGAGTATTGTTCAAGTGGGGCATATCGAGCATTTCAATCCGGTGATGAACTATTTAACACAGGCGGTTCATCAGCCGAAATTTATTACTGCTGATCGTTTGGCACCCTTTAATCCACGTGGAACAGAAGTTGGTGTGGTATTGGACTTAATGATTCATGACATTGGGTTGATTTTAGAACTAACAAATTCAAAGATTAAGAGAATTGAGTCTGTTGGAGTGAGTGTTTTGTCACCAACCGAAGATATAGCTAATTCTAGAATTACATTTGAAAACGGTTGTGTTGCTAATTTGAACACGAGTCGAGTCAGTGAAAAGAAGGTGCGTGAAATTAGAGTGTTTCAACCGAATAGTTATTTGTCTTTAGATTTTATGAATCAGAAGGGCCATTTGCTTAAAAAGGAAGGGCAGTCCCTCGATCGACAAGAGATTCCAATTGAGAAAGGAGAACCTTTGAAAATAGAGTTAGATTCTTTTATTCATTGTGTTGAACAGGCTGAAAACCCGAAGATAAATGCGTCTTTTGGAATGAAAGCCTTAGAGGTTGCGTTGCAGATAACGGAACAAATTCGTGCGAGTGGTTAGGGTTGAAAATACCTGATCTTCCAGAGGCTTTATTAGAGTCAGAGATTATTGTTTTAACAGGAGCAACTGCTGTTGGGAAAACAGAAACAGCCTTGAGTTGGGCAAAGGCACTTGATGCGGAAATTCTATCCTGCGATTCATTATTGTTTTATCGTGGAATGGATATTGGGACGGCTAAACCTTCAATGGAAGAACAGGCGGTTGTTCCTCATTATGGAATTGATTTGGTTTCCGTTGATGAGCAATACAGCATTTACGAGTACTTGAAGTATTCTAAGCAGGTGGCTGAAGATATTTTAAGTAGAGGCAAGCGAGTTTTAGTTACTGGCGGGAGCGGATTTTATTTAAAATGTTTTTTTAAACCAGTTGTAGATGAAATTGTGATTCCCGATGCGATTCAAGAGCAAGTAGGCCAAATATATGAGACTGATGGGCTGTCTGCACTTAAAGAAATGCTCGTGGTGTTGAATCCAAATGGGTTAAATGGATTGGATTGTGAAAACCCGAGAAGAGCGGTTAAGGCTTTGGAGCGTTGCCTTGCGACGAATAAAAGTATTATAGAATTGCGTGAAGATTTTGATAACCAGCCAACTCCTTTTGATGTTTATAATAGAACCGCTTGTTTGCTGCAAAGAGATCGAGGCTTGTTGAGAGATCGTGTTGCTAAGAGAACCTGTGCGATGCTGATATCGGGACTGATTAATGAAGTTGAGCAACTTTTGGAAAAAGGAATAGAGCGAAATTTAAGCGCAAAGAATGCGATTGGTTACCGTGAAACAATAAGCTTTTTGGCAGGAGAATTAAGTCGACCTGAACTAGAAGAAAAAATTAATACGAATACCTCAAGGTTGGTTAAGAAACAAGAAACTTGGTTTCGTCATCAATTAGATTTTGACCATGTTTTTTCGTTAGACTCCCTGTGAGAGGTTTTTGATTTACCTTTTAAGCTATCGAGCCTCTTTCGGTTCTGTAATGCGGTTCGTTTGTATCGGCGAAATTGATTTCATTTTGCATTAAATTAATCTTATCCAGTTACTTATGCTTATTTAACGGTTTGTTTATTTGTTCATGGGTTTTTAAATTAAGCAATGTGGTGAAAGCGAGTTTCGTTATAAAATAAATTTTTTTTGGACAGATCATGTTTTTTGTATATAGTACGTAGTTATGATAAAGCTAAAGCCCTTACTGCTCTTGTTCCCATTGTTGTTAAACACCTCTGTTTCTGCGGATCAGACACAAGAGGCACTTTTATCTGAAATAAATGGACTTGAAGAACAGGTGTTAATTTTAAAGAGGCAGTTGTCTCAGAGACAGGCATCTTCAGATGTCCTTAGGTTTTCGTCAAAGGAGAGTAGTCGAAAAGAAACATTACAGAATAAGGGGCAGGGTCGTTATTGGGTTTCCGGTTATCAGAATGTTATAGTTCCTGTGAATGTTGAAACAACTATTTCTTCTGATGAAATGGTAACTTTGAGCGCAAATGCTTCTTATCAAATTATTCCTAGTGATATTGATCTGGAATCTACTAATGAGCTTGAATTAGATGATGTTTCGGATGAATTGAGTTCGGAAGCGATCAAGTGAATCATTGAGCCATTTTTTAAAATACTATAAAGCTTTACGATGAAGTATGAAATGGTGTTGAGCCACGCGAATGGTTATCGCGAGTTAGGGATGATAAAGGATGCAATAGCTTTGTTAAAAGCGGAGTTGTCGTCGGAGGATATTTTAAAAAAAGAAACCTGCGAAATGAAATTAGCACTTTATATGGATGCTAATAATTGGAAAGAAGCAGAAAAGACTTCAAGATTTTTGAAAGAATTGGAGCCAGACCAGTCGTCTCATTGGATTAATTGGGCTTATGCGACTCGCCGTAAAGATGATGTGTCTTTGGCAAATTTGATTTTAAAAGAAGCAGAGGGCTTGTTTCCTCACAATGCTACAATTAAATATAACTTAGGTTGTTATGCCTGCCAAAAAGGGGAATTGGAACTGGCGAAAGGTTATGTCAAGATTGCTATAAAATTAGATCCAAGCGTTCAGAAAATGGTTAATTACGATGATGACCTAAAGGAAATCCAAAAATTCTTTTCTTAGCTTACGGACGAAGTAAACTTTTGAATAATCCCATCAAATGAACCATTTGAGAGAAAGCATATAACCTTTTTATCATCGGAATTTTGAGAGTTCTCCGCGAGTACTTGAAGTAGGTCGCTATTCTTTATGTGAGCCTGTGCTTCTTTCCCTTTTGACTGTAGGGCTTTAACCATGCTGTCAGTGTCTAATTTATCACTAAGGTTATCTCCTCTATGAACGGCACCTAGATGAATTTCATCTGCTTGGCTTAAGCTATTGGTAAAAGCTTCTTGGAATAAACTTTTACAGGCGGTGTTGCTCCTTGGCTCAAAGCATGTAATGAGTTTGAAGTCGGGAAACCTTTGTTTAAGCGAGATTAACACGTCATTAACTGCAGTAGGGTGGTGTGCGAAATCCTCAAAAATGATTAGGTTTTCAGACTCAAATAGAATTTCTTGTCGTCGCTTGACCCCTTTGAATGTTTTTATGCAATCTAGATTTAGTTGTCTTGGATTAGTAGGGTTTCTTTCAAGGGCAACCGCTAGACCGGCCATTGCAATGTTTCTAGCGTTAAACAGTCCAGATAGGCTAGTTTTGATATCAGTCCATTTTTCATTTTTCCAATACAGGCTAAATTGAGAGCCTGCTCGATCTTCTTTAAAGTTTTTAATAACTAGATCATTCTTAACCTCAGTGCCAATTGAAACGGTGGTTGTCCATGTAATGGGCAATAGGCTTTTGATGTTTTTATCGTCTCCATTGTATAGTACGAAACCATTTTTAGGAACGATTCTTAGGACATGGTTGAATGTCCTTTTTACATCTTGTAGATCCCTGAAAATATCTGCGTGGTCAAATTCTAGATTGTTTATCGTGAGGATATGCGGTTGATAATGGATGAATTTACTCCGTTTATCAAAAAAAGCAGAATCGTATTCATCTCCTTCTATAATGAACGGGGAGGACTTATCGCCATTTTCAGATCCGCTTTTAAGGTCTTTGGGTACACCGCCGATGAGGAAGCCTGGATCGTTTCCGGTGGATTTAGAAATATAGGCTGCGAGTGTGGAAGTCGTTGTTTTTCCGTGAGTGCCAGTGATCACGATATTGCGACGCTTGTTCAGGAGTTTATTACCAATTAGATTTGGCAGAGAAGTGAAAGGGATCTTTTTTGTATCAAGGAGCCATTCTACTTCTTCGTTCCCTCTGGATATAACATTGCCTACGACAACGAGATCAATGTTCAAGTATTCTAGCCGTGTAGCGTCATATCCCTCAAATAGCTCAATGCCTGAATTTTCAAGAAGAGTAGACATCGGTGGGTATATTCCGGTATCTGTCCCGGAAACCTGGTAGCCTAATTTTTGTAATAAGATGGCAACGTTACCCATTGCGGTTCCACAAATGCCCATGAAGTAGATTTTTTCCATTATGATGAAAATGTTGGTTAAAAAAGGATGACTTTCCCTTGTATTGCTTTGATGATGAAGACGCCGATGTTGCTGCTTAGATGAGCTGCAATGCAGGGGATAATAGACTGGGTTTTATTAAATTTGAAAAAACGAAGATAGAAGAACCAAAGGGAATTAAGCAGGATGAATAGGGACGTGAATAGTGATTTTTCGGTCATGTTAAGATGAATAAATTTCCAGAAAGTTAACCATTTCATTTCTTCATCAATTGTCCATATGTATGGGTGGAGTAATGTGAATATGATGGAGAGTAGGATGCAGAGTAGTGTGCGTTGATTGGATTTTATAATATCAATAAGGAAACCGCGAAAAATAAGTTCTTCTCCAAATGCGGCGACTAGGGTTACCATGAAGAATAGCAAAGTCATTTCACTTTGTTCGTCGGATATTCCAATGGCGATTTCTCCTCCAGTTTCTAATAAGAGAATAATGATTGCCCCGATGACCGAAATAGTAATGGCAGGTTTTGAAGAAGGCACAGCGCCAGGGTATGGATTTGGGTTAGGTGTGTTGTTTTGATAAGCTTTGAGATCAGAGAGCCACTCTTTGACGATATAAAGGGTCACCCCGATGGTAACTATTTGGAGTAGAGGGTCTTCTTGATTCATGGGTTCGAAGTGTTCTATTTGTTTTGAATAACTTCCCTCTTGCAAACGGGCTTCTTTTGTGTGCTAATGTCGGATAAATATTTTTGATAAAATGTCATCAACCGATACCATAAGTATTAGCAATAGAGTTACAAGTAAGGATTCCGAAACTACCAATGAAAAGGCGAAGCTTTTTGCTTTGGCAGAGCCGTACCTAAGTGCGTTGCAGGAATTCTTCCGTAAAGAAATTTTAGAATTTGAGCCGGAAGTTCAAGAATTGGTTGAGTATGCATTGACGAATAGCGGAAAGCGGTTGAGGCCTATTTTGGTTTATATGTCAGGTGCTGGTATTGGAGCTGATTTTAGTGAAGACCTTGTTAAGGGTGGTGCAATTGTTGAATTTGTACATCTAGCGACGTTAGTTCATGATGATATCTTAGATCATGCAGCTGTTCGACATAGCCGTTCTTCTGTAATGAATAAATATGGCTCATCGGTAGCAGTATTGTTAGGAGATGCCTTATTTTCACATGCTTTGAAATTAGCATCAGATTTTCCGACAGTGGATATCTGCAAAATCGTTTCTATTGCTACTAGAAAAGTGTGTGCGGGAGAAATTAACCAGACCTTTTTAAGAGGTCATGAGATATCCTTGAAAGACTATTTTCATAGTATTGAACTTAAGACCGCGGAGTTATTTAAAGCCTCTTGTAATGTTGGAGCAATTTTAGGCGGGCAAGGAAAGGAGTTTATTGAGGCGTCCGTTTTATTTGGTCAACATTTAGGAACTGCCTATCAGATTTACGATGATCTTGTCGATTGTATTGGCAGTGAGGATAAGGCGGGTAAAACCCTTGGGACCGATTTGGCAACGGGTAAGTATACGCTTCCGATAATACTTCTATTTGAAAAATTGGATTCTGTTGAAAAAGAGGCTTTATTGAAGGAATTGAAAGAGTCATCAACTAGACCAAATGCCATTGCTCGTATTAATGAACTCGTGAGTGAAAATGATATTCTTAACGCCTCTTTGGGTTACTTGAATAAAGAAATTGAAGCGGCCCAGAATATTTTGAAAGACCATGCGTCAGAACCAGCGGGACAGAGCCTTTTGATGTTGTTGGCATTTTTTCAGAAAAAAGTAACTCAATTGAGTTCATCCGAGTAGACGTGAATCTGAACATTTGGCTATGCAAGGGTGTAAAACATTTTTCATTTTATTATTTTTATCACTAAGGCTGTTTGGTGAGTTGACTGTTGATAGTGAATTTAGTCCATCGGTTGTTCCTTTAGGTCAATATGCTCAATATAAATTAATTTTGAGCGGTGGGGGCGGGGATCCTGAGGGAGAGATTCCTAGTGTTGAGGGAGTGCAAATAAATGGAAGCCCATCTGTATCGAATAGTGTAAAGATTATAAACGGAGTTCATAGCTCAACTAAGACGTATACGTTTCGAGTTAGTGCAGCGAAAATTGGAGTTTATACGCTTCCAGAATGGAAGGTTAAGGTGGGTAAGCAAACGTTTATGGTGCCTGCTGCTACTTTGAAAATCACTCCCCCAGGGGAAGAGTTTAAAGGAATGGCTTCCTTGGAGTTACAGAGCGCTAAATCAGAGGTTTATGTTGGAGAGACGATACCCGCTCTTTTGAAACTATATATTAGGGGTGATGTGAGTGTAAGCTTGAACGGTGTTGCATTTGAAAAAAATGGAGATGCGTTTACCGCAAGTGATATTGATCCAGAGTTTTCTCAAAAAAAGGAAGTGAAGAAGGGTTTAACTTACAAAGTGGCCATATGGCCTGTGACGTTAACTGCTCTTAAAGCTGGAAAGCAATCCATTGTTTATTCATTACCGATTCTTGTCGAGGTTCCAGACAATCAGCGCCGGATGAGGCATCGACAGTTGTTGAATCAACTGGATAGCCTTTGGGGTGATTCATTTGGTATGAATCGTCGAGAGAAATTAACGGTTTACACTTCCGAGCTAGAGTTTGATGTTATGGATTTACCTCGTTCGGAGGGGGCAGAGTCATTTACCGGCGGAATCGGTGAGTTCGATGTAGGGGTTGAATTATCAACACGAATTTTGGAAGAGGGAGAACCCTTAACATTGACTCTGACGGTTAAGGGTAATGGTAATTTTGATCGGATTAATCCTCCGGAAATCTTGGGTAAGGATGAATTTAAGGTGTATCCACCAAAATCAAAATTTGAGCCATACGAGGTTGATGCAGAAGAAACAAATTGGAGGGGTGTTAAGACATTTGAATATATTCTTATTCCCTCGTCTTCGTATGTGAAGCAAACTCCTGAAATCGTTTTAAGTTTCTTTGACCCTGAAATAAATCGCTACATCCAAAAGACAATTGCACCAATGGCGATAGAGGTTAAAACTTCTACGACTATAATTGACCCCGTGTTGCCTACTTTACCTTTTGCCACACCGGTTCACCCGAAAGTTGATAAGGGAAAGCGATATGAGAATGTTCTTTTGCCTATTCGATTGAATGCGGATGGTTGGGCTGGCGATAGTTTTTTACCTTATAAAACCGTATTCTTTTGGTTGTTTCAATTAGGGGTGTTTTCTGGTTTAGCTGGTTTTATTTGCTGGCAGAAGCAAAGGATCAAACATAACCAGGATGGTGATTATATGAGGCACTTTAATGCAAATAAGCAGGTGAAAGAGTTGCTGGCCGAAATTGATGGTTATTTAAAAGACAAAGATTTGCCGAAGTTTTTTCATGCGGCAGAGAATATTATTCAGCATAGTGTCGGTAAGCATTTCCCGGATAAGAAGCCTGAATCAATTACGGTTGTTGATGTTGAGAAGTTTTTGAAAGAAAAGAAGGTCGATTCCGCCCATATTCATAATGTTGGTAGAATATTTGAGATTTCAGTCCGTATAAAATTTGCAGGAGCAAGGGGTGTTAAGGAAGATGGTGAAATTTGGCATGAAAATCTGGTGAAGTTTTTGAAAGAATTAACGAAGTTGAAGCTTTAGGTTTAATGATCCTTTGGGGTGAGATAGATACTTTGTTCTTGCCAGAAAGTGTTTTCTATTATGTACTTAAAGTCAGAACTTTGAATTACCCATTTATATGAAATCTGAAATTATTAGATTGGAATCACTTTTAATGAATGTTTGTCTCTTTTTTGAAGCAAAGATCCTATCTGAGGTAGAGCAGTGAGCTTAAGGAAAATTTGTTATATTCTTGGTCATAAAAACCCGGACGCAGATTCTGTTTGTGCTGCCGTTGGATACGAGCATTACAAAAAAGCGATAGGACAGGGCCATTGTTTGGCGGGTCGATGTGGGACGGCTAATGCACGAATTGAGGCGATTTTTAAAAGATTTTCTTATCCTGTTCCTCCGATGGTGGGCGATGTGACGCCTCGGGTGATGGACATTATGAACACCGAGATTGTTAGCCTAAGGGCAACAGCATCCTGTGCAGAGGCTTTAGGAAAGCTTGATAACCGAGAAATTAGAGCTATTCCAGTTGTTTCGGAAGACGGGAAAGCGGAAGGTGTTATTTCTATTCATGATCTAGGGGACTTCTTTACCCCATCTGAAATAGGAACGCTTCAAATGCGTCATGTAAAAGCATCGCTATCTTCGATTGTGAAAACATTGAAAGCGAAAGTATTGAATGTAGTTGATCCATATACAGAAGAAGACTTATACATTCGAATTGGAGCGATGGATATTCGATCTTTTGGAAAATTTTTCGATAAGGATGAAGAAGTTAATCCTGAAAACAGTATCATTATTGTGGGCGATCGTTGGGATATTCAGGAGAAATCCTTACAGTCGAATGTTCGATTATTGATTGTGACGGGCGGCTTAGAAATCGATGAGGATATGATTGAAAGGGCCAAGGAACGAAATGTTTCTCTGATATCAAGTCCTTTGGATTCTGCAACGACGGCTTTAATGGTTAGAACGGCTACTAGTATTGGACCTCTGATGTCTACGCACTTAGTTAAGTTTTCACCTAAAGAGAAACTTGAGAGAGTTCGCAAGAAAGTGGCAGCTTTGAATAATGCACTGTTTATGGTGGTTGATGAAAAAGACAAATTGCTAGGAGTGTTTTCAAAGACAGATTTATTGAAGCCGGTTGATACCCAAATTATATTGGTTGATCATAATGAAATCTCGCAAGCGGTGAATGGTGCAGATCAAGTTAACATAATGGAGATAATTGATCATCATCGACTTGGCAATATTCCTACGAGGCAACCGATATTATTTATTAATCGTCCCGTCGGATCTAGTTGTACCATAATTGCAGATATGTTTAAAAGCGATGGCTTGCTACCAGATAAAAATATAGCGGGGATTTTGATGTCGGGGATTATTTCTGATACTTTGAATTTGAAAAGCCCTACGACAACAGATGTTGATGTTGAGATTTTAGCATGGTTAAGTAACATCGCAGAAGAAGATTCGAATGAGCTTTCAGAAATGCTTTTTAATTCAGGTTCAGTCATATTGACGTCGACTCCAAACGGAGTGATTGAAAGTGATTGTAAAATCTATGAGGAGAGTGGAGTGAGATATTCTGTTTCTCAAATAGAAGAACTTGGTTTTGAGAATTTTAGAAAAAAAGAAGACATCCTTTTTTGTGCATTAGGTGAATACAGAGAAAAAGAAGCCTTGAACTTAAGTGTCCTTTTAGTGACGAATGTAAATACCCAAAATTCTCATTTGATGGTATCTGGAGGTGATGGTATTGTAGAAAGAATTCCGTATTCTGAAATTAAAGCCGGAAAAATTTATGATTTACCGGGGGTTGTTAGTCGAAAGAAGCAGTTGATCCCGCTTTTTAGTGGGTTGTTGTCAGGCGTCATTATTGAATGAAGACCTATGGAGGAATTAAAGGAATTTGAGTTTGATGGAACTGCGTTAGCTGTTATTGGTCATCCGATTTCTCATTCAGTCAGTCCCGTCATTCATAATGCGGCTTTACGAAAAATGGCGCTGGATAATCAAGCTTTTGAATCGTGGAAATATTTTAGATTTGATATTCATCCCGATGATTTAGCAGAAGCGTTAAAATTATTTCATGAGAAGAAATTCAAAGGTTTGAATTTAACGATTCCGCATAAAATCCATGCATTAGATATGCTGGATGATATCGATCCTGTTGCAGAAAAAATGGGTGCGGTTAATACCCTTTTGTGGCAAGACGCTGGTTATAAGGGGTACAATACAGATGGTATCGGTTTCGAGAATGCCATTAAGGAATCGTTAAGAACCGAATTGAAAGATAATACTATAATTCTTTTGG
>CAWUTK010000199.1:0-8093 GCA_963924785.1 uncultured Opitutales bacterium
TGATTATTTAGTGATCAGATTATCATTACTTATTATAGTCAATAAAATAGACTAATTGCTTGAGAGTGAGAATGTGGTTTGCGTAGAGGAGGTCGTCCCCGAAGGGGTGACGCGTAGCGGAAAGACCGGAGCGGAGCGATCTACATTTATTTTAAATTTCTTTTTTTACGTTTGGCATCTTTCAATCGGTAGCTTTCACCATTGGCTTCAAGGATATGGACGCGATGAGTAAGACGATCTAGCATTGCACAAGGTTAAAGTTGAAAGAACCTGAAACTATTATTGGTTTTTTCATGTTGTTTCATGATTAAATATCGAAGAATACGTATTTAGATTAACCACTAACCAAATAAATAACTCAAACCCTTCTGTTCTTTTGTTTAAACAAGCTGCTATCCATTTCGTTAGTTAAAACTAGTGGTTCTATGTTATATTTTTTAAATGTCAAAAACCGATGAACTCGAGCATGCCTTAGATGTTCTTCAATCCTTGGTGATGCGCTGATAATACGATAATCAAAAAACGTAAGAAAATGTGTTATAAAAATTGACAAAATAACATAACGGTGATAACGATATCACTAGTAATATCATGGATTGGTTTCTAGTCGCGATATTCACTTAAAGTAAGATAATACGATTAAGCATTTCTATCACAATAACCACCTTCAGTATCGCATTCATAAATGGATGTTTTTTAAATTTTATAGATAAACTAAATAAGCATCCCGTTAAGCCTAATGACTAAACGATAGGGTTTAATAACGATTAAATTGGAAATGACCCACACACATTATTATAATATATTCACTGGAAATAAAATTCGAAAAGGGTTTTGTCGTATGGTTAAAACGACTCCAAAATTAGTCGTTGGAGGTTTGCTGTTTTCGCTGTCAGCCGTTGGTGGAGTTTCCGCAGTTGAGAAGGGCCATAATGAGCTTTTTGATGGTTTCTTTAACCCATCGAATGAATATGGCCCCCGAACTTGGTGGCACTGGGTTAATGCGAATATCGCTCAGTATGGCATTACTAAAGATTTAGGGACGATGAAACAAATCGGTTTAACGGGTGCTGGAATTATTTCTTTGGTTGAATAAACCGTTAGCGTGTAATGATGAAAATGATATTAAAAATATTTACTGTGTTGTTATTCTTAGTGGCAACATGCGTGAAGTGTATTAGACAAAGTGCGGCTTCAGTTTCCAGTTGTTTCAATTGGAGACTGAAGCTAAATCTATTTAAGATAGGCTTTAGTGCTTACGTTTTAATCTTTTCTGTTTCCGTTTTGGAGGCAACCCCTTTGAAAATTGGCGAAGGCGACTTCATACTGAAACCTGATACGACTACCATTTATAAAACGGTTGATTCACCATTGGGTCCTGTCGAACTGAAAATACATGGATTTCTACCAAAGGGATACAAGGCTTCTGATAAACGCCCTGCGATTGTGTTTTTTCACGGCGGGGGTTGGTATGGCGGAACTCCTGATCATTTCTATCCTCAGAGTCGTTACTTTGCGCTTCGTGGAATGGTTTGTTTTTCTGCTCAATACCGTTTGATTAATGCAAATAAGACAAGTCCTAGAGAATGTGTGGTTGATGGGAAATCTGCAATACGGTGGGTGCGTCAACATGCGTCTGAACTCGGAGTTGACCCCACACGCATTCTTGCGGGAGGAGGTTCGGCGGGCGGTCATGTTGCAGCAGCAACAGCACTCTGTAAGGGGTTCAATGATGTGGGGGGAGATCTGAATATTAGTCCTCGTCCAGAAGCGCTCATTCTTTTTAACCCGGTTTTTGATAATGGGCCAAAGGGATTTGCTCATTCTCTGGTCAAAGATTACTGGAAAGAGATCTCTCCAATAGACAATATCGATGGCAACGCACCGCCAACGATTGTCATTTTGGGAACAAAAGATAAGTTTATTCCCGTCGCGACAGCTGAAAGATATAAGCGAATTATGGAGGAGGCAGGTGTTAGATGTTATTTACATCTTTACCAAGATAAGCTACATGGATTTTATAATATATGGATTGGGAAAGAGGACATGACTAAGACGCTTTTAGAGGTGGATGCCTTTTTAAGTTCTCTTGGTTATCTGGAAGGTGAACCTCTTTTGTCCTCCATTCATCTGTAGAAAATGATTTGTAACAGGAAAAACTTAATAGTAATTTAGAAATAAAAATTTATTGCATGAAAACAGAAGAAGCAATTTTGGCTAACGTTCCTCAAGTGAAGGAATCTTTAGCAGAGAATAAAAAGCGGTTAGATTGGTTCCGAGATTCGAAATTCGGGATGTTTATTCATTGGGGCCCTTGTTCGATTGGTGCTAAAGAAATTGGCTGGGGCAGAAGTGGAAACCGTCCTGGGGATATCAATATGCTTGGTGAGCGAACCGACGACCCTGAATACGATAATTACTATAAAGCGTTCAATCCAGTAAAGTATGATCCTGATGCGTGGGCTAAGTTTGCAAAAGCATCTGGTATGAAGTATTTGGTTTTAGTCACTAAGCATCATGATGGCTTTTCGATGTTTAATACGAAGCAGTCTGATTACAATATCATGAAGACTCCATATGCTAAAGACATTGTGGCTTCTTTTGTTAAAGCCTGTCATGATAATGGTATTAAAGCAGGGCTCTACTATTCTACACGAGATTGGTTTCATCAGGACTATTTAGTCGGAGATAATAAGAAGTATGACACCTGGTATCAGGCACAGGTTGAGGAACTGCTGACTAATTATGGCAAGATAGATATTATGTGGTTCGACCATGTCGGCGGACACGACTGGGGTAAATGGCGTTTCGCAGACCTTTTTGCGATGATGTATCGTTGTCAACCGGACCTTCTTGTCAATAATCGTGCGGCGAGATTTTGTGGTCCCACTGCACCAGATGACAAAGAGCCATCACCGTTGCTCGAAAGAGTCACGCTAGGTGATTATTATACTCCAGAGGGTTCGATTGGTGCGATGGATATTTCTAGTGATTGGGAATCGTGCATTCATGTGGGTCAAGGTTGGTCGTATCGTGGAGAGGATGGTTTTAAGGGGCCGGAAGAATGTATAAAAATGCTTGTGAGTTGTACGACGGGAGGTGGGAATCTTTTGTTAAACTTTGGACCTAGACCAGATGGTACATTTGTTGATGGAGAAGCAAAGGTTGCTGAGGCGATAGGTGAATGGCTAGCTAAATATGGAGAGGCCGTATATGAAACTCGAGGAGGACCTTTTCCTAATGGCGCATGGGGCGGTAGTTGCCATAAGGATAATAAGATATTCTTACATATTTTTCAATGGAATGAAGGCGAAGGGCTTGTTTTTGCTCCACCATCAGTTGACGTTTTATCGGCCAAAACATTAGATGGAAAGCCTGTTGATTTTAAGCATGATGGAAAGGCTTTAACGGTTAATGTTAAATCGAGTGATCGGGTTCATCCCGTGACGGTTATAGAATTAACTATAAGTAAACCCCTTGAAGAGGGAGTGCTTTTCCGTGACATTATAGAAAAGCCTGATGACCTGTCTGAATATGGAAATGTTATCAGTGAAAATGCTTCATTTGAATTAAGTTCAAAAGAACCTAGATGGAATAAAGAAGAAGATCATAAATATCTTTTATCAAGTGATGAAGGTCACCCTGGTTTTGCTTTTTGTACCGAGTATAAAACGAATCAATGGGTGACAATCGATCTTGGCGAAGAAAGGAACATTAAGGCAATGATGATTCGAAATAGTGATGGGGATCGTCGAAGTGATGGTATTCAAACATATATTTCGAATGATGGCGATAGTTGGGAGAAAATTTGGGAGCCGGATATGTGGGATCAAGAATGGTTTTTTCCCGTGACTCATTTTCATGCGGGCATAAACGTTTTAGGTCGAAAAGCTCGATTTGTAAAAATAGAACAACCTAAGTTAAATATTTTAGCGCTTTCCCACTTAAAGATCTACGGTGACTAAGTGGCATTACTTCAATTAGCAAAGAATTTTTAAAAAAAGTATAAACAACCAACAACAATTATGAAATTAAATAAATTAAAGAGTCTCTCACTATTAGGTTTAATCCTATTAGCAATGTCTGCTGTAGCAGTCGTTAATGCTAAAGAACAAAGCATGGACGAAATGTGGGGAAATGAACCCATTGCAAGCACTGAAGTGAGTGAGAAGCTTCAGTGGTTTGTTGATGATAATTATTCGATGTTCATTCACTGGGGTCTATACTCATCCATGGAAGGCGTGTGGAAAGGTAAAACTCATTATGGTATTGGCGAATGGATTATGCACATGGCTAAAATTCCAGTTGATGAGTATAAGGCGCATGCAAAGAATTTTAACCCAGATAAATTCGATGCAACAGCTATTGTTAAATTGGCAAAGGATGCTGGCATGCGTTGTATTGTTATTACGGCTAAGCATCATGAAGGTTTCGCGATGTTCGACTCGAAAGCGAGTGATTTCACAATCACTAAAGCGACACCTTTTGGCAGAGATCCGATGAAGGAACTCGCTGAAGCATGTAAGAAAGAAGGCATTCGCCTTGGATTTTATTATTCACAGAATCAGGATTGGACTGAACCTAACGGTGGGAATTATAAAGGAACAAGACCTGAAGGGTATAAACCAGAAGACTTTGAAATTTATTTTAACGAAAAAGTCGTTCCTCAAGTGACAGAACTTCTAACAAACTATGGTGACATTGGAGTCGTTTGGTTTGATACACCAGGGAATATGGATAAAAAGTATTCTGCGGCACTTGTTGATTTGGTGAATAAATACCAGCCAGACTGTCTTATTAATAGTCGTATCGGAAATGGATTTGGTGATTACTCGAGTTTGGGTGATATGCATATTCCGCTTACGCAAAATGCTGGCCCCTGGGAAACGGTTGATACAACTAATGATTCTTGGGCTTATGCTTGGTATGATGAGCATTGGAAATCGGCAAAAAAGATTGCAAGTAATGTAGTCGAGGTAGTGGCAAGAGGTGGGACATATATGCTGAATGTTGGTCCTCGTGGAGATGGATCTATACCACAGGATGCAGTTGATAACTTAACTGATGCGGGCACGTGGATCAAGGCTAACGCCGAAGCTATTTATGGAGCGGATGCTTCTCCTTTTTCTGGATTTAGTTGGGGTGACTGTACGGTTAAAGGGAATAATCTTTATCTACATGTTTTTGATTGGCCTAAATCTGGCAAGTTGATTATTCCGAATTTGAAACATAAAGTTAAAAGCGCATCGCTTCTTTGCTGTGGTGTTAACATCGATGTTCTTCAGTCTGAGAAAGGAATTGAACTGTTATGTCCTTCGTTAAATTCAAAGAACATGATCCCTGTCATTAAACTTGAATTGAGTGGAAAGCCTGAAGCTGTTTCTTCGGCACTTTTTGTTGATGGGCAGTATCCAACTAAATTAGAAGCCGTATTTTCTAAAGTTGAAGGTTGTGCGCATAAGGTTGTTAAATGGATGGAGAAATTCGGTGAATGGAAACATTCTGACAATGTAGGTGATTGGAAGAAATCGACGGACCTTGCCAAATGGCAGGTTAATATTCTAGAAGCAGGTAAATATAATGTGAAAGTCGTCTATGGTTGCTATCCTAGTAGTGACAGTTCTGAGTGGATTATTAAATCTAACGATGACAGTATTTCATTTGTCGCACTTGATTCAGGTATGAGGAAATTCAAAAAAGGAGAACCTCGTTTTAGAGCTAGATATATGACGGTTGAATTAGGGGTGTTAAGCTTTGATAAAACGGGTGTTCAGTTAGTGACTGTTGGACCAAGAGGTGCGCCTCAAGGAGACGGATTTCTTATCGAGCGAATTATTATTGAACCCTACGAGTAATATTAGGGAGCGTATTAGGAATTCTATAAATAGTGTTTAATGTCTATTGTCGCATCTGAAGAGAAATTATGATCCCGAAAAATTATCTAACTCTAGTTTTTAGTCTTTTTGCGTCGCTGGCTGTTTATGCCGACGACGCAAAACAGGCCTTGCCTTCATCGGTTCCAGGTGGTGCGCAATTCATGAAGCAGCATCCAGCTTCAGATGTGAATGGTGATGGTGTGCTGACTGCGAAAGAACAAGATAATTTTTGTGTCAATCACACAATTAAAGCACTTGGAGGGGGTTATACTTATCGTAAAGAAATGGTGGCAATGAGAGACGGGGTTAAACTTGCTACTGGGATTTTTGTTCCAGAAGGAAAAGGACCATTGCCTGTTGTTTTGATTAGAACGGCTTATCAAATTAATGCGGCGGCCATGCAAAATGCTGATATTTATAGAAACAAGAATATTGTTTTTATCTGCCAAGATTTACGAGGGGATGGAGAGTCCGAAGGCAAAGGAGGATTTGATGCAAGGATTTTTGATAACGAAATTGATGATGGATATGATACGATTGAATGGATTGCCAGTCAGCCATATTGTAATGGCAGTGTTGGGATGACTGGTAATAGCGGACACGGGTTTTCCGCATATATGGCCTATCTGGCTAAACCTTCTAGTTTGAAAGCTGTTTCGACAAAAATTAGTGGAGGCAATGCTGAGTTATATTGGACGTTTCATAATGGCGTGAGGAGAGAGATGTATAATTGGCTGAGGAGTCGAAATATACCTATTCCGCAATGGCCTAAGCCGACAATAACTGTATTTGATAAAAAGAAATATGTTGACACCTTAAAGCATGCTTCAGTAAATAATGAGACCGTCTTTATCGCCAAGACGGGGTGGTATGATATCTTTTTAGAATCTTCATTGGATTACTTTAAAGCTTTTGGAAAGAAAGGGAAAGTCTTCGTTCAAGTGGATGCCTCGGGGCACGGAAATATGATTGGCAAGAAATTCCCAAATAAAACCGTTCCTAGTGAGTGGAGAATACCAGATCTTGTAGATGCGACAAGCGGTATAGGGATTCCAGCAAAATCTCACATCGTATATTATCTTATGGGGGATTGCTCGGATCCGAATGCACCAGGCAATACTTATAAGTTCACGAACGTTTGGCCTGTTCCTCATGAAAAGGTTTCTTATTATATGAATCAGGATGGTTCGATGGGTGAAAAAAGACCTAGAGCGAGAGAGGCCTCACTTACATTTCAATATGATCCACGAAATCCAGTTCCTTCAGCAGGTGGTGATGTATTTATTCATAAAGGCGTAGGGCCACTTGATCAACGAGTGCTTAAAGACAGGACGGATGTTTTGAGATTTAAATCAGAATCATTGACTAAGCCTCTCGAAATTACGGGTAAATTAAAAGCGGAATTGTTTATAAAAACGGATGTCGAAGACACGACGTTTACAGCAAAATTGATTGATGTCTATCCCGATGGTTACGAAGCGATTATTAAGGATTCAATTATCATGACTCGTTTCAATGAAGGGATTGATAAAGAGTCTAAAATCGAAAAGGGAAATATTTACAAACTGACAATGGACATGTGGAGCACGGCATACGTCTTCAATAAGGGTCATAAGATGGCGGTTCACATATCAAGCAGTAATAGCCCGAAGTACGAAGTTCACCCAAACACTTTTGAGCCTGTAATGTCCTTTAATGATGTACCTGTAGCGAATAACACGGTTATGTTTTCAGCTCAATATCCTTCAAGGATTATTTTACCAGTGGTAAAGTAATTTAATGTCAGCTTGTATGCTTTCTTAGAGAAAAGTTAAACATGGCAAAACTCTCTGAAATGATACCTGTAGCTCTTAGGAAGCAATTATCATGTATTGCTGTCAAAACCCCAAACATTGCTCTCTTTAATAATACAAACTGAATCACAGTCATCCCACAGATGACTATTTGAGAAAACAGACCTGCTTAAACAGTGGTTTTGGTCGCCTTATTTTGGAAAGTCAGTTTGGTAATTTCATGGGATCGGCTTAAAATCAAGTGATTTAACCTTGTGCTATCCCATAGATTATGGAGAGAAATCAGGCAAATAGGCGGTTTGTGGACTTGAGCACATTCGCCATTTACCTCCTGCTGTCCCATAGAATTTCGTCAGATCATAAAGCTCAAAGCGATCCCATATAACTCCTCGAATAAGTGTAAGCATTCGCACGAAACTATGAG
>CAWUTK010000200.1:0-4062 GCA_963924785.1 uncultured Opitutales bacterium
TCATGTGTGCAGGGATTAGCTTGCAGATTTGATGGAGAATCGTAATATTGTTTTTGGTTGGTTTTGTTTGTTTCATACCAAAGGTTCTACTTTAGAACCCAAAACCAACCAACTTTTTATTTCCTATGGGATGACTGTGAAAATTTCCTATTTAGAACGAAAAGGTATAAGTTGTATATTTTTGTTGCTACTAAGGAAAGTCTGGAGAAATGTTTATGGTATTTCTTTAGGCTACAGCAAGCTTAGGGCTAGTCAACTGTGAGGAAGGTGTGTGTGTAGCTCGTGGAAACACACCTTTCAATAAAGATTTTACATCCCTTTTAGTCATTAAACATTAGAGCATCCTCAATTTCTATAATTTTATACCACATGATTTTTTTCGAATCATACACGATATCGAAGTAGCGGTCATCTTTAGTTCTGACAACGAAGTGCAGGTGTAGGGAATCACCAACTGTATCGGTGTATCTTCTTCGTACTTTAGCAATATGGAGCACCTCACCGTTTTTCATCATAAATCGATGAGGAGTGATTCTATGTTGTGATTTTCCCGATAAAAATGAGCCAAAGGAAGCCACGACATTTATTTCCTGAATGTCTGTAATAAAAGTCATAATTAATACTTGAACTAGTGAACAAATGTATATTTAAAAGATTAGCAAGAGCATTTTAAAATAACAGAAGGAAATTATGGTATTAATTAAATATAGTAGACGAGGAATGAAACGAGTATGGATTCATAGGTATTTGTTAATGTTACCTTTACGTGCAGTATGGATGATTGTTACACTGTTAAAGCAATGGGTGATAGTCAGCGTTTTTGAATCAATTAAAGGGGCTCATCGTTGAGTGGTTATGATTTAAAACGGAATGTTCACCGAATCACGCTTTATAGCACAATTGCTGCAGAGCATCAGCATGATAGTAATTTAAAACCGAGACTTTATTTACACTTGGATATGAATTGTTTTTACGCCCAAGTCGAACAGTTGTGTTATAACCTTTATGGGATCCCGGTGATCGTTGGTGCATGGAGGAAGGGTAATGGTATTCCACGTGGCATTGTTGCCACGGCTAGTTACGAAGCACGTAAATTTAATATAAAAACGGGAATGAGTGCCTTAGAAGCAACTAAGCTATGCCCTTATGTCGTTCCCTTACAGGTTCATTATGAAAAATATCAGGCGATTTCACGAGAGATTGAATGTGTTTTAGATGAGTTCGCTAAGGACATTGAAGGGTATTCAATGGATGAATATTTTATGGACATATCCTTTATGTTAGGGCGGCCTAGATCTGATTTGAAATCCTATTGTGTGCGCCTGAAAAATGAATTGTATAAGCAAACTGGATTGGTTTGTTCATTGGGTGTTTCGTATTCTAAAACTTATGCAAAACTTGCTTCAGATCTCTATAAGCCAAATGGCATGTGTTTGGTTTTAAATAAAAATGAGGCTCGCGAGAAGTTGTATCCTTTAGCTTTGGATGAAGTGTGGGGAATTGGTAGCCGCCGTTATGCTAAGTTGAAAGCATCCGGACTGGTTACCATTCAGGATGCAGTAAACAAAGGTAGTAGGATATTTGTTAAACTCTTTGGAAAACTTTTCGGTGAGATGCTTTATCTGACTGTGTCAGGACAGGACTGCGCTCGCATAATGGAGAACAAGGATCACATTCCCAAAGAAGTTTCTTATATGCATACGTTCTCCCATTGGACGATAGATTTAGATCGTATCATAGGCGAAATTTCCAAATCGATTAGCCAGTTGTGTTATCGCATGCGAGGCTACCAGAGGAAAGCTGAACACTTTGGAGCATATATTCGCTTTCAAGATGATGCTTGGAATGGGGCGAAAATACTTTTTTCAACAGATGGCTTAACAAATCTGGATGAACCTGTGTTAAGTGTTTGTTTGGATCATGCGATCCCATTGCTTAAAAAATGTCTCGATGAGGGCCAGCGTGTTCGAGGTATAGGCGTTTATACAATGAATATGGATACAGGGGATCAATTGCAGCTATTTTATAAAGAAGATGTCAGGCAAGGACATCTTTACACGGCAATAGATAAGATTAATAACCAGTTCGGACAGGGGACGGTTACAACAGCTTCGATGAAGTGTTTTGTAGAAGGAAAAACCCATTTCCTTGAGAGGAACAATTGACATGCCTTTTGAATACATTAGGTGATTTTCATGATGAGTAACCTTGTTTAATCAATGACTCCATCCTTGACCATTTACTGTATTTGTGGTTCAGTTAAGCGATGTTAGTGGAACCTAAATCGTTAATTTTTTCGGTTATGCAAATAGTGAGTACGGTTTGGGTAGTAATCCATTACGCCCATAATCAAGGTGAATCGGAAATCCTATTTGCTCCGTAAGAGCTGTTCAATTTAAAAATCGTGTTGCCAGGGATTCTAATTATAGGTGGAGCGGTCGTTCTTGGGAAAAAGCTGTATGGAAACCTAAAACGTGAAATGCTGGGAGATGTGCATTCGCTCGAAGTAAAGAATCAAAAAGAACAGAATTTTAAATTAACTAGCACCGAGAATAAACAAAGCAAAGAAGATCAGCAAGAGGAAGTTAAGCATCAGATTAACTTATCTCTAGTAGCAGTAGGCTTAACTACTGCGGGTTCTTTATTTTTCCCTTTTTTAAGTGTGCTGAGTGTGCCACTCATTTTATATGTAAATGTGCCCATGTTTAAACAAGCGTATAATGCTCTTGTCAAAGAACGTCGACTACGAGCCACAGCACTTGATTCGATTGCTATTATAGGCAGTTTAGCCACAGGTTATTATTTCGCATCAGCATTTGCAACATGGTTGTATTTTATGGGGCAAAATTTGTTGATTAAGACAGCAGATCATTCAATGAAATCGCTATCAAACATGTTTGATGATTTGCTAGATTCGGCATGGGTGTTAAGTGATGGTGTGGAAATAGAAATCCCAGTAGATCAATTAAAAAAGGGGATATTGTTGTGGTGAATGCTGGAGAAATAGTTCCTGTTGATGGGGTGATTATCCATGGTGCTGTCTCTGTTGATCAGCATATGCTCACCGGTGAAGCGCAGCCGGTTGAAAAAGAAGTCGGCGACCAAATACTAGCGGGCACAATGGCGTTATCGGGTCGAATTAATATAGACGTTTCTCAGTCTGGTTCCGCAACCGTAGCAGCACAAATAGGAACAGTGCTTAATCAAACGGCGATGTATCAGCATGACATACAGACGCGAGGTGAAGCAATTGCGGACAAGTCTGTTTTGCCGACCTTGCGATTCAGTGCTGTTGCTTTAGGCCTGTTGGGTCCAACTGCTTCAATTGCGATAGTGTTTTCTAATTATTCCGAAGTCCTTAGAATAGCCGCACCAATTGGCATGCTAAATTTCCTTGAGATAGCTTCAAATAAAGGTATATTAATTAAAGATGGCCGCTCGTTAGAATTATTGAAAAATGTGGATACTTTTGTTTTTGATAAAACGGGAACACTAACGCTAGAGCGGCCAAGTGTTGGACAGGTTCGATCATTGATAAAACAGATGAGTCGTGCCGATGTTTTAACATACGCTGCTGCTGCTGAATATAAACAAACGCACCCGATTGCTAAAGCCATTTTAAAAGCAGCGAAAGATCAGCATTGCGATTTGCCAGATATTGATGATGCAACTTATGAGGTGGGATATGGTGTTAAAATTAAGATTGAAAAAGAGACTATTCAAGTCGGTAGCGCTAAGTATATGGAGAAAGAGGGAATCCAGCTAAGCTTAACGGTCAGGGAGATTCAAGACAAATACAATGATCGAGGCTCATCCCTTGTTTTTGTCGCTAAAAATAAAAAAATGATTGGGTTCATTGAGATACAATCCACCACTCGACCAGAAGCCAAGAGTGTGATCAATGAATTAAAGAAGCGAGGTTATGCAACGGTCATTATTTCAGGTGACCATGAAAAGCCCACGAGCCAATTAACTGAACAATTGGAAGTGGATGAGTATTACTCAGGAACTTTACCTGAAGCGAAAGCTGCAATTATTTCAAACTACCAAGATAAAGGTAGA
>CAWUTK010000201.1:0-11240 GCA_963924785.1 uncultured Opitutales bacterium
GCAACCATATTGGTATAAACATACCGGGAGGACGGCTTGTTGTATTTGGCAATTCAAAATACATCTCAAACCACCGTTTTCTCGTTTATGGAAATCAACTATTAATGGCGAATACGATTAATTGGTGCTTAGATCGAAACAATTTACTCAGCATACCCCCTCGCAGGATAAAGCAACACCAACTCGTCATAACGAATCAAGAATTTGGTAAAATTATTGCCTACTTTTCGGTCATCCCTTTCACCTTTTTATCAATAGGTTTCGCAATGTATTTTATAAGGAAAAATTAATCATGGGTTTTAAATTCACAATACTTCTATTAATTCTAAATGTGCTTGTCCTTGCAGGTATATTCACTTTGAACAGCAAGTCTGAACTAAAGAAAGACATCGAGACTATCCCGAAATTCATCCTAGGTTCCAAAAACCTAGATGCGGATACCATAGAAATTATCACCTCTTCAGCATTGGAAGGAATCACAAGCGACCTTTCAATTCTCTTAACAAAAGAAAGAGAGCAATGGGTAATCACTCACCCTATAAAATGGAACGCCAATTTTCACGCTGTCAACAAACTCTTAAATCAACTGCAATTCCTTGAAAAAGAAGTCAGTTTCCCTGTGGAAGAAGTCGTTAAGTCAGGTCAGTCGCTTAGCGATTATGGTTTAGAGAAACCAAAAATCATTCTTAAAATCTCAAGTCTCGGAAAAACTATTTCGTTAAAAGTAGGCCTGCCGACAGAAATAGGAAATCAATTCTACCTCCTCGGTCCCGATGAAGAAAACATTTACATTGTTCAGAAGCAGCTACTTGAAGGCCTAAATCTAAACCTAGAGCAACTAAGAAATCCACAAGTATTCGATATCCCAATTTTCGAAATAAGCTCTCTTGGAATATCTTCTTATAACCAAGACAGCATTTCCAAAGTCAGTTTAACCAATGATGAACAGCAATGGAAAATTCAAACGCCGATTCAAGTCGATGCAAATTCAGCAAAAGTTCAAACACTTCTCAATGATTTAACCTCTATTAAATCAAAGCTTCTAACTCATAGCAGTAGCAATGAAACCGGTGTTCTCGATTTTCAAAACCCTATCATGAAAATCACACTCGAAGGCAACAATCGCCGTCAAGAACTACTCGTAGGGAAAGAACTCGAATCAAATGGAAAAAAAGCTCATTACGCAAAACTGGAAAGCTCAGACACAGCCTTCATCATTGATGCCGCTATCATTGATTCGCTCAATGGTGCTCAAGAGAAACTAAGAGATAAAAAGCTCTTCAAATACAATCCGAGTGACATCGATATTGTAGAATACAGTTCATCTACTGATTCATTTACACTCAAAAAAGTTAAAGCCGATTCTTGGCAAGTCATTTTCAAGGGTAGCGATGAAGCACTCCAATCAAAAGACGCTGACAACGAAGCGGTCAATAATCTAATAACCGGCCTACTAGAGGTCTCTGCCACTCGATTTATAACGGATGCCCCTTCACAGGATCAAATAACTACATTCGGCTTAGATAAACCGAACTTCACATTTTCACTTTCAGAAAAAGACAAAAAATACAATCTGACCATTGGCTCAAAAACAAATGAGACAAAAGATCTATACTATGCCAAAGCAAATGATCAGTCCTATGTCTACTCTATCGAAGAAGGTATTTTTCAATTCCAAGGCATCGATCCTTTAGCTTATCTAAACAAAAATATCGATAAACTCCCTCCGGTTTCAAGCATCCGAAGCATGAAGGTTTTTGAAACTAAAACAGGTGAAGAACGAGTCAGCTACATTGCCAATCAAGGGAAAGAATCCGAATCAGTAGAAGTTACAGGGAAAAATAAATCAACGAAAACGAACCCAGAGGAGAACGAGAACATTCTAGCTCTAATCAAAGAGTTAAAAACCTTCAATGTTGAAAGTATCATTTCGAACGAATTCATTGACTACAAGGACCCATACGGTGAAATTGCACCTTGGAAATACAAACTAGAACTCGTGATCGAATTACCAGGTGGTCAAGGCGTGCAGGTATTAACAAAAAACTATTTCTTCACAGAAAGGCTCGGAGGAATAACTCAAATTGGCGGTTCTCCTGAACTCAACATTCTCTTCAAATTGAAACAATCAACCATCGACTTACTGCACGCTTTAGTATTCGACAGGCAACTCCCTCCAGAATACAGACCGCCCCTTCCAACCATAGACGCGAAGAAATCAGCTAGTGAATAATCATTATTGCCAGTCTAGGACTCATTATAAAAGAAGAGAGACGAGAGTCGTCCCTATTGGAAACGTATTAGTCGGCGGCAACAACCCGATGCGAATACAGTCCATGACAAACACGGACACCTGTGATGTTGAAGGAACCGTAAAACAAATCATTCAACTCGCTGAGGCCAACTGCGAAATTGCCCGTGTGACGGTGCCACACATGAATGCAGCTAAAGCGCTGAAACCTATCAGGGACTTGCTCACGCATAACAAAATAGATATTCCTCTAGTTGCCGACATACACTTCCTGCCCAAAGTAGCGATGCTCTCCCTCGAGCACGTTGAAAAAGTCCGCATCAACCCAGGCAATTTTGCAGATAATAAAAAATTTAAAATAAACGAATACACGGATGCCCAATACAGTGAAGAACTCGAACGTATTAACGAAACATTTAGCCCATTTATTTTAAAGGCAAAAGAACTCGGTCGTAGTATTCGAATTGGAACAAACCATGGTTCTCTTTCAGATAGAATCATGAATCGTTACGGCGACACACCTTTAGGCATGTGTGAATCAGCGCTTGAATTCATTCGCATTGCAGAGTCACACAATTTCCATGAAATAATCCTATCGATGAAGGCGAGTAACCCCAAGGTTATGATTGAAGCTTACCGTATGGTTGTTTCCAGAATGAATGAAGAAAACATGAACTACCCGCTTCATCTTGGTGTTACAGAAGCAGGTGACGGTGAAGATGCTCGCATCAAAAGCGCTGTTGGCATTGGATCGCTTCTACTCGATGGTCTTGGCGATACAATCAGAGTTTCCTTAACAGAGGACCCAGTCAAAGAAATCCCTGTGGCAATATCGATAGCTAAAATCATTAGCGACCTAGCGACAAAGTCTTCCCATAAACCGATTGAACAGGAGAACATTCCCTGTGAACTCAATTACACACCACGATCAACAAACGAGTTATCGATCAATAGCCAACTGGCTATAGGTAATGAAAACCCTCCAAGAGTTTTACTGCCGATACCCCTATCGACTAATATTGAAGAGGCGATCACTCTAGTTCAAAGGATTCAAGTTAAATACACAGATAGCCCGCTTGAAGGGGTATTATTAAACCTAGAAAACATAGAGGACTTTCAGAAGGCAAAAGCATTAGTTGAAGCATTAAAAAACAACATAAGCTTTTTTGCTTTTAATTTTTCATCAAAATTCACAGCAGAGGAAATAACAAAGCTAGATTTACCCGATGCACCCCTAATATTAAATCCTTCAATTGAGCTGAGCCCTACTGAGATAGAAGCGATTTCAAATTTCACCGCAAAAACTTCAAATTATTTATCAATCGACCTATCCTTCACCTCATTTGAATGCATTGAGAACTTGCTATCATCCCCAACTGCTAAAGAACATTGGCTATTCACCCTATCAACGAATCTCAGTGATTTTCACTCCGTTGGCAGTTACAGGCATGTGGTTGAATTATTAGATCAACACAAGATCCAACAACCCCTCTGGATTCGAAATACTCACGCCAATAATTTAGCCAAACACAATGATTTCTCATTCACTCTTTTAGATAATAGTATCCTCAGTGGAGCCCTCCTAACAGAAGGCTTTGGAAACATCATCAGTATTGAGACTGTCGAAGATACAGAACAGGCACTCATCCTTGCCTACAACATCCTGCAAGGGTCACGAACCCGTGTTTATAAAACAGAATTTGTCGCTTGCCCGAGTTGCGGAAGAACCCTCTTTGACCTCGAATCAACAACGGCTAAAATTAAAGCGAAAACTGACCATCTGAAAGGTGTCACCATCGCTATTATGGGTTGTATTGTGAATGGTCCCGGCGAAATGGCCGATGCGGACTTTGGTTACGTCGGCGGTGCGCCAAATAAGATCAACCTATATAAAGGGAAAGAATGTGTTCGCTTCAACATACCAGAGAATGAAGCAGTGAATACATTGATTGAGCTGATTAAAGAAAACGGTCAATGGATCGAAGCCTGAGGTTAATGGTGAATTATTAATAGACATTCTTCCTTAAACCCTTTTACCCTCCCCCTCCATTTCGAAAAACAACAAATTGTTTTCGCATTATAGTGTTTCTCAATCATTTTTTCAGCTTCCCCAGAGGGCTGATGAATTTCGAAAGATATTCTTGAGAACCACTCTAGATCGAATGAAGCATTCACTTTATCAAAGTAAAAACCTTGTAGATTTACATCCCGAAAAATTCGATCAATTCAAACCATTGATGCATAAGCTGGATGATGAGATCACAAGTAATCAGCTCATAGCAGCTAAATAAAGCTTAAGGATCTAGTGCCTATTCATCAAAAAAACCAAATAATCAAATCCAAAGATATATAAGATTATGATCTTTTTAGAAAATAAAGCACATTTAAAAACATCCCTCGGGAGAGATACCCGTTTTCAATTAGCAATCTCCAATTGATCAACATACTTAACAGTAAACAACTATACTAAAACATCTTGCATCTTAAAAAAACCCATATAGGTCGCTAAAAACTCATTGAACCAAAAACAATAGCGCGTATTCACCAGAATCAACAAACATCCCATCCCTCTTAAATATATAAAAAAATGAGCTTTACATAATTACAAAGATACCAAGATAACCACCTATTAAAAAAAGTCTTACCACGGAGCAACTGTGTTTTATGGTTAAACAACCGAAGGATTTTTCTTTTCATTTTGTATTTTTGGTGCCCTCTGCGGTTAATCCAAATCCCCTCCGTGCCTCCGTGGTAAACTTTCCCGGAATACCCGTTCACAAAAAAGCCAGAACCGAGAATTAACCCGATTCTGACTCCTTGATCCTGACTTCTTAATTCTTCTCCTACAATTCTTCAGCAACAATGGCTTTAGCCTTTTGGATATCTTCACCAAATGCTCGAATCCCTTGAGCTAATTTTTCAGTCGCCATAGCATCCTCATTCATCATCCAGCGAAACGCTTTTTCATCTAAAGATATCTTTTCGGCAGGATCAGCCTTCGCTGTTGCTTCATTTAATTTTTCAGAAATTGAGTCGTTACTGTTTTGTAATTCTTCGAGCAAGTTAGGACTGATCGTCAATAGGTCAACCCCCGCTAGCTCTGTGATCTCACCCGTATTACGGAAACTCGCACCCATCACTTCAGTTTTATAACCAAATTTCTTATAATAGTTATAGATCTGTTTAACGCTTATTACCCCTGGATCTTCAGCACCTGTATACTCTTTCCCAGTGCTTGCTTTAAACCAATCCATGATACGACCCACAAATGGTGAGATGAGCTTTGCATTCACTTCAGCACAGGCAACCGCTTGAGCCATTGAGAATAATAAAGTCATATTGCAGTCGATACCTTCTTTCTGAAGCACTTCACAGGCTTTAATACCTTCCCATGTCGAAGCGATCTTAATCAAAATACGCTCACGCTTAATTCCTTTTGATTCGTAAAGGCTAATCAACTCTCTGGCTTTCTTAACAGTAGCATCTGTATCAAATGAAAGAACAGCATCTACTTCCGTCGAAACACGACCAGGAACAACTTTTAATATTTCGCAACCAAATGCCACTAATAACTCGTCAATTACGGCTTCAATATCATCGCCATGTTTTGCTTTAGCTTCAACTATCGTTGCTTTGAAGATATTCCTATATTCCTCTTGAGCAATCGCCTTCAATATCAATGAAGGATTAGTCGTCGCATCCTGTGGTTTATACTGCTCGATAAGAGCGAAGTCACCCGTATCAGCGACCACGGTAGTGAATTGTTTTAATTGTTCTAATGTAGATAGATTTTCAGACATAATTTTCCTTTGTTTAGTTCTCTAATTTTAAATTTAGCATTAGATTAATGCTTTCGCTTCTTTCGTCAAGTTAGCGACACTGATACCCAGTTTTTCCATTACAACATCTCCAGGCGCACTGATACCAAAGCGATCAATACCAACGACTTTACCCTTCAGTCCCACATACTTATACCAAGGGCTAGTGACTCCAGCTTCAATAGCAATACGAGCTTCACAATCTAACGGAAGCACCTCTGCTTGATAATCAGATGACTGACGTTCAAACAATTCCATACATGGAAGAGAAATCACACGCACACCGGTTCCTAAATTTTTAGCCGCTGCCAACGCAACTGAAACTTCACTTCCACTAGCGAGTATAATTAAAGACAAATCGGATGATTCCTTTAATAGAACATATCCCCCTTTTAACGCACCCCTACGAATAGCTTTCTTCTCAAGTGCATCAATCATTGGAACATTTTGCCGAGTTAAGATAAGTCCAGTTGGCCCATCTTTTCGGCCCATTGCAGAAGCAAATGCTGAGGCTGTCTCCTCTGCATCAGCTGGACGAAATACATCCAAATTTGGAATATTTCGTAAAGAAGCAACCGTCTCTACTGGTTGATGCGTTGGGCCATCTTCACCCACTGCAACAGAATCATGTGTCCAGATATATTGAACAGGTAGCTTAGACAAAGCCGCCAAACGAACCGATGGACGCATATAATCTGAAAAGGTTGCGAAGGTCGCACCCGAGGCACTGAATATACCATCATAAGCGATGCCATTCAAAACCGCACCCATCGCATGTTCCCGAATCCCATAAAGCACATTTCTTGCTCCGAAATTATCGCGAGAAACATCTCCTCCGTTTTCAATATAGTTCTTAGTCGAACCATGAAGGTCGGCACTACCACTAATCAAACAAGGCAACGCAGATGCTAATGCATTTAATACTTTACCACCAGCCGCACGTGTCGCAACTGATCCTTCCGCAGGAAATTCCGGAATGACATCAATCAATTTATCAGCAGAAAGCGTTGGTCCATTTTCTAGTAAATCAGCATTCTCTGGATTAGCCTTTTTCCAACTGCTATAAAGTGTCAACCATGCCTCATGCCTTGTCTTAGAAGACTTAACTTTCTTAGAAAAATAAGCACTTACGTCTTCTGATACATAAAAATGCTCTTTAGGAAGCCCAATACTTGCTCTTGCCTCATCGATAAATTTTGCACCCCCTTCACCATGGGCACTAGCCGTTCCGGCGACTTGTTCAATGCCTTTGCCAATTACTGTTTTAGCAATAATCAACTTAGGCTTTCCGTTACGAACTTCTTTTGCAGTTGATAATGCAGAATCAATCGCATGCAAGTCATGACCATTAATAGTAACAACATCAAAACCATAAGCCGTAAATCGTTGAGCCGTGTCTTCACTTTGAGAGGCTTCAGCCATAGCATCCAGCGTTACATCATTTGAATCATAGATGATAATTAAATTATCTAAACCTAAGTGCCCGCCAAAAGCAGCAGACTCAGCAGCGACGCCTTCTTGAATACAACCATCTCCCGCTAAACAAACCACATGGTTATCAATAATTTTATGATCAGCGGTATTGAATTTTTCCGCAGCCATTTTTGAAGAGAGTGCCATACCAACCGCATTTCCGATTCCTTGGCCTAAGGGCCCTGTCGTGCACTCCACACCCTCTGTTTCACCAAACTCGGGATGACCCGGTGTCTTACTACCAAGCTTACGAAAGCTTTTCACTTCATCAATCGAAAGATCGTAACCACTCAAGTGTAACCACGAATACAGGAACATACTCCCATGACCGGCAGATAAAATAAAGCGGTCACGGTTTAACCACCGGGGTTCACTCGGATAATAATTCAAAGATTCACCAAATAAAACGGCTCCTATTTCTGCCGCCCCCAAAGGTAGACCTAAATGCCCTGAACTACAGGCATGTATTGCATCCATAGCCAACCCTCTGGCCTCATTCGCTGCTTTCGCTAATATATCTTTCTTCATAATTTATTATCTTAAACCCAAATTAAAGGGTGCACCTAAGCCATTAAGTGCACCCTAATTTATTCTACCTCTACTATTTACTAATGCTAAATAATACTTGCTACAGATACTCGTTAAGAATATTCTCCATCAACTCTTGGCGACCAGACTCTACAACTGGATTTCCATTAGCTAATGCATATGTATCTAAATCTTTGAATGAGCATTTTCCTGATTCAATTTTCGCCCCTAACTCACCGTCAAAACTTGAGTAACGTGCTTTAACAAAATCATCCAAGCGACCGTCCTCAATTATTTTTGAAGCTACTTTTAAGCCACGTGCAAATGCATCCATTCCACCAATGTGAGCATAGATTAAATCAATCGGCTCATGTGATTCACGACGACACTTTGCATCAAAATTAAGGCCACCAGTAGTCAAACCACCCATTTTCAATACACACAACATAATTTGTGTTGTTAAATAAATGTCTGTTGGGAACTGATCGGTATCCCAGCCAAGTAGCTCATCACCACGATTAGCGTCAATGGAGCCTAATGCATTTGCATTCATCGCTACAGTCAACTCATGTTGCATTGTATGGCCAGCCAATGTTGCGTGATTCGTTTCAATGTTCAATTTGAAATGGTCCGTTAAGCCATACTCTCTTAAGAAATTCAAACAAGCCGCTGAATCAGAATCATACTGGTGAGTTGAAGGCTCTCTTGGCTTAGGTTCGATATAGAACTGCCCTTTAAACCCAAGCTCCTTCTTCCATTCTACAGCCATATGAAAAAAGGCAGCCAAATGATCAAGTTCACGTTTCATGTCTGTATTTAACAAAGTCGCATAACCCTCACGGCCTCCCCAGAAAGTGTAACCTTCCGCATCTAAGCGATGAGAGACTTCCATCGCTTTTTTAACCTGAGACGCTGAAAAAGCATAAACATCAAGAGAGGGACTGGTCGCTCCCCCTTGTGAAAAACGTGGATCACCGAAAAGGCAAGCCGTTCCCCAAAGTAATTTCTTACCCGTTTCCTTTTGATATTTTCCCAACTCATCCGCCACTCTATCTAAGTTGCGGTGAGTTTCGGCCAATGTTGCCCCTTCTGGAGAAACATCCCGGTCATGAAAACAGTAATAGTCCATACCCATGATTTCCAAAAATTCAAAAAACACTGGTACTCGATTGACTGCATTCTGTAAAGATTCAGAACCATCATCCCAAGGACGAACTGCTGTCCCTGCGCCAAATGGATCAGCAAGCGGATTCCTCATCACATGCCAATAAGCCCCGGCAAAACGAAGATGATCCTTCATGCTTTTGCCCTCAACCAAAGCATCTTCATCATAATGTTTAAAAGCCAAAGGATTTTTACTTCCTGTTCCTTCGAACTTAATTTTGTCTGTATTGAATGCGCCCATATTGTTCCTTCTATTGATGATTAATAAGTTAATTTACGTGTTTTAAATATGCTTATATTATATCCATAAACGAAATTATTAAAACCGCATTATGCGAATAGTATTTGTTGTTTTGCGCAAAAGAACAAATATGAGGGATGCTTCGAGCGTTTAAACCACTAACCAAAAAAGCACGGGTTTCTTGGAATGTTGAGCGAGGGATGCCTTGAAATTTTGAGCACGAAAGCACATGAATAAGCGGGTAATTTAAAATCAAGAAGAACTAATGCTCATACCGATCTGCCATATAGTCTATGCCAGATTGCATGGTGATTCTCCAATAATCTTCTAGCTTCGTGTCAAAATTAGGATCAGTAAGCTTCACTGCTTCGATCAAACAATTCAACCATACAGAATATAATGAGGGCTGAATATCTAAATCATTTTTACTATGACGAACCGCAGTTTTATATAAAAGCTCCGAATCCGAATTAGCCATTTTCATATAAGACAAAGATTTCAAAAAGCATTATCTTTTGAGCCTCCATATCCGTATTTTTAAATTTGTCCTTTATTTCATCAGAACTTGAAATAAATATTTCGTAAAAACGATCCACAAATAAAGTATCCTTCAAACAATACTCAAAACTGTGATTAAATGTTAAATCCCAGTTTTAAATCATTAAAGGAGTTGAAATTCGCCTAAATTGATGTCATAGAAAAGTAGAATTTAATGATCGAAATTGGGATTTAAAACTGGGATTTAACATTTGTTAGGTCCCACTTTGACATCAAAGAGCGCTCGTCCTCCATAAGGTCTTAAAATCGAAGAAACCTTCTTTAAATAAGTCGCTTCATTTTCAGTTACACTGGAGGGCAATTTTCAGAACAAATGGCCTTGGCCAAATATGAAGCAAAAGGAATACTGCTAAGATCACCCTTGATTAAAGTAACTCGTTTTCCAAGTAACCCATATTGATTAAACACGCCTCTTTGCTTCTCTATCAAAGCCTCATCATTATCTAATGCGATTACGTGAAGTTTAGAGTTCGCTAAAACTTCGTGAATCAAATCTCCGCTTTCAATTCCGTCCACAATGACAAAGCCGATATTTCGATCTAGGCCTTCAAGTAAATTAGAACAAAAACGCTTCCATTGAGTTGAACCCTTTTCATGCTTTTTATAATCCTCCGAATACGTTTTGGGTGAAGGAGTAACTTCCCCCGAAAAGCAATAAATATAACCTTCATCAGTTGAGGCAAAAAGCTTACCATCTGCTGATATCAAGCTTTTTAGTTTACCTTTCAAAGCGTGCTTCCAGTTTGGACCTGAAGCACCAGAACCATCAACAACCAGATAGGGATCCAAGGTAAAATCACTACTAGAAAGCTCTACATTCACCCCTTTAATTGCAATAACGTTTCGACCTCGATTAAAGCATTCAGCGTTAATCTCAAAGCTTTTGAAACCATTCGCTTCATGACTCTTAATTCTGTCACCCCGAACGCCAACACGGACAACTGCGCTTCCCCCCGAAATTCCTGCCCGGTGCTAAGAGGTAGTTTGTGTTTTCAATCTTATTCCAATAAAAAGGCAATAAATGAAGAATACACGAAGAAAATTAACGGATAAATTCAAGGCGAAGGTGGCCCTTGAAGCGATTCAAGGAACAAAGACATTGGCGCAATTAGCAAGCTATCACAAGGTGACGCCTCAGCAAGTTTCGGAATGGAAGAGGCATATGCTTGAGAATGCCTCGTCTATATTTAGCAAAAAGCCCAGCTCT
>CAWUTK010000202.1:0-6037 GCA_963924785.1 uncultured Opitutales bacterium
TTGGCTTTTGCATGATATAATGCCTTGTCAGCTCTATCTAGGGCTGCGGTGTAATCTCTCCCCATAAACAGACTGGCAACTCCTATTGAAACAGTAAGAGGGATAGCTGTTCCTTTATACTGAAAAGGATGATTTTCTATCTCTGACCGTAGGCGTTCTCCAAAATTGACTGCCCCATACTTTTTTCTGTTTGGAGCAATTATGACGAACTCTTCCCCTCCGAATCTGCCAATGACGTCTAGTTGCCGACAGGTTTCTTTCAGGAGTTTCCCCATTTCGCTAAGAACATGATCGCCTGCAGCATGGGAATATTTGTCGTTTACTTTTTTAAAATGATCAATGTCGACAAATAATAGTGCGGACCTTCCTCCTGTTCGTTTAATTCGTTCATACTCTTGTTCGATGGAAGTCGTGATCGTTTTTTTGTTATAAACATGTGTTAGGTCATCAAAGTTGGCTTCATGTTTGAGTAGTTTTTGTGTTTCGGTTAGTTTTGAAATCTCAAGTCGAGAATACTCAAACATGTTCTTAAGTGTTAGAAGGCCGACAATTTTCTCATTTTCTACAACCGGGATTCTTTTAATATTTTCTTTGTGAAATACTTCAATGGCCTCAGCGTAAGTCGTGTTGATACCAATTGTTATTAACGGTGAAACCATGAACGATTCAGTGTTAACTTTTGTTGAATCGAAAAAGCCTTTACGGATGAGTTCGACGAAACATCTTTCTGTGATGATTCCAATCGGTCGTTTATCTTTTGTTATAATTAAACAACCGACTTTTTGTTTAATTATTAATTCTGCGCATTTCTGAATAGGCAACGTCACGTCTGCAGAGATGACATGCCTGTGCATGATTTGAGCAATTGATTTATCTATATGTGCAAGGTTCTTCATTTGTTTATAATATCAAAATTACATTATTT
Organism: uncultured Opitutales bacterium; assembly: GCA_963924785.1. Classification (GTDB taxonomy): domain Bacteria; phylum Verrucomicrobiota; class Verrucomicrobiia; order Opitutales; family CAJWYM01; genus CAWUTK01. The sequence goes on from CAWUTK010000202.1 coordinate 926, forward strand.
TTTAATTTAAATACTGCAAGCGGATCTCGAAGCATTTTTGATATTTGACCCTAATTCAAAAAATGAATAGATCCATATAATGGCATTATTAAAAGATATTGTAAAGTATTGTGATGATCGGGTTAACCGCCGTGAAGTGAATGATTTTGCTGGTTCTGAAAATGGACTGCAAGTTGCGAATAATGGGACAGTGTTAAAAATTGGGGCAGCAGTAGATGCTGGACTTGTGCCTTTTCAGAAGTCTGTGGAAGCTGGAATCGATTTTTTGATTTGCCATCATGGCCTTTTTTGGTCGCCTATTTCTCCGGTGACTCGAAATAATTACGGAAAGCTCAAAGTCTTGTTTGATGGAAATTGTGCACTGTATGGTTCCCATTTACCGCTAGATTGTCATCCTGAAATTGGGAATAACGCAATTTTAGCGTCAAAATTACATTTAAGCAAAATTGGAACATTTTTGCCGTTTGAAGGTCATGATATCGGCTTGATTCTTGAATGTAATTCGTCGCGAGATGAGTTAAAGGCACAGCTAAATGCTCTTTTTCCTAAGAATGTTGTTTCTATTGAATTTGGCTCCAGGATGCCAAGGCGTATAGGAATTCTTACAGGTAGTGGAGCGAGTGCTGTAACTGCATTAAGAGCACATTCTATTGACACTTTAATTACCGGTGAAATAAAGCAGAACTTTTTCAATTATGCTCAAGAAGAAAATTTGAACTTATATATGTGCGGTCATTATGAAACTGAGGTTTTTGGTGTTGAGGCATTAGGGCAAGAAGTTGCTGCGAAATATGGCCTTTCCTATGAATTTATCAGAACCGATTGCCCTTTGTAGTATACTCTGGTTACCAATAGCAGATTTCGAAAAAAAATCTGGTCAAATCTGAAGTATTGGCTATTTTAAGTGAATGAAAGGGATGAGAAGAAGCTACCGGTTACCAGTCAGTGATGTTGCTTCTTTGCAGTTAAGATTACCGGAAATATTAGGAGCGTTACCGCTTCGGGTGTTGAATATTAGCAAGGCTGGCATCAAATTTGAAATGGTTGAAGGGTTGGAATTCGTTCTTGGAGAGAATGTTATGTTGAAATTATCTTTGAATAATAACGTGTCTTTGAGACTCCAAGCAGAAATTAGACGCATTGATGATGATGGCTTTGCTGCAGAATTTCTTAAATCTGCTGGTCGATCATTAGAGGGAGTTGAGCATTTATGCTCTTTTTTAGAAATTGCCTTTGAGCAAAAGGGTTGAGGCATTCGAATTATTATTCGATTTGAAAGCATTCATGACATGTGCTAAGTTGAAGATACGATAGGGAATCGTTTAATTAAACAGATATATGGACGAAAAATCAACATCGAGTAACTTTAGTAAAAGTAAACTATATGAAGAGTTTCTTTTAGAGAGGGAAGAAATACTTCGTCATAAGTGGCTTGAGTCTGAGAAAAAATGTAAAGATGTGGGTTTTGATGTAGCATTGCTAGACTGGGTTAGGAATCATCGCTCTAAGTGGCGTGATGAAAGAAAAAATGTAATTGCTATAGATGTTACTAAGTCAGGGATTATTGAGGTCGATGAAACTCAAGGGCAGGCTAGTCTTTTAAAAAAGGTCTTTAAGCATGAATCACTTTCCCCGAATGCTGAAAGCGAACATTTGATCAGTCAGAAAGGGACGAAGGTTTTAGTGGTAGAAGATGACACTTTTAGTCAAGATTTTTTCCAAAATTTCTTAGGGGAATACGGATTTGAGGTTCAAGTCGCCTCTACATACGATGATGCCATTGCGAGATTTAGACGCCATCAGCATAGTATTATTGTAGCGGATATACATCTATCCAATAATGATTTAAAGCACGAGGGCTTGCAAGTTGTGAGAGGTATTCGGGAATTTGCAAAAGGGAGCCCGATGATTGTTGCAATTAGTGCTGATGTTCAAAAAACCACTCAAGAGATTAGCTTTGAATCGGGGTGCGATTACTTTTTTGAGAAGCCTATTGATCTAGATGACTTTATTCTAGTGCTTTATGATATGGGGTATCTAAGCGAGAAATAGAATCGTTTTCTTATTTTAAATTACTGAAAGAGTAATTTGAGATAGTTGTTTAATATGGATCCGATAATAACAGCGTCGCCTTTTTTACTTAAAATTGAGCGTTTGCTCGCTAGTGGTAATAGTGTGTTATCGTAACTTAGTATCGCTTGTTTATCATCCTCTTTTAGATTGTATAAAGGTGTCCATGAATATGGCAATCCATACCAACTGAATTTGATATCCCAGCCTTTAATGCCTTTCTTATCAAATTTTTCCGTCGATAGTGAGGGGTATCTGTGTATGAAATCAGGCGTTTTGTTGCTGATGATTTTAATCGTGCAAGCCGGTTTTAATTGGGAGAGATATTCATGAATAGAATTAATTTTGCCAGTTCGATGTGATTTATAATACTCTAAAGGGTCGAATCCCACAAGATTCATGCCGTTCCAAATATTATGATCGTTTTTAGATTTAAATTTCCGCTGATCATACCAGGATTGAAAATTGTCACTTAAGCGCAAACCTAACTCAAAATGAAGGTGGGTTTGATTTTTCGGGATATCGTAAACGGAAGAGGATCTCCCCATTATTCCAATTACTTGACCTGACTTAACGGACGCTCCCGTTTTAATTTTTGAGTTAACCGATTTAAGATGGGCATAGAGCGAGAATATAGAGGGAGACTCGTCAGTGTGTTCAATGATTACATATCGTCCATAGCTACTTTTTTTGTCACGAATATTTACATAGGCAACGATACCTTTCATGACTGAAAAAACAGGATCTATTGATTCTTTATTTTTTCCATAAGTTGTTGCTTTTAGGTCAAGACCTTCGTGGAATTTATGACCATCGTTTCTTACACAACCGAACAGTCCCGATACTATTTTACCGGAAGCAGTTGCTTGTATGTAATTTTCGATTCCTAAGTTTTTTTGAAAAGCGGGGTTTGCGGTAGGCCAGTATATAGGGGTTCCGCTTAAGCAGGATACTAGGCAAAAGTGGAGAAATAGTATTATTAGGCGTGAAGGGCGATGGGTGAATAACATGGGAGTTTATATCTTACTGATTCTTGAACCTGCTTTTTTGTGAATAATTTTTAGTGATTTCTTTAATTCAATGACAAGTTCATCTAAATCTTCATCCGGGTATTCGAGGAAGAAAAACAGGTTGCCGTTAGGTATCACTCCGTCAATTAAACGTTGTCCCAGTGGTTGGTCGTTAACACCTAGTAGAAATCGTTTACCTCTATTATCAGCTGTTAAAGTGTAAAGTCTTCTTGCTGCACGTGGTGTTAATTGGATCAGTATGCAAAAACCAAGATCTACTTTTATTTTTTCCACATTGAGGATATGCATGGGTGTAAACGCAGGAGTGATATATGCCATAATGGTTTTTTGGCTTACAGGGAGTGTTACTGGAACGGTAGGGAAGGTATTACTAGAGCTTTCTAATAAGACAACTGGCCATAAAATGGCTTCATCTTCCTTTAGATCTTCAACCGTGCTACATGATGTAATAAAGATTGAAGCAATTAGAATAAGTGCTAGTGTTAGTTTTGGCATAGGATTAGTTCGATTTATTGGTTAATCTTTGTTGTTTGTAAGTATTTGAATAAGAAGTGGCAAGATATAATTATGGAAACAAAACAAGATCAGAAAGAATACGGTGTTCAGCCATTAAATGAAATAATGGAGCAGCATAAAATTGAGTCGAAAATTTTACTCGCTACTTCTGAGGTTCAGATAACCTTTAAGAATATTAAAAAAGCACGAGAAGGTCGTCGTATTTCAAAAAAAATTCAACTCAAAATACTTAAGGCTTTAAACACTTTACTGCATGAAAAAATTGAGAAACCTTTTGATCTGAATCAATTGTTCAACTATAAGAGCGGTTAGCTGCTGTAGCTTAAGATTCGTTATACATATTTAATAGATTTTTAGCCGATTCTTTGAGTAGCGATCTCAATTCTTTAGGCTCTTTGACTTCAGCGTGTTCTCCCCATTGAAGAACCCAATTATGTATTTCATGTAAATTGCTTAGTCTGATTTTAAAAACAAGTGTGCCGTCTTTTTTTTCTGTAATAATTGCGTCTTCATGCCATGTTTTCTCTTTGACGAGTCCTGCTGCCCAACGGTCAAACACAATGGTAACAAGTTGCGTTTTCTCGCCAGTAAAAATCCCCATACTGTTTTTTAAATGATCGTTAACCGAGAAATCATCGGGTCGTTGAAATGTTTGTTTGAGAGTTTTGATTGCCGAGATTCTTGGAAGGGCAAAGATTCTTATTTCGTTAATATCTATATCTAGGCCAATTAGATACCACTGATTATTGGCACAAACCATTTGGTATGGGTGTAGCTTTCGAGCACTGGTTGTTTTAATAGCGAGTTTTTTGTATTTAAACGAAATGGTATGGTTGCTTAGGATTGCCTTGCTTAATCCTTCGAAAATTTCTAAATCAAATTTAGCGATACCGAGTGGTTTGAACGCAATGGCTTGATCAAGATTTCCTAAGCTAAAGCGAATACTTCCCGTTAATGAACTCGTTAGTTTTTTGAAAGCGGTTTCTAGCGGTTTCTGGAATGGAGTGCCGTGATATTGCTCCATTGCTTTTTGGGCAACAAGCATCGCTACGACCTCTCCTTCGCTCACAGAAACGGTAGGAAACGACTCGACTGCCTCGGTGTAACGATAGCCATTTACGGATCGATCAAACTCGATGGGGAGCTTCAAGTTGTCCCGCATAAAACCAATATCCCGCTTGATCGTCTTTGTTGAAACTTCGAAATTTCGTGAAATGGTCGAACAGTTGGGGTAACGATCTTGCTGTAATGCTTCGTGTATTTTAAGCATGCGCTCGAGGGGGGGTCTAGATAGTTTTTCTGAACGTTTCATTCTCTTGTTATAGAGTATAATATGAGTAATTTCAAGGGTGCTAAAATTGCATCTTGTAAATACTCAAATATAAGATTGGATGTAGAGAAATATGAGTGAGGAAAATACAGAGATGAGTGAGGAAAACACAGAGATGAGTGAGGAAAACACAGAGGTGCGTGAGGAAAACACAGAGGTGCGTGA
>CAWUTK010000203.1:0-21773 GCA_963924785.1 uncultured Opitutales bacterium
GAATTAGCTATCCACAATATTCCTTATAAAATTGTTGATAAAGATGAAGAACTCACCAGGAACGATGATCGTTTTATACACGGTGACGCCGCCGATAAAGCCACTTTGATCAAAGCGGGTATTGATAAAGCAAAATCCATCCTCATTACATCCCATGATGACTCACTCAATTTATACTTGATTCTCTATTGTCGTAAATTTAAACCTGAACTACAAATCATCAGTCGCTCGATACACCCAAGAAATGTCACAAAACTCCATAAAGCTGGAGCAGACCTTGTTATGTTGTTTGCCTCTATGGGATCTAACACTATAATTAATTATCTGAATCCAGACGAAGAATTAATGGCAGTTGAAGGATTAAGCGCCTTTTGTGTTCCAGTCCCAGAACAACTAATAGGGATATCATTAGCAAAATCTCAAATTCGAGAGAAAAACAAATGCAGTGTCGTTGCCTTAATTCAAGGCGATGTACAAAACTTGAACCCAGACCCCTTTGAACCATTAATAGAACAGGATGAAATTTTAATGATCGGAACGAACGAAGCTGAAGCCAATTTTCGAGAATACTATTCTTTACAGGAAGACACACTTGAAATTGAAGAATAGCTCAACTCATTTATTGATTTCCTTAACCTACAAAATCTCCTAATACCAATTTCTAAGAAAGAACTATTTTATAAAGTTAAAGTCTACCTGCTAAAGGAACGACTACTTCAATCGGGTATTCATATCTTTTGCCTCTTTCCTCCATTCACCTAAATCCATGTGAATATGGAGATTCCAAAAACGCATATAAATATTAGCGAATCAAACCAAATGAAATTGAAACACAATGTTTTCAAGTTTCATTAGATCACAACAATATAATTGAGCTACTCGCTATTAGAGCGAGTAACTGATTATACTTCCGATCGATTGAGTGCCAGGGAATTACCAGTGAATTCTCAAGCGTCTTTTTATTGGTATTCTTAACAAAATAAAATTTATTTACTGGTACGCTAATTATGCATCAGCGTGACATCCGAACCCTTGATTCCTTACTCTACCGTTGATAGCATCTGCGGGCTATGTGCGTTAGAACCGTAGAGGCGAGCAAGTAATTCATCGAACTGACGCAACCTTGCTGTGCTAGTCTGCCTGATAAAACCTTGATCCTGTAAAACTCTAATTAGTTTAAAGGGCGTAACACCTGATTCACCCACAATCTCAACATGCCCAGCCTTCACGATAACCTTCGTTGCCGGTGTTCCACCAGATACATCTGGTAGTTTCTGCTCTTCGAGAGAGAAGACAAAATCGGCCAATTTACCAACTCTGTTCGTGCGACTCTCCTCATCAGTCGCTACAAGTAAATAGCGTTTTACCCCAGGAACAAGTGTCCCGGGCTGTCCTATGAAATCCGAAGCATAAGTTATTTCATGCCATTTTTCGCCAATCAATATCCGAGACAACAAATCGCTAATTCCTAGAGTTGCAATACGTAAGACGGGAAAGGCGCGAATACCTTGCCGCGCGAATACCTGAAAAAGGGGCGGACACGGACACTAGATTGATTTTAGTTTGCGTTACAATTGAATTCGCCCGCTCAAAAATGAGTGCTTTTCGTGAAATCAACCCTCCCATACTATGGCCAATTATAGTTATCTCCGATGCGCCTGAGTGCAGCACAAGCTGCTCGATCGCAGTAGTAAGTTGGCTGGAACTGTACATCATACTATCCCGGTCGTCATAGCTGAAGCAGACTGATTGTTGCCCGTGAAAGGCCAACACTTCTGCCAATGAAAGAAAGCGGCCCGCAGACCCAAAGCATCCGTGCACAAGAATAGTAACAGGCTCTTTTGAATTAAGGCTAAACGCTCTGTTTTTTGAATTATTGCATGGCCCGAGTCCAGCAATATTTAAGGTGATATCAACTTCGGGAAGTTCTTTGTAAATTTTAACGGGTCTACTTAACGTGGAAGACAATGGTGTCGTACAACCCATGATGACTACAACCATTAAGATTCCTGTAAATCGAATAAAATAAAATATAGATCGAAAGATCATCTTATGATATCTCATCGTGCTTGCTCAATGTACTAGATGGGATTTGGTAAACGTCTGCCCTGGCCATAAAATGGCATATATCCATATCCTTAAAAATTAACCTCTTAATCCTATTTTTAAACACCACATAGTTCGTGATATACTTTTTCTCTGTAAAGCTTAATACGATGATTCTTAATTTTCTCGTAACGTTAAAACAATAAATGCAGTTTCTTGTAAAATTTGGGAATTAACAATCATTGAGGAACTATTCACAATAGGAGCGAATTTTATTCATGATTTTTAGTTCATAGTTAGTCTATTATCAACTAAAAATGGTACGCCCGGGAGGACTCGAACCCCCAACGGCTAATCCGTAGTCAGCAGTGATATCCATTTCACCACGAGCGCATGAAGAAGTGTAAAAAATAGGATTTTAGTTACTTAAAGCAAGAAAAATCACTCAAAAACAAATGGCTGATCGTTTGCTGCGGGAGCAAGCGCATTATCTAAGGCGGATTCAACATCTAGACTCTTTAATAAATCTAAAAATGCAGGGTCTTTTAAAAGCTCTGAGGTTTTTGGGTGCGTAAGTAAAGAAGGGTATTTTTTTTCTTTTATTATTTTTAAAATTTCCGGATCTGTTGCATAACTCTGAACCATTGGGTTTTGAGATAATTTCTTAAACTCCTCGCTTTGGCCAAATGCAGCAATCGCATTAGGATCTTTAAGCACTTTTGCCGATTTACCCGATAGTTCGTAAACCGAATTAGGAACAGGATCAAGTTCTGCAATAACTCTTCCTGCATAACTATCATTCACTGCACTAGAAATGGAATACAAAACTCCTACAGCATCATTCGAGCTCTCTTTTGCTTCATCACCAGAAGTAACATTATATAAAAATCTTATAAAATACGTAATCAACATTAACCAAAATACGCCCATGCTTAAACCTACAATGCTTCCACCTACACCATTTATAATCCGGGTCACAAAATCTTTATAATCACCCGTTTTTTTAATAAATATCGCTCCAATAATCTTTATCATTAAATAGACACTGAAACCAAGCATTGATGTCGCAATTGTCCTCAATAAAACAGTTGGCCAAGCAAGATAATCACTTATGTAAGGGATCAACAAAGGCGCACCGTAATAACCCGCTCCCCCTCCAATAACAATCGCTGAGATAGAACACAACTTGCGTCCAAGGCCAATACTCCATCCCTTAAGCATTTGCCACAATAGAAAGAGTCCCGCCACACCATAAATAACCTTTTGCCCAAAGCTAAAGCCATCAAGCGAAACATCAGAAACATCGGGAATTGAATTAAAGTCCATCTATACTAAATTATTGAAGAACAAAGAACTATAGCCTTTTTAAGGGAAACTCAAACACTAATCACTTTTCTCGTTCCACCAACTTAAGGCCATATAGCCATCACTCTTCCAAACTTGATTTGGCAGTTTCCCCATTTTCCGTTTTCTAGGAAACAAAGTTGTGATGAATATTTTTGCATTCACATAAGTCGCTACCATTAAAAAAAACTTGGGCCATAGCATCTCCGGCACTTTGGTTAAACCAATGTAAAACGCTATCGCTAATAACAAAGAAACAATAGGACCACTCAGTGCGATAATGATTTTCTGCATACGGAAAACCCCATCTCCCTTATATGTGCAACTCCCAAAATAGTTGGTTGATAATGAAATATTAAATTGTAAACGCCCCACCCTAAATAATCGGCCATTTTCCTTCATCCCAATTTTCACATATATCTTATCGTTACTCCAAAAAAACGCGGTAAGCACATGCCCCAATTCATGAAATAAAGTCGATAAGGGAACCGTAATCCAGAGGAACGCATAACCAATAGGAATCGCGAGCAATAGGGTGCTTAAAGAAATATCCATAATTCTAATTTAAAAGCGGCGCCATAATGAAGGGAAAAATAATGCAAGTAATGCAAACACCTCTATTCGGCCAGCAATCATTAATACCGATAAGTATATCTTTGATGCTCCGTGAAGAGCTCCATAATTCTCTGTAGGCCCAAATGAACCAAGGCCCGGACCCACATTTAAAAAGCAGGAAGCGACGGCAGTAAAAATACTCGTGATGTCGAATGATGGATCAATCATGGAGACAAAAATTAAACTTACAAAAAATATAAACGCTACCATTACTAAGTAATTTAAAATACTCTTTCGATTCTCCACGCTCATATTGCTACCGTTAATTTTTACCGGCACAATTAATTTTCCGCGAAAAGATGTCGTTAAACTTTTCAAAACGAGCTTTAACGCAACAACCCATCTAATTACTTTACAGCCTCCACCTGTTGAACCCGTACAACCTCCGATAAACATCAATATCACGAGTATCATAGTAGCAGGAACCGGCCAACTATTAAAGTCTGTGCTAGAATAACCCGTACTCGTCATAATTGAGACAACCTGAAAGGCTCCTGCTCTCAAATTTCCATGGATGCCTTCGATATTTCCCTCTTTAAATAAAATGAAACAAACCAATAGAGTTCCAATCAATAAAAAGCTATAATATCCTTTTGTCTCAGAGCTTTTTAACGGCTCCTTTACACTTCCCTCTCCGAAGATTCTCAATAAAACAAAAAAACTCATGCCGCTTATCGCCATAAAAAGAATGATCGCCCATTCCAAAAGAGGACTTGCAAACTCTTCAACACTCATCGCCCTGGTACTAAATCCGCCAGTAGACAATGTAGTAAACATATGGCAAATTGCATCAAACCACTCCATTCCACAGACTTTAAAAGTAATCGCACAGACGACAGACAAAGATAGGTATAGCTTCATTATTCGAGAAGCGCCTTCCTGAACGCGGCCATAATCCATATCTCCTGACTTTCCTGAAGATTCATTGCTAAACAATACCTTTGCACCAGCACCCAACGATGAAAGAAGGGCGACAAATAAAACCACCACCCCTAGGCCACCAATCCATTGACTCAATGATCTCCATAACAACAAACTCTTAGGGAAATTTACAAAATCGCTAAAGACCGTCGCCCCTGTCGTGGTAAGCCCAGATGCGGATTCAAAAATCGCATTGGAAACAGAGCAATCAGTAACTATGAATATATAGGGGAGTGCGCCTGCAATCGTTGCCAAAATCCAGCTCAACCCAATCAAAGCCATGCCTTCCTTTTTATAAAACCGCTTATCTGGTTTTCCGCTTAATAGAAATAATGTTAAGGATATCGCTAATGCGATGAATATGCTAAATAAAAACCCTTGAATGGCACCTGTTTCCGTTCCCTGTTCCTGATACCAATAGGCCGTCCCCAAACAAACTGAAAAGGCGGCCGCTAAAGCTAGTAAAATAAAGCTTAAGATGCGGAAGATGATTCCGTAATTCATAATTATAAAAACAATTCTAAAACTTTTTCAATTTCTTCTTCTTTAGAAATCAAAACCATTCTATCGCCAGCGAGTATCTTATCATCCGCTCCCGGAACCTTTACGTGAAATTTATGTTCTAATGCAACAACCACAACACCTTTGGGCAATTTAATCTCTTTTAATCCTTTTCCAATATTTTCACTCTCAAAAGAGACCCTGATTTCAAGCACTTTGCCAATTTCTTTCGGCAATGTACCCAATTCAATATAGGCCTCGCGAGATAGCGTCCTCTCAACTTCATTCGCAGTGGCAACTCTAGGTGAAACAATAAGATCAACTCCCATAACACTTTTTAAAGAATTTAAAAGATGTTCATAATCTGATTTATTGACAACTACTTGCACATGCTTCACTCCTAGCTTTGAAGCCTGAAGGCTCGTCATAATGTTCTCTTCATCCCTCTTTGTGCAAGCGATAAAGTAATCGCATTCAGATAATCTTTCTTCCTCTAAGAAACGTAATGATGTCGCATCGCCATGAACCACATCAACCTGAGGAAACTGTTCAGCCAATGACTCACAAATCGATTCATCTTTTTCTAAAACTCGGATATTAAAGCGTGGACCCGACAATAAGCGTATTAACGCAATTGCAATTTCTGTTCCACCGAACAAAGCAACGTTAACAATTTCACCTTGTATACTTGGATCAAAAATAGACTTTAATTCGTAAAGAATTTTAGTTTCGCCAAATAATGTTATTAAATCACCCGTATGTATAATTGTCTCTGCCTCTCCAACAAAAACCTCTTCTCCTCTCGCAATGTATCCAATCTTTACCCGAGAATCTAATTTCAAATCGATAATAGATTTCCCCGCAGCCTTTGATCGCTTAGCTACTAAAACTTGCTGAACTTCAATTTCACCACGTGCAAAATTTTCGATAAAAACCCGATAAGGGTTTCTCATTGATTTTGCCAATTCAACCGCGCACAAGGCTTCGGGATTAAACATATAATCAATCCCAAAGTGATGCTGGTAGTTCACAATAGAATTATCACTAAATGTTTGGTCATGAATTCTCGTAATCGTATGATTCGCGCCTAATGCTTTCGCCAGAGAGGATGATAATAAATTAGTTCTATCATCACTCGTCATAGCTAAAAAATAATCACACTGATTTACATGCGCATCCACAAGCGTTTTACAAGAATTCCCATTACCTTGTATCACGGTAATATTTTGCGCCTCGTCAATTAATTGAGCCTTTTCCTCTGATTCCTCAATCATGATAATATCATGATTTTCGTTGCTTAAAGATTCACTCAAGTACGAACCCACTTCTCCACCCCCAACGATAATAATTTTCATAATATTTAAAAATTAATTATTAGTGAAATTTTGCGAGCACGAGGTAGGTAAAGCGCACCACTGATAAGAAATCGACTAAGCAACTTCTTCTACATTCACACGATGGCTTTGACCGTTAATTGTGATATTATAGTTTGCCTTACTATCACCACAACTGACGCTCGCCCCTTTAGCGGGAGGAACTTTTAATGCAAAAGATTCCTTAGGTTGCTTATACATCGCCTCTAGCTGATCAGGAAACATCGCATGAATAACACAATGTTCATCATCAGCTTTCATGCCTTTATCTTGAAGTGCTTTTCGCAAATCATCCATTCCTGGCTTTTTCAAATCTGCTGGTCGACACGTAATCGGATCTTTTCCACTTTTTTCAGAAGCCAGTTTTCGGACTTCTGGATCCACCACATCTGGGGTTCTTCCATAATAGCCTAATGCAATATCAATTGCTTGAGGCGAGAAATTTTTCCATCTTCCAAATTTAACATTCAACATTGCTTGAACACCTACAATTTGAGAAGTCGGTGTAACTAAAGGAATCCAGCCTAAAGCTTTTCTTACAACTGGAATTTCTTTAAATACATCTTCGAAGCGATCTTCCATTTTTTGCTCTTTGAGCTGATTGCGGAAATTACTCAACATTCCCCCAGGAACTTGATAGGCCAATGCATCACTGTCTACCACCTCGTTGGTATGACTCGTATAAGCCCCTAGTTCCTTATAAACACCTTCAAAATGTTCGCGGAGTTGGGCCAATTTATCCAAGTCATAATCTGGCTTTCTCGCGTGCCCTTCTAATAACGCCAACATTCTTGCCGTATCCGGCTGACCTGTCCCGTTGGCAAATGGGATAATCGAAGTATCTACTGCATCTACACCCGCTTCAATTGCTGCATAATATGTAGCAGCGCCTAAACCTGCTGTCTCATGTGTATGAATCCAAATAGGAATACTAGTTTTTTGTTTAAGGCCCTTGATAATATCATAAGCAACATACGGAGGAATCAATCCTGCCATATCCTTAATTACAATTGCATCGGCTCCCATATCTTGGAGCTCAACACCCATAGCAATAAAGCTTTCGGTATTATGAACAGGGCTAGACGTATAACAAATGGTTCCGTGAGCTTCTTTTCCAGCTTTCTTTGCCGCCTGAATAGCGCAAACCATATTCCGAGTATCATTCAGGGCATCAAAAATACGGAAAATGTCCATACCATGCTTAGCCGAAGTCCCAATAAATGTCTCTACAATATCATCAGGAAAATGTGCGTATTGAACAATGTTTTGGCCTCGTAGCAACATCATGTGCTTTGTATTCGGAGTCGCCTTCTTAATTGCGTCTAATCGATCAAAAGGAAATTCGCCCAAGAAGCGTAATCCAGAATCAATGGTTGCTCCTCCCCAAGTCTCTAAACAGCCAAAGCCCATACTGTCCAAAATGGAACACGCCGGAAGCATTTGCTCTGTTTTCATACGAGTAGCAGCCAACGACTGATGCCCATCTCTTAATACCGTATTATTGAAAATGATAGGTTTAACGCTCATGGCAAAACATCATACAATCGCAACTTTCCCATGCAAGTTATAAAATTGGCCAAAAGGAGACTAATTAGCCGCTTTAATTCACAACATTTTTTACAATCGACAAGCGCTTCGACGGACCCTGGAAACATTAATGCCTAATAAACAATTGCTTCCGGAACACAAAAACGACAAGCCCGATAAACAAAAAGCCGACTAGAGCCGACGGACTTTGGAACGTATGCGCGAATTTTTCGAAAACATTTAACTCCGGATGCGGAAAGGGATGAGAAAAAACGCTTCCTGCAACACTGATAAATAGAATTAAAAACGCCGATTTTTTAAATATTTGTTTCATGATTATGTCTCATTTAACCATCTTTTAATGAATTAGTAACGAAAATTCGTTAGCAGTATATGTTTTTTAAAAATCTCTCTGACATTATTTATGTGACGATGTACGGAAATAACACTTTCGCTGATTATTCTCACAACGGTAATATTTCTGTCCAAACGAGTTGCCCCAATAAATGTTTTTTTCATCTCAGGAAAACTTGCCTCAATTTCCTCCACCTCCTTTATGCCTTTCGGTAAATCTGGACTAACTATCCACAGCGTCGCCAAATACACCGTTTCCCAATTTTTTGGTATCCATGCTATTTTTTCTTGTTCATTCATTAATTCAATTTTTTCTTGGGAAACCTTTTTACCACCAATACTCAATTGAAAACTTAACCTTAAGTCACGAAACGCCATAGACTCTCCAAAAGCATTGCGGCCAGGCGACAACATGTCCGCGTAAAACATTCCCGCTGACTCCGGCATCTCTATTTTTGTTTTTGCCGTGAATGAACTCCCTTTATGCGGAACGATCCATCTCGCATTCAACTCTAAAAATGCCCTGTCTTCTATTATAATATTTTGTTCGGACACAGCTCTTCCACCATCACCCATCGTATATATCTGCGTAGAACTGGGTGAGGAAAGAGAAACCTTACAGTTTTCACGAAGAAGGAGATTGCTTTCCAGAACATCATTTGCGAACAAACCAGCCGTAGGATTTACAATCTGAAGTTTCAGAAAACCTTCATCAGAGTAAGCCTTCCCAACATGAAACAACCCTTGGTGATAGCGTTCAGCTAAACGCGTGTTACCCAGTTCATTTATTTCAAAAGCTAAGCGCAATTGACTCTTTAAAGAGCATGATGATGTTGAACTCGACATGGTTAAAATAATTAAGCCGGCGTCAGGCCCGTAAACATTACTTCTCGCTCGAACCAACCTTGAATTTCCTCAATGCCTTTATTTCTTTTCAAATCACTGAAATAAAAAGGGGCGTCTTTTCGAACACGTCTCGCATCTCTCTCCATTAACTCAACATCAGCATCTACATATTGGGCTAATTCGCATTTATTAATTAAGAGCAAATCACTCTGAACAATTGCCGGCCCACCTTTACGAGGTATATCATCCCCTTCAGTTACATCTATAACATAAATAAAAAGGTCTACCAATTCTGGTGAAAAGGTTGCCGTTAAATTATCTCCTCCGCTTTCAAGTAATATAACATCTAACTCAGGGAATTTTTCCGACATATCCTCTATTGCCTGGAGGTTCATGGAGATATCATCTCGAATAGCAGTATGCGGACAACCACCAGTCTCAACACCCAAAATTCTATCAGAGGGCAATGCACTATTCCGCACAAGCATTTTTGCGTCCTCCTTAGTATAAATATCATTTGTGATAACAGCCATTTCACATTTTTCACGAAACGATTGGCATAAAAACAATGCCAAAGTAGATTTCCCTGAACCCACAGGTCCACCGATTCCGACAACAACTGGACTTTTATCTGATTTAAATTTTCCCATTATGATATAAACAACCTAGAATATGATCTTTCATGTTTTGCTGAAGCAATGTCCCAAATAGGATGAGACGCACCCATTGATTCTTCCGTATATAAATAACTATTAGATATCACCTCACTGCTACGAGATGACATATCAAAGATAAACTGTTGAGCTTCAGTCGGGCCCAACTGAATCAATTTCACAGAAGCCTGAGCATATGCGCTAATTGTCTGGTTAATAAATGCATTTAGCATCGCATCTAACGGAATCTTAAGAATTGAGCATAGCGCACCTATCGATATATTCGTATGAAAATATACCAAATGATTCTTCACCAAATTATGCTCTTCAAGCAATGTATCGCTGCCATGAAACATACTCCCAAGCAAACGCCATAACTGCTTCCCGATTTTCCCCCCAGTCTCCCTTAGCTCTATAGTCGCCTTCGTCGCTTGGGACAATTCATCTAAAGAGGTTAATTTAAAATACTGCTCCTGTTGATGGGCTTCATAGGCTAATCGCAACAAGGGCAAATCTACTTTGGATAAACTACTAAAAACTATATTTTCAACAAAGCCTTTTAAGTCTGAAAAATCTTTAACCTCCCCTAATTGAACCATTCCCTCTAGCCCAAATGAATGCGCATAACTCCCAACGGGGAATGCGCTATCAAAAATCTGTAGCATCGGCCCTACCCATTCACTTCGTTCCACAGGTTTCATTCCAATAACAGCTCCCTCAATGATGATGGTGCCTTGAATGAGGATTAGGCGAAAAAACCAACTCATCTAAAGTGAATTCAATATGAGCTCGCTTGAGTAAATCCCTAACGGTCTTTTCATCAGAAAGCCTCAATAATTTATCTTTTATCTCCACAGGTAAATGCTGATTCCCCATCATCCAACCTAAAAATGCCGCAGCTTCAATCTCGCCTGGAATAGCTATAATAATAACCGGTTCTGAATTTTGCCGAATGACATATTGCTTCAACGAATCAACAAACACCACTTGACCATTCTTACAAGGCTCTGCTAAATCAACCGCTACATCTTGACCATCTTCGGCCAACTTCCTCCAACGTTTTTTTTGTAGCGTGAATCGATCCACTGCAATTAAAACCGTTTCCAACGAATCATCTTCGATCAATTCCGGTAATTTCGTAATCAAGGGCATGGTTGCTTAAAATAAAAAATATCGTTGAGCCATAGGCAATTCGGCCAAAGGCTCGCATGTAAGAACTTCCCCATCTGCCTTGACGGTATAAGTCTCCGGATCTACCTCAATCTCAGGAGTTGCATCATTGTAAAGCAAATCCTGTTTTTTTACAGATCTGCAATTTTTAACAACAGCGATTTTCTTCTTCACTGCATAACGCTCTATAATGCCACTATCTATACTTCTTTGACTCACGAATGTTAAACTCGTTCCATACTTAGCGCTTCCATGCGCTGCGAATTGAGGACGATACATCATTGGCTGAGGGGTAGGTATAGAGGCATTTGGATCACCCATATTGGCCATAGCGATCATGCCGCCTTTCAAAATCAACTCCGGCTTAACGCCAAAAAAGGCTGGCTTCCAAATACAAATATCTGCGAATTTACCGATCCCAAGCGAACCCACTTCATGAGAAATCCCATGAGTAATAGCTGGATTAATGGTATACTTGGAAATATACCGCAAAGCCCTAAAGTTATCAGCCCGATTATGTTCCGATGCTTCTAGTTTTCCAAACTGGACCTTCATTTTATGTGCCGTTTGCCAAGTACGAATAATCACTTCACCCACGCGACCCATAGCCTGACTATCACTTGATATCATTGATATTGCACCTAAGTCATGCAACCTGTCTTCGGCTGCAATCGTCTGCGGCCTTATTCTTGATTCAGCAAATGCCACATCTTCTGGAATTTTTGAATCCAAATGATGACACACCATAAGCATATCTAAATGCTCATCAATCGTGTTTACGGTAAATGGCCGAGTTGGGTTTGTCGAGGAAGGCAGTATATTATCATAAGAACATACCTTTATAATATCTGGCGCATGCCCTCCACCTGCACCCTCAGAGTGAAATGTATGAATTGTCCTATCTCCGATTGCCGAAAGCGTATTTTCGACAAAACCACTTTCATTTAAAGTGTCGGTATGTATTGCTACTTGAACATCCATTTTATCTGCCACATTCAAACAGGCATCGATACAACCAGGATGAGTCCCCCAATCCTCATGAAGCTTCAGTCCAATAGCTCCTGCATTAACCTGCTCTTCAAGTGGTGCTTCCGTAGAACAATTCCCTTTACCAAAAAACCCTAAATTCATCGGGTATTCATCCGCGGCTTCGATCATTTTCTGGATATGCCACGCTCCTGGCGTACAGGTTGTCGCATTTGTACCCGTTGCGGCTCCCGTCCCTCCACCAAGCATCGTCGTAATCCCACTACAAAGGGCCTCATTTATCTGCTGAGGACAAATAAAGTGAATATGGGCATCAATTCCTCCTGCTGTAATAATCGATTCTTCACCAGCTATAACCTCTGTTGAAGCCCCGATAACCATTCCCTCTTTTTTACCTGTATGTGGATCAGCAAAGAATGAACCCACTCCCGACTGTATCCCTGGGTTTCCAGCATGACCTATCCCAACTATCCGCCCATCCTTAATGCCAATATCTGCTTTAATGACGCCTAGCTCGGCATCCAAAATCAATGCATTTGTAATAACGGTATCCAATGCTTCTTCGCGAACCGCAGTTGGTGATTGCCCCATGCCATCACGAATAACTTTTCCGCCTCCAAACTTCACCTCATTTCCGTAGCCACCAAGTTCTGCAATTAAATCCCTCTCCACCTCAATGAACAATTCTGTATCTGCAAGTCGAACCTTATCTCCTTTGGTTGGACCATAAGTTTCTGCATATTGCTTTCTTGTTATTTTCAAACTCATGTTATCTCAAATTTGGAGTTAATCTTCAAGTGATCCATTGATCTTACCGTTCAAACCATATACCTCTCGACTTCCTGCAAGTGCAACTAATTTAACTTCCTTTTCATCTCCTGGCTCAAATCGAACCGCAGTTCCTGCAGCGATATTTAATCGAAAACCTCTAGCTTGCTCTCTCTCAAAACCAAGTGATTCATTCACTTCATAAAAATGGAAATGACTACCAACTTGAATCGGTCGATCCCCTTTATTCAAAACAACAACACTTCGTGTGTCTAATCCACAATTAGCTTCGATGAATTCGGGATTACTCCCTGCTATTATTTCTCCCGGAATCATGAAATTGGATTATGAACTGTTACCAGTTTGGTTCCATCAGGAAAAGTCCCCTCTACCTGCACATCATGTATCATTTCGGGAACACCTTCTTGCACATCGCTTCTTCTTAAAAGCGTCGTTCCGTAATGCATTAGATCAGAAACACTCTTTCCATCGCGAGCGCCTTCCAATATTTCATAAGTAATTATCGCAATAGCTTCAGGATAATTCAGCTTTAAACCACGTTCTTTTCTTCTGTTTGCAAGATCAGCGGCAACTACGATCATCAACTTCTCTTGTTCTCGAGGAGTAATATGCATAATGTAATAGGGTTAAACGGTTAAATACTTAGCAATAATTTCATCATTTAACTTAGTTGTCGAGCCTTCTTCAACGACACTACCCCTATCTAATATATAAAAATAATCGCTGGCGGCTTTCGCAAAATCTAAATATTGTTCTACCAATATTATACTCATTTCTTTTTGCGATCTTAAGGTGTTTATTGCATCTTCAATTTGATCAATGATTGAGGGCTGTATCCCTTCAGTAGGCTCATCTAAAATCAATAGTTTAGGATTAGTTAACAGCGCTCTTCCTATCGCAAGTTGTTGTTGTTGTCCTCCGCTGAGCACACCCCCTTTACGCTGTAGCATTTCTTCCAATACGGGGAATAGTTTATAAACTAAGTCTAATCGACCTTTGCTATCTTTACCACTAACCTCGATGCTAACCTTTAAATTTTCCCAAACCGTCAAATTAGGGAAAATATCTCGTCCTTGAGGAACATAGCCCATTCCGGCTCGGGCACGCTTATCTGAAGGCCAAGCTTGCACATGCTTAGAACAAAAGGCGATATTTCCCTGAGTGATTGGCAAGATGCCCATAATACATTTGAGCAAAGTCGATTTGCCCACTCCATTTCTACCGAGTAATGCAATCACTTCATTTTCGTTAACTCTAACTGTCACATCTCTTAAAACCAGAGACTCGTCATAACCTGCAGAAATAGAATCCACTTTCAATAGCTCTATCTTATCGGTGCCCGTATTTCTGTCTTCACTCATAAATTAACAACTTTAATGCGTTCTTGTTTGGCGTCCTAAATACACCTCAATAACCTTAGGGTCATTTTTCACTTCATCGAAGTCGCCAACCTTCAATACATGTCCTTGATGCAGAACCGTAACCCGCTTCGCAATTTGTCGAACAAATTCCATGTCGTGTTCTATCACGATCAAACTGTGTTTACCTTCTAGGCTGAGCAACAATTCACCGGTTCTCTCTGTTTCTTCATCGCTCATTCCTGCCGCAGGTTCATCAACCAACATAACTCGAGGGTCTTGTGCTAGCAGCATACCAATTTCAAGCCATTGCTTTTGGCCATGCGACAATGATCCAGCTAACTCGCCTTTTCTATCTTCTAATCGAATCGTCTTTAAAACTTCGTATATCTTATCCCGATCCTCCTTTTGCTCCCTGTAAAACAATGTTTTCAATACACCTTTTGCTAAATTTAAAGAAAGTAAAAGATTATCATAAACGGTATGTGAACTATAAACGGTAGGATTTTGAAATTTTCGCGCAATTCCCAAACTACTAATTTCATGCACGCGTTTTTTAGTAAGATCGATATCATGCCCATCATCTTCATGGAATATAATGGTTCCCCTATCTGGAACTGTGCGTCCGGTAATCAAATCCATAAATGTGCTTTTTCCTGCGCCATTTGGTCCAATGATAGTCCTTAATTCACCTTCATGGAGATAAAAATTGAGGTCATTAATCGCCTTAAATCCATCAAACGATTTATCTACGCCCTCAACAGATAGCACTAAATCAGTACCTTTATGTAATGGATCTTCTGGCATTTTATACTAAAGTTTATTATTTCTCTTTTTCAAGCGAGATTGCTGCCAACATCTATATTGATTTGGAATACCAACTATCCCATCAGGCATAAACAAAACGACGAACACAAATATTAATCCTAATATTATCAACCAACTATCCGGATAGGCTTGAGTGGTATAGCTCTTCAACATGTTCACTACAATTGCACCAATAATTGGGCCAAATTTTGTAGCTCTTCCTCCTACTGCAACCCAAACCACAACATCCAAAGATTTTGCAGGGGTCATTTCTCCCGGATTAATAATTCCAACTTGCGGAACATACAAGGCACCAGCAAGTCCCGCTATCATTGCTGATAATATAAATATTACCATTTTATAATTAGTCGTAGAATAACCCGCAAAACGAACCCGATTCTCACTATCTCTTATTGCCTGCTGAACTTTACCAAATTTTGTATGCAACAACCAAGAGATCAATATATATACTGCCATCAACAAGAGACAGCTTGCTATAAAAAGCCATCTTTGCGTTGAGGCGGCGTTCAAATCTGAACCTAAAATTACTTTAAAATCTGTAAATCCGTTATTTCCACCAAAAGTAAAATCATTTCTAAAAAAGAGTAAACAAGCGGCATAAGTTAAGGCCTGAGTTAGAATAGAAAAATACACACCTTTAATTCTAGCCCGAAATGCTAAAAACCCAAATACCATTGCAACAAACCCTGGCGCCCATAATACCGCACCAGAAGCAAACCAAAAACTATAAAAAGGCTTCCAGTGAATAGGCAATTCTTGATAACCGAGGAACACCATGAAATCCGGCAATGCATTATTGTAAGACCCTTGATCCCCTATCATTAACATCAAATACATTCCAAATGCATAGCCGCCCAATGCAAAAAATAAACTCTGACATAAACACAATAATCCCGTATATCCCCAAAGCATATTTAAGCTCATCGCTAATACCGCATAAGTAATATATTTTCCCCATAATGATATTCGGAAATTACTAATATGAAAGAACGACTCTTCATCTACCCAAGCATTAAGCATAGGCATAAGGCATACGAAAATCGCTGCAAACATACAAAGGCCTAAGGCCTCCCGCTTATTATCAAATATTTTAATCATCTAAACTTCGGGACTTTGATGGGAACAACCCACCTGGCTTCCATTGTAAAAATAATATTATAACAAAAAACACTGTTATTTTCCCCATCACTGGGCCTAAAGCTGGCTGTAGGTACTGGTCAACAATACCAATACCTACAGATGATAGGCCGGCACCCAATAAATTACCTAAACTACCGATGACGACTACCATAAAACTGTCTACTAAATAAGCTTGCCCCATAGATGGACCAACATTGCCTATTTGAGAAATTGCTGCCCCGGCAAGACTTGCTAGACCGCAACCAAATGCGAAGGTTAAAGAGTTAACTTTACTAACGGGGATACCTAAACTTGAGGCCATTTCCCTATTTTGCATCACAGCTCGAATATATAAACCGAGTTTAGTTTTAGACAATAGCAACCATGTTAAAAAGCATATAACTAGAGCTAATCCGACAACAAAAATACGCGTATAGCTCATTGAAATCCCACTATAATCATAACTACCTAGCAACCACTGCGGTGTGTTTACTTGAACATTCGCAGCGCCAAATATCAGACGGTAAACTTGCTGCAATACCATAGACAATCCCCACGTTGCTAACAATGACTCAAGTGGACGCTTATATAAAAATCGAATGAATCCCTTTTCTAATATATATCCCAGAAATCCTGCTACGAGAAAACTAACCGGTAAAGAGACAACAAAGTACCATCCGAACCAATAACTATCTGTCGGGAAATAATTCGCAAATATATTTTGGACAACATAACAAGTGTAACCTCCAAGGGCTATAAACTCGCCATGAGCCATGTTTATAATACCCATCAACCCAAACGTTATCGCTAGGCCAAAAGATACAATTAATAATACAGATCCTAAACTAAAACCTCTGAACAAATTTCCCCAAATTTCCACAAATTCTTGGTGATAATCGATCAACTTCACCGCTTCATGAGCTGCTTCGATTAGCTCAGTATTTCCCTTTAACCTATTTTCGTCTGACTTTGTTAATAAATCTGCGATTCGATCTCTTGCATAGATCGATTGGAGTTCCCCTAATCTACTTATGCTTTGAAGAAGCTCTTCATCGCTACCATTGACTAACAAACTTATTGCCAAAGCTTCTTCAAATGCTTTTTTTACTTTTAAGTCGTTTTCTTTGCTTAATCCTGCTCTAAGAGCCGGAACGTATTCCGCCTTATTACTAAGACCCAATTTTAAAGCTGCATCTATGCGAACGGAAGGATCTTTTGAAGAAACATCAACCGTATCTATTATTTGCTGAAGTTTTTTTCTTAACTTACGCGAAGGACGCAACTTCTTCAGATCAGAAACCTCACTTTCATCAAGTTGAACAATATCACCTGTTAAAACATCATAATACACACCCTCTACAAAATGGAGTGCTTTTCCAGGATGCGAATTCGAACCAAGAATCCTTCCGACTTTCCAATCATTAACAATAATTTTTATTTCCGGGCTGCCATTGTCAAATAGCTTATCTATCGCATCCGTTTGCGCACTGCCAGACTCAAGAATAATCGTTTGTAAGAGAATTCTTACTTCAATTTCTTGCGATTCTTTATCGATCGCATAGACACTAATCGTGAGCGATAAGAAAAATAATATTTTTAAAATTGAGGTCATAATATTTTTTTAATAAAAATGCCCCCGTCAAAAGACGAGGGCATTTCCCTAAAAAACAAACTACTATTTTTTTTAAACCTAGAACTTTCCTTTAAGGAAAGGTTCTCCATATACATTGTTGAATTCTTCAAGAATGGAAAATTGCCCATCCTCTAATATTTCACCGATGTAAACATTCTTTGTAAGGTGATGATTTCTCTGTGAAATCACTCGCCCACCCGGCCCATCAAAGATCACTCCATCTTCAAGCGCTTTAATGACTGCTTCCGTTTCAAAGGTTCCTGCCTTTTCAACCGCTGCCTTCCAAATATAAACCCCGTTGTAAGAAAGAACCATTGGACTACAAGTCACACGATCTTCTTTAACAACACCTGTAATATTTGAACCACTTAACCAGCGTTGAAATTTCTTTTGAAATGACTTATTCGCCGGAGTGTCGATAGACATGAAATATGTCCAACAACCTAAATGGCCCACTAAATCCTGAGTTGGAAGACTACGAAACTCATCTTCAGACAAGCTGAAAGAGACAATCGGACAATCATCTGACGATAAACCCGATGCGGCAATTTCTTTAAAAAGAGCAACATTAGAATCACCATTCACCGTATTCAAAACACACGCATCACCACCAGCTGCAAATTTTTTGATATCGGCAACAATTTGTTGGTAGTCAGTATGACTAAATGGAGTGTATTTACCTGCAGAAATAACTTTACCGCTAGCATCTTTTCTCAATCCGCCTCCAATATTTTCAATCGGAATGCCTTTTGACAGTAGATACTCCAATAAGACAAGATTGGTTGTTTGTGGATAAACATAATCTGTTCCAAGCAAATAAAATCGTTTACAACCTTCTTTAAGAAGAAAATCCACGGCAGGTGTTGCCTGCTGATTTACCGCTTCAGCTGTGTAAAAGATATTATGCGAAAGCTCTTCGCCTTCATATTGAACAGGATAAAAAAGTAGCCCATTGTATTTTTCAAATACAGGAAGTACGGATTTTCGACTAACAGAAGTCCAGCATCCAAACACAGACGCGACTTTATCTTTAGCCAATAATTGCTCTGCTTTTTCAGCAAACAAAGGCCAGTCAGATGCTCCATCAACAACAACGGGTTCGATTTGTTTTCCCAAAATCCCGCCATTTTCATTAATTTCATCAAATGTGAATAACAAAACATCTCTTAAAGAAGTTTCACTAATCGCCATTGTTCCACTCAGTGAATGAAGAACCCCCACCTTTACCGTATCTTCCTTTGCAGAAAGAGAAAATGCCGCACTAGCAAAAGCAATAGCGCTTAGCGCTATTGCCTTTGCAGGCATAAATTTTGTTTTAAATAAACTCATATTTTTTTTAAACCCTTATTTTTAATTATTACCAGTTAACGCCAACACCCATACTGAATGTCAAGAATGTGTCATCCACGTTTCCAGGAATCACATCATCAACCGTGTAATAACCATTTAACCCACCATGGAAATCCCAAGAACCTAATCCATCTGGAATAGAAGACATTGGAACTGAAAAACCTAAACCAGTTGTAACATAAGCAACTCCAGAATCACCACCATGGTAGTCATCTGTTGCAACTGCTATTTCTAAAGGAATGCTAAATGAAACATCGCCACCAGCAAAACTATGACTTCCTCCAAATGCAAAGATCGCACCTTCATCTTGCCCTCCAACACCTTCTATACGAACGTGAGCTTTAGCATACGGATTGAACTTCCAATTATTTGAACTAATTGTGAAATCAAGAATGCCTTCTGTCTCTGAAGCATAATACCACTGCTGAAAAGTGACATCAAATGTGAACTCTTCAGCCGCATAGGAAACCCCTAGCCAAACATCAATTTCTTGAAAATCACCACCAAGAGAAGAAACGGCCTGATCATTAATATCATACCAAGTTCCTGTATTCACAGTAAAGCCATTACCAAGATCTAGGCTCACTCCAATTGAGGGATTAAAAAGTACATCCGGATCCGTCCCAGCACCCCAGACATCAGCGCCATAAGATATAAAATGCGTATTTGCATCTAAAGATAGACTTCCGCTAATTGCGGGTTCGCCTGCTGTTAATGAAGATCCGCCTAATGCTAATATAGCAACTGCGGTATTTAATGCTTTTGTTATTTTTTTCATAGTTTTAGTTATTAATATTAATATTTCCTAGCGTTCTAAATTCAGCCAAAAACAATAGGATGTTTTGGGTTTTTGCAAAAAGCATGCCAATTTTATTTCCATTTAATTTATGGACAATATTTACCGAATACATCAATTAAATCAACCAACCAGTAAATATATAATCCACTTACTGCAAGCAACTTGTAGATTCAATGATCAAAATAATTCAGTATTATGT
Organism: uncultured Opitutales bacterium; assembly: GCA_963924785.1. Lineage (GTDB taxonomy): Bacteria > Verrucomicrobiota > Verrucomicrobiia > Opitutales > CAJWYM01 > CAWUTK01. The sequence goes on from CAWUTK010000203.1 coordinate 20,413, forward strand.
CACATGTAAATTTCATTGTTAAATACGCTTAAAGCCCCTCACTCCTCGCTGAAGAGTTGCAACAGAAACCACAAAATTGTACTATATATAAAAACAAAGAAACATAGCTGTTCTATAATTCTATTAATTTAAACTTGAAATTATGCGTAAACTGTTCATTTTGTTCCGCATATAAACAAAAACTAACAAACAAAAACTAACAAACAAAATAACTATGAAAAAAACAATATTATCTATTCTAGCTGCATCTACTGCAGTATTAGGTTTCAATAGCGCATCTGCACAAGATGTTTCTTATTCTGTAGGCGCAGATTATACTACTGAGTATATCTTCCGTGGAAAAGAATTAGCTGACGCTGCTATTCAACCAGCAATCGACGTGAGCGTTGGTGATTTCTATGCAGGAATCTGGAGCTCATATGCCACTAACAGTGATGATACAGCACAAAATGAAAATGATCTATACTTAGGTTATAACATTGCTCTATCTGAAATTGCCTCTCTTGACCTTGGATATAACATGTATTACTATCCAAATGGTTCTGCTGGTATCGTTGATGACATGGGACAAGATCATTCAAGTGAAGTTAAAATTGGCGCGACATTCGACGTAATGCTTACACCATCTCTTTACCTTTATTATGACTGGGATCTTGAAACATTAACTGTTGAAGGTTCAATCGGATATTCTTTAGATCTAGGTGCAGAAAACACTACACTTGATCTAGGTGCGGTATTAGGAACAGCTGATGTAGATGATTCACAATCTATGAGCGGTTCTTACACATATGGCCAAATCAGTGCTACTCTTAACTATGCAGTTAGCGAAAACGGTGGCTTCAGTGCTGGCGTAAGCTACAATGGAACAGACGACACTGACAGCGAAAACATCGTTGGAACAGTTGGCGTATCTGCTTCTTTCTAATTAGCTAAGCTAAAAAGAAATATTTTAAAAAGGTCGCACAGTAATGTGCGGCCTTTTTTTGTGCCTGAAAACAATGAGGAGTTGATAGTTTCAGCGGCACCGAGTTCAATGTTCCGGGTCAGTTCATAGTTGCTCGACTTGCAGCATTCAAATTACTAACGTTGCACTCGGAACTTAGAACTATCAACTATTTTTCTTAACTGCCCCTTAAGACTTTTTGCAAGTAATCCAGCAGCATGGTGGTTTCTATCGAAATCTGCCCATGTTCTTGAGCCAACATGTCTGCCGCAAGCCCATGCCATGCGACTGCTTTACAAATACTTTTAAATGAATCAGTGCTGCCTTTCGCAAGAATTCCGCCGACGATTCCGCTTAAAATATCTCCGCTACCCCCTCGTGCCAGAACAGGTCCACCGAATGGACTCATTGTCGTATC
>CAWUTK010000204.1:0-12274 GCA_963924785.1 uncultured Opitutales bacterium
AAGTAATTCCCTTATCAGTGACTCATTGATTGATCTTTGGGCTTTAAAATCAAATTGATCCATTGTTTTTAAAATAGGAAATCGAGCACTTTTAATGCGTCGTTCTCCAGCTCGACATTCTCGATCAATTAATTCTCGCTCTACAAGCTGAAGTAAATAACCGCTATAAGTTACTCGATCTTTTCCACAATTTGCTGCTATCGCTTCATACTCCCGAAGGATAGTCGGGAGTTTTAATTTCTTGAGATGGTGCTCGAGTAATACCTGAGGTTTATCTTTAGTCATTATAACGCCTCCTCTTTTGATCCTAGCAAACTATTATAATTTGTAATATCTGGTGAGTCGACTTTCACATGTTGAAGGTGGGGATGTCCATCTAACGAAAATAAAGTAGAAGCATAATCTTCTTGAGGGTAAATATACTGAGCAATTGCATCACGAGTTATCCCACCCATTCTAAGTGCACTAACAATGGCCTGGCGCAAGCGGTCCATACTGTGAACTTCAAGCAATCGTAAAACTTTTATGTATTCACGAACGCCGTTTCCGCCTTCTTCATGAGCTTCGAGGCGTCGCCTTAATTCATAAAAGCATTCAGGCAATTTCCACCCTGCCAATGGCCGAGCATAATCAAGCGCTCCAGGTTTCCTCTCAATTAGTGCAAGGTAATGAAGGGGCTCAAAGCTAATCTGCTCTTTTGCCCATATGCGTTTATGTTGTGCAATCAAATTGCCATGCCAGTAAATGCGCACTTTATGCTGTAGCCTTTTACCTCTAATTCACGATGTGCATAAGCAACGGGGACCGAATAGTCATTGCAGTTAAATCTAACTAAAGACAGCCAACTGCTATTGCCTGGCCTCAACTTGCAGGCATCAAAATCTCCTAAAGGTAAGTCTCTCATTGCGGCAAGATCTTCTTTAAATAATTCACCTTTATTTTTCGATTTGCCCCTTACTTGTCGCTGAAGTTCACGCTCAAATCTGTTTATTAACTCCTCATTGAACTCTTCTAAATTATTGATCTGAGGCACTGGAACCAAGTAATTACTGCGAGTATATTTCACCATACCTTCAACCACACCTTTCTCGTTCCCACGAGCCACTCGACAAAAATGTTCATTAAACAAATAATGACTTTGAAGGTGAAGGAATCCATCCGTAAGATCACGCGTATGACTTCCTGTGATGTTAGATACCGCTATTGTCGTGTTATCATAACTAATGCGAGTTGGAACTTTCCCCCAATGATTAAACGCTCTCACATGACCTTCCTGGAAAGTTTCAGTGCATTCTCGAGGAAACATTTGCACAAAAAACATATCGCTATACGGAAGACTTATTACAAAAAAGGGATAACTCCCTAATTCTCCATTCACATTCAACAACGCATGACCAAAATCAACTTGGGCTTCTCCCGGACGATGAATAAGAGGCACAAAGACTTCCTTCGTTTGCTTCTTAATCCGACAGACTTCATCTTTTACCGCCGTAATTCCTCCGTTATAGCCACGCTCATCACGTAAACGCTCAAATATTCGCTTCGCTGTATGACGCTGCTTTTTATGAGTGTCCTTATCAAGACGAATGATTTCTTCTATCCATTCAAGATAAGGGCCTATCTTGCGTTCCTTTTTTACTACACGCGACTGATAACCAGGAGGATGCGAATGCTTGAGCATCCGTTCCAATGTCTCATAATGTAGCGACTCTTCTTTCATTACGGAGCGCTTGCTGCGCTCCTCGTTTAATATGTTCTTTCTTACACGTGTCCATTGCTTCATTTCCATATACATTTCTCCTTTTTAGAGAAGTTTTACGGTTTACGCCTGGCTTTTTTAGTGTTACGGTTTTCGTCCGGCGTTTACAGACTGCAAAAAACACCAACCGCGAGTTGACTGAAGTGGTCTAGTTTCTTGTGTCAGTTCGAGGTTTACGACCCCCTAAAACAAAGGAGATTGAAAGTGATTCGGACATAAAAAAAGACTTACCGTATTAATCCGTAAGTCTTTACCTATAAATGGTGGGCCCGGGGGGATTTGAACCCACGACCAAAGGATTATGAGTCCTCTGCTCTAACCACTGAGCTACGGGCCCTAATGAAAGGAATCTAGAAAATCAGCTGAATAATGAAAGTCAAACCTTCTTTCATTTAGCGGGCGCAGAAGTGACTTCAATGTGATTAAACTTACCTTTTTGCTCCACCTCTACATTTGTTATAATATTTCGAATATCTGGGTATTGCTTTTTTCTTAATTCAGAAACCTTCACCAAGCAATCTTCAACCTCTAAAACCTCAAGTGAACTTAATTGGGCATCATTTTTCTGCGAAATTTTCAACAATTCTTGAATTCGTTCACGTTCTTTACCTTCGTTTAGAATGCTCTCATTCCAGGCAATCGAAGCGAGCACTAAGAGCTCCTTCAACTGAAGAGGATCATTAACGCCTTTGATTAAATCTGCAGCGACCTCTTTCAAGCAATCGGAGGCAATTAATTTAGTATTAGATTCCATGATCAATAGTTGCGAGAATAACGATCTGATTTCCATGCACTTTTTGGTGTTGGAAGCTTAACCATATCATAGGTATGCTCAGGGAGTTCTATGATAAATTGGCTGATTTCCATTGGGAGTGTATAGCCTTTTTGCATATTCATTTTCGGATAAACCAAATAAAGTTCATCTTTAGCACGTGTACTGGCTACGTAAAAAAGTCGCCTTTCTTCCTCCACATCCATCGCATCAATCGCTCGCTTTGTGGGAAACAATCCATCCGCTAAGCCAAGAACAATGACGACAGGAAACTCAAGGCCCTTCGATTGGTGAATAGTAGTTAATCGCACACTGTCCTCTTCCATTTCTACAGAACGATTATTCGTTTCTGCGTTCAATAAGACCAACTGTGCAAGCAATTCGGTCATGTCCTCAAAACGTTCGGCAAAACCAATGATACTTTGTAAATCATCCATCCGAGAGTCCCAGTTTTCATACACCAGCCGAATGTACTGTGAATACCAACCTTCTATCGCAACTCGAACGATCTCAGAAGGAGCTTCTTTCAGTGCTACCATACTCTTGATGTCGATCAACGTTTGGATCAAAGAAGGCCACTCCTCTCGTGCATCACCAGGCACTTTTTTCTCAATATCCGGATCAGCAAGCGCATCAATTATATGAATATTTTCCTTTTCAGCTTTCTTTTGTGCCAACTTGTAGAGTCGCTCCGCACTTTTCGCCCCAACCCTTGGTAGCAAACAAACAAACCGCTGAAATGCAGTGGTGTCATTGGGATTACACGCAAAGCGCAACTGAGCCGTTAAATCCTTCACGTGAGATTGTTCGAAGAACCTCACTCCACTCGTTATTTGAAAAGGAATCCCTTGACGTGAAAGTTCCATCTGCACATCCATTGCATGATAATGGGCCCTGTATAATATGGCGATGTCAGACAAACTGATCCCACTGTCATAAGCTTGACGAATCTTGCTCGCTACAAATTTCGCTTGATGGCGCGTGTCATGTGCTTTGATAAATTGCGGCTTCTGCGTCCCTGGCCGAATAGAACGAAGCTCTTTTTTAAATTCAGCATTTTCTCCATCATACTGAAGGATATCATTTGCCATGTTTAAAATTTCCGGAGAACTTCTATAATTAATCTCAATTTTATGTACGGCTGTATTCTTATGACGCTGAGGGAATGTAAGAATATTTGTAAACTCAGCTCCACGCCATGTATAGATACACTGAGCATCATCGCCAACAGCCATGATCTGATCTTTATCAGCTAATTTATCAATAATACTAGACTGTAAGCTATTGGTATCTTGATACTCATCTACCAAAATATGCTTAAATCGCTCTTGGTAAATTTTCGCAACAGCAGCATCTTTATTTAAAACTAAAAGCCAATATTCCAACAGATCATCATAGTCAGCGACCTGCTTTTCTAATTTCAGCTTCCGATACATTTCTGCAAAATCGAAAACCGCTTCTTTAATATCTCTAAATCCCTGATAAGTATCCTCAATAACATCAATCACAGGACGTCTCGTATTCCGAGCATAACTAATCATCCCATGAATAACCTTTGCTTTAGGGTTATCTTTTTTCTTCAAATAATCGGGATTCACCGTGCGAATAGCTTCTGTCAGGACACCTTCCGCATCCCCTTGATCCATGATATTGAAATTAGAACCCAGTCCAACCAGCGCACCATGTACACGCAATATTTTCTGCCCAAGACTATGAAAGGTTCCACCCCAAAACTTATAAGAAGGAACCCCTGTTAGCTCTTCAACTCGCTCAAGCATCTCCTTCGCTGCTTTATTCGTGAAGGTCAGCAAAAGCACCTCAGAAGGCTTATAACCTTGCTCTAGTAACCAAGCTACTCGATAGGTCAGTGTCCTTGTCTTCCCTGATCCCGCTCCCGCTAAAACAAGGATCGGACCAGGCTTAGCGGTAACCGCACCATATTGATCATCATTTAAAGCCTCCTTATAATCGATTTTAGGGTAATCATGCGGCAGCGAAAATGCTGGCTCAACTGGAATAGAAGTTACCGTCTTGCCTGCTGACTGCACAGGAATACTGCTATCCTCGGGCGAATTGCCTTCTTCAAATGGACTGGAATCCTCAAACGGATTATCTTCTTCAAATGGGTTACTCATAATTTATTGTTTAAACCTAGATTCGGCAGTTGAGAAATAGTGAGATACAATAAGATATTTGAGCGAAGGCAGTTATCTGTTTTCGAAGGCGCATCGAGTAAATACTATAATTGCTTGTAGCCAAAGAGATTGTTGGAGATTGCATTGGTTTAACTGCCGAATTTAGGTTGAAAACAAAAAAATATAAACCCAACCGAAATGAAGCAAGCCAACTTACTTACATAAAAGAGATTTATGCGAGAAAAACTGTCCCCTCTTTATTCCCAGCCAATATTCGCTCTAAGATGCTCGGATCCTTTCCATCTCCAATAAAAACCAAACATCCAGCGGCTGTTGCGATCTTAGCCGCTTCCACTTTGCTCTTCATTCCACCTACAGAAGTAGAACTATCCGTCCCACCAGCAAGGCTTTCTATTTCCGGCGTAATCTCTTTAATTTCAGAAATCAATGTTTCACCATTCTCCATGTCGAGTAATCCACGAACGGTTGAAAGTATAAATAGTGCGTCTGCTCCAACCAACTCAGATATTAGAGCCGAAAGCACATCATTATCGCCAAATTTTATTTCCTCGTGACTGACGGCATCATTTTCATTAATAACTGGGACAATCTTCTGACTCAGTAATTCATCCACTGCTCGTCGGACGGCTTGGTGTCGATTTTCGCCACGAATGTCATCTCGAGTTAACAGTAACTGCGCGATAACAACAGATTGCGGTTGAAACGCCTGTCTCCAAGTCTCTGTTAAAATACTTTGCCCTACAGATGCGCATGCTTGCAATTTGGACAATTCTTTAGGACGTTCAGTGAATTTCAATTGATCCATTCCGAGACCAATAGCACCAGAACTGACAATTAATACATCAATCCCTTTATCCTGTAATCCTTTAACTACCGCCGCCAACGAATTCATTCGCTCTGCATTGATCGATCCCTCTGAAGTTGTCAGGATACCCGTCCCCAACTTAACAACGATACGATTTGGTCTTTTAGGAAAATAAGACACTGAAAGAACTTTAACTGATTAAACTTTCTTTAAATCAGTTTCTTTTGCTTGAAGACAAGCATCGATCTTCGCAACAAACTTATCCGTTCTAGTCTGAACTTCTTTCTCGTCACGCTTGAAATCATCTTCTGAAATATCGCCATCTTTCTTCAGTTGCTTTAAAGAATCCATCGCGTCTCTACGAATTGAACGAATACTCACCTTGCCCTGCTCGGCCATACCATGTGCGACTTTACCTAACTCTTTACGACGCTCACCACTCAAATCAGGGATAGGCAAACGAATTAATGGCCCATTAACCAATGGGGTTATACCGATATTCGAAGCAATCAAGGCTTTCACGATATTATCAACCACTCCTCTATCCCACGGTTGAATTTGAATCGTCCGCATGTCAGGAGTTGTGATTGCTGACATTTCCTTAAGCTTCATCATCGATCCATAAGAATCAACGTTGATATTCTCTACCATAGAAGCACTAGCCTTACCTGTGTGCAGTGTAGTAAAATCACGCAAAGTGTGATCAACGGCCTTAGCCATATCTGCATCTAACAATTTAAATATTTCATCAACATCCATAGCAAGCTCCTATCTTTTTTATAAATCTGTATAGCAAAAAATATCTGCAATTAAATAAATGCAGATATCAAAACTCTTGTGTTAAATCACCAGTTTTAGAATAAGCTACTAAACCGTCTTCTTTTTATGACGGTTAGATCTAGAGCGCTTACGTCTCTTGTGCTTATTCATCTTTAGTGCGCGTTTTTTCTTTAAGTTACCCATAATATTTTCCGTAAAAGGTTTTTAAAAACTATGCATTCCTCCTAATCTGTAAAGCCAAATTTTCGAAATTATCATTCATATGAACAAAAAGCATAAAGATTATCAAAAAATCCCAAAAATACAGCCCCAGATCAAACTTCGATCATCTCTGAAAACTGACTCGCAGCCGAAATAATGATCTGGGTATCAGAGCAATCTTTTGCAATTTCTCTCGCTAAAGCAACTTTCTCATCAACATGGTCATCGTCATCACTAGGATCATGATGAAATAAGACCAAATGCTTTACTTTCGCTGCGATTGCACACCTCGTCAGCAACTCTACGGTCGAATGCCCCCAACCCAATTTTGCCTCATACTCCTTGTTCGTGTACTGGGCATCGTGGATAAGCACATCCACACCAGCGATCATTTTAAATAGTTTTTTCTTTTCCTCAGCCAACATAACGGCTTGAAGGTCTTCCTCATCGAAATCGTTAGATTCTAAACAAGCCAGCACCTTATTAACCGGGTAATTCCCAAATATCTCATTATCAGAATAATACACAACACTTTTGCCGTTTTTTTCGATTTTATACCCCAAGGTCAAACCGGGATGCTGAGCATAAGCTGTTGTGACTTTAATATCTCCGAGATCTAATTCTGTTTCTCTCAAAGTAATAATATCAATATCCGCCTGCCATGTATCTAGCTCTACAGGAAAATATGGATTAGACATCTGACCATCCAAAATAGTTCTCAATTCCAGTGCGCCCTGACTACATCCATAAATATTGATCTTCTTCTTAGGAATATAAGCTGGAACAAAAAACGGTAACCCTTGAATGTGATCCCAATGAGGGTGCGTTAAAAACAAATGAACTTCGTCTGGGACGGCTTGCTTAAGATAATTTTGCCCCAATTGATAAAGCCCACTACCGCCATCCATTATTAATTCTACCGAAGAATTAGTCTTAATTTGAACACAGGAAGTACTCCCCCCATAACGAGCATATTGAGGCCCCGAAACAGGGACTGAACCCCGAACTCCCCAAAACTTAACTCCTAAATCAAAATCCATAGATCTTCAAATGCCAATTTTAGCCTTCACCGCTTCAATTAAAGTACTCGCATCGAAAGGCTTAACAACAAATCCGTCAACGCCTAAATCAATTGCAATCTTCTTATCCTGCTCAAACAAAACTTTCGCTGAACACATCATTTTCTTTGAATCAACGCACAAATCATTTTCTTTCAGTCTTTCCAATAATGAATACCCATCCAAATGATCCATACTAGTTTCAAGAATAATCAAATCAGGCTCAAAAGCCTTTAAGTCTCCATTATCATACTCTGCACTATTTTGCAGTAACCCTACCTCATAGCCTGCTCGAGTTAAAATTTTCTCGTACAATTTCAAGAGAACCAGATTATCATCTATTATAAAAACTTTTTTCATTTGAAAAAACTATCATCTTGAAAAAAAGGGACATATCAACCTTAAAATCAATGGCTTCCAAACAAACATTGAATTTAAGAACGAAAAATAGCATTACTCAACGTTCGAGAATTCAAAAAACGCAAACAAGATTGCCTGTGTTTCTTTATTTTTCGGTATAAATTACTAATCCTCTCCACCAATGGGAGTCAATCCATTGGGATCAATTGCTTTCATGTAATATTTCAATTCATCAATAGACTCCCTAATGTCATCCAAGGCACGATGATTATTCTGTTTAAGAAACTCTCTACCAAGCATATCTCTAAAAACAATTTTGAAACTACTCACATCCAACATCCGATAATCTAACTTCTCTGCAAATCGCGGTAAATATCGGTCAATAAATCGGCGATCTTGAGCAATCGAATTCCCACAAATCACAACTTGATCCGATTTTCTCTTAATTTGAGACTGCACAATATCGCAAAGCCTTCGATCCAACTGCTCTTCCGAAAAGCGCTCATTTTCTCGAATCCTACGTAAAAGTCCGCTTTCAGCATGATGCTTCTGACACCAATCATTCATCTTTTCGATAACGATACCCGGTTGATAAACCGTGGTTTCATACTCATACTGAGACACTAAATACTTATCTGTTACAATAACCGCGGCTTCAAGAATTCGATCTTTTTGTGGATCAAGCCCGGTCATTTCTAAATCTATCCAAAAGAATCGTGTCTTTGATGCTGCCATAAAAATAAGCAATAGGTGTATCAATAAATCCGCAAGATCAAAAAACCCATTTGTTTTGCCTCAATCAATTTTGACGTATCAAATATTTACAAGGATACATCTAAAATGAATAAAAAAGAAATACGAGATAAAGCAAAAAAAGAAAGGGCCAGACTCCAGCCCGAACAAGTTCAAGCTTCAAGCAAAAGCATCATTCATAATCTAACTCAACATCAACTTTGGAAAAGCAGTCTCGACATCTTATTTTATGCTTCTTTTAACAACGAAGTTCACACTCATGATTTAATCCGTGAATCGCTAAAAACAAAAAATGTATTTTTACCAAAAACTCAGAACGGCGAATTAAAAATATTTGAAATCACAACTTGGACTGATCTCGCTCGAGGAAACTATAATATTCTCGAACCCCATTCATCTTCATGCACTGAAAGACATCAGAAGGCATTTGATTTAATCCTCGTCCCAGGACTTGCATTTGATAAACAGGGCCATCGAATCGGATACGGGAAAGGCTACTACGATAAGTTTTTGGCAACAGCCCAAGGGGCAACAGCCGGTTTAGCATACGACAGGCAACTCTGCGATGAACTTCCCACTGACACATTCGATATTGCACTCGAATATATATTCACCGAAACTGAAATTATCAAATTATGAAAAAAGAACCCAAAAACACTTACGGCCAAATCCTCATTTTAAATCAACAAGAAATTTTTGATTTTCTAACAAACGCCATTTCCACAACGGCACAAGGACATGAAAATGCAACCGTTGCACTAACAGGTGGATCCACACCGAAAGTTTATTATAAATTCATTAAAGAGAACCCACAACTTATCGATAAAAAAGCATGGGACTCAATCACCTGGATGACCAGCGATGAACGATACGTACCCCTTGAAAGCGAAGATAGCAATTTTGGCTGCGCAACTAGAGGCATGCTTGATGCTCTCCAAATAACTCAACAAAATCGCCTAACATGGAATACTTCACTTGATCCTAAAGAATGCGCTAATCAGTTCAACAAACAATGGAATCAAAAATTCTCCAGCAACAAAGGGTTTGATCTTTGTTTTTTAGGCATGGGCGATGATTGCCATACTGCCTCCCTATTCCCTCAAAGTGAACTACTGAAAAACCCCATTGAAACAAATTTTTCCGAAATAGAGGTTCCTGGCAAAGGATGGCGGTTAACAACCACCATTAATGGCCTTTCGAAATGCGGGCAAATAATAATAACCGCAACTGGTGCCAATAAAGCCAAAGCATTAAACCAAATTATTAACGGCGAATATGACCCCATTAATAAACCCTCTCAGATCCTTAAACAATTTTCAGACAAAGTCACATGGTTAGTGGACCAAGAAGCCGCCAGTGATTTATGAAAGAGGCAATACCAATATAACGTTTGTTCCATGATTTTCTGAATCAACTTCCTCTGACACAGACTCCACTCGTATTGAACCTCCTAAAGCTTCAATGAATTTTTTGATTAACGGCATTCCATAACCTGTCCCCGACTCACCTTCAGTTCCGCAACGATTGGTTGGCATTATCGTACTGAACAAATCATCAATCATATCCTTTGGAATACCAATTCCTTTATCGGAAATGCTAATCTCGACATTAGCCTTCGACTGCGCGACCGTCACATTAACAACAGAATTACGCGGTGAAAACTTAATCGCGTTAGTAATGACATTATTAAATACCGTGTTAACAAAAGCGACTCGATCAACACGAACGGTTATAGACTCATCCACTTCGGTGTTCACCGTGATCGATTTATCCTTACACCTTCCTCTTAACATCAAAATTCCTTCCAAAAGCATTTGAGATAAATTATTTGGAGATAATTCAAGCCTCTTCTTGCCCTCATCCAACGCCCTCATATTCCGGACATTATTCACGATATCTATCGCATTGTCCAAAGACAGTTCTATCATTTCCGAGAGTTCTTTGTCCTCATTTAAATTGACGTCGCCCTCCTTTGCCAGCTGAAAACAATTCCTTGCTGCTCCCACAGGATTCAAGACATCGTGACAAAGAACATGCAATAATTCATTCAACTCATTTTTTGAATTTTCCAACTGCTGACCCTGATCAGCAATTGTCAAATGCGTATCAACACGTGAAAGCAATTCTGCTCGCTGAAATGGCTTAGTGATGTAATCAACCGCCACCACATCAAAACCTTTCACTAAGCTCTCTTTGCTGGTGTCTGCCGTTAAGAATATTATGGGAACATCTTTGGCATAAGGCATTTCTTTTATTCGCTTACAGGTCTCAAAACCATTCATCTCCGGCATCATAACATCGAGTAATATCAATGATGGAAAAATAGAGTCCATTATTTCTAATGCATCAATCCCACTCGAACAAGCAGCTAGCGAATAACCCTCTTTCCGCAAAACAGTCCCTAGAACTTGCAAATTCTCATCTCTATCATCAACAATCAATATTAGCTTTTCCTTATCCATCGCTTAACCCAATCTTTAATTTTTCAATTTTATTTTATTTAATAGTTCATCAAATCGCGACAATTTATCCTTAATCGCCTCAACGGAAAAACGGTCAGACTCATTGTTTAATTCACCAGTGTTAAGAAAACGATCCAATACCCCACTTACTAAACTAAAGCTCAAGGGCTTAGACAGGAACCCATCAAATAATTGACTGTAACGATCTTCGTGATATTTCAGACTCGCTGCAGTACAAGCAACAACAGGTATTTGCCTTAGTTGGTCTTCTTTTTTTATCAATCGATACACCTCTTCACCGTTCATGTCGGGCATTACAATATCCATAAAAACTAAATCAACGGGGTCCTTTTTTAACATATCTAGCGCAATTTGACCATTGCTTGCACTTAAGGTTTCAATCCCATGCATCGCAAAATATTTCTTTAACAATACAATACTATCCTCCTCATCATCGACTATCAATATTCTTTTACCCTGATAATTCTGGCGATTTCCCTCGTGGATTAATTTAATCGTTGAACTTCGGTAGGCAATCTCGCCAAAACGAACATGGAAAACACTTCCCAGTGCAACATTATCCGTCGCCCAAACCTTACCGTTCATTACTTCAACCAAACGCTTCGTTATGGATAATCCCAGACCTGTCCCACCATACGTACGAGTCGATTGCCCTTCTGCTTGCTCAAACACATTGAAAATACGTTCCTTCTGATCATCATCTAAACCACATCCAGTATCAGAAACGGATAGATCTAACTGCACTGAAGGTTTTTCACTCTGAAGTTTAGATACTTTCAATTCAATTTTAACACTTCCTTCATCTGTGAATTTAATAGCATTACCAACAAGATTAAATAAAATTTGCCTAACCCGGACTTCATCTAAATAAAACATCATCATTTCGTCCTTTGGCGGTATATAACTCACTTCCAATTTTTTCTCATCAATAGAAACTTTGCCTCTTCAAAAAAAACAGTGGGTAGATTTGGGCTCAGGCAACTCTCCCATCCTATGATATAGGGCGATCTCAAGGTTTTTGAAGGTCTTAAAACCATAGGCTTTTCTGGTAGTCAGATTTACTTTTCGGTTTAACCCTTCAACTACACCACTCGAAAACTGCTTTTTAGCTTTGAAATAATTCAGAATAAGAGGTTGATGGCGACGC
>CAWUTK010000205.1:0-11725 GCA_963924785.1 uncultured Opitutales bacterium
CTACAAGACGCCTCAGATCTATTGACTAGGTGGATGACCTTAACTGCAGAGCAGTTGAAACAACAAACAATATGGTCTAGGATTATTCTACATATTATAAAAAATCACAAAAAATTGGGTATCAAGCGAACGCTCCTCCATCAATTTATGGGTGAATTTTTATAACATTAACCAGCAATTTTAAAATTTGAGTTTACTCGATTCAAAAACGCATTTTTGTGCTCAACTGCCGTTTTTAGGATGATGGGCCTGCGCATTGGAAGCAGCTTTATTGGATGAAGTGACCAACACGGTTTTAGATATATTGAAGGTATTGTTTAAGAATATGGGTATTGTTAATTTAACGGTGTTGGCAGAAGTTGGCCATCCCTCATCCAGTGCGTTGTGCAAAAGTTTTAATAGTATCGCTTGACAATATTATCGCCAATGGTGTATGTTGATTTCTTATGATATTAGGGTTTTCATGTAGTCAAACTGAAAAGATATTTAATGGAAGTTATTCTAAGGTGTTTCCACCAAGTGTTCAGAGGGCAGCAAGAAGAAAACTTATTTATTTAGACGAGGCCGAAATTATTGAAGATTTAAGGGTTCCTCCAGGTAATCGTCTAGAAAAGCTCAAGGGGAATCGAATTGGTCAGTATAGTATTAGGATTAATAATCAATGGAGGCTTTGTTTCGTTTGGAGAGGTAAAGATGCATTTGATGTTGAAATTGTAGATTATCATTAGGAGGAAAAATTATGAAGAGTTTATTATGTATTCACCCAGGAGAGGTTTTGCTTGAAGATTTTATGAAGCCTTATGGATTATCGCAATATCGTGTTGCTAAAGATATTGGTGTAGCTCCAATTCGTATCAGTCAGATTGTTAAAGGGAGACGTTCTGTTACTGCTGATACGGCATTAAGGTTAAGTAAGTATTTTGGAACTACTGCCGAGATATGGATGAGATTGCAAGCTCGTTATGATATTGAAAAAGCGAAGAGGGAAGGTGGTCGCAAGATTTTGAAAGAAGTTCGAGAGTTTCAAGTGGTATAATCGTCACGGTAAAATGGCACAACAATTGGATGGAGAGTAATCCCCAACACGGGTTTTAATTATATCGAAGGTTTGGTTTCAAATTACATTTTTTGATATTTTGAAGCGACTGAGCAAAGTTGGGGATATCTCATCCTGTGCGTTAGACAAAAGTAAAAAATGAAATACAAAATATTTATAGTTTTGATGATGTTGATTGTTGATTTAAGTGCCGTTGTTCCTGATAAGGACTTTAATTTATCGCTAATGCCTATTTAGGCGCACTATGTTTTTTTATCGGCTATTTGAGTCACGATGTTTGTTTATGTATTTCAAGGGCGAGAGGCCTATTTGTTTTTTAAAGGTGTTTGAAAAAGCGCCTTGATCGTAAAAGCCGAGTTCCAGTGCTACTTCAGAAATGGTGAGGTTCTGTTGCAGTAACAGTTTACAGGATTTGAGTATACGGAGTTTTATGATGTATTGGTGGGCTGTGCATTTGAAGATTTCTTTAAAGCGAATTTCAAACTGTCGAACTGAAACACCTGCAACGGTTGCCAGTTTTTGGTTACTGATTTTTTCGCTATAATGTGACTTCAGATAATTAAGCGCTTTGGAGATTTCTTTAAAGGGACGCATGAATTGGTTTGAATTTTCATAATGGGTTAATGTTCCGCAAACGCCACATATCTCGCCCTGGGAATCTCTTAAAGGTATCTTTGTCGTGATGAACCAGTTGAGGTCGCCTAAATAGTTAGGAAAGAGCTCAATAATGTTCTTTTTCTCCTTACCTGCTGATATGACATTTAAGTCATCCTCTCTGTATTGTTGAGCCAGTTCTACGGGGAAAAGGTCGAAGTCATTTTTTCCAATGATTTCACTCGGTTGCTTGTAACCAAGGTGTTCTGCTAAGAGAGTGTTTCCTGATACTAAACGAGAATCACGGTCTTTTACAAAGTATAAAATGTCACTTAATCCTTCGAATAAAGTAGAGAACTGTTCATTTATTAGGTATAATGATGGGATGTCTGAGTTGTTCATGAACTAATTTTAATCCGATTTATTGTTTAATAATCTTTGTTTTTGCGTTATTTTACAAAAAAAACGGATAATCTGCCAATCAAAATCATGGCATATCGTGTATATTATTCCTTGTGATGAAGAGAAGGATCATATTCGCACCATTACTACTTATATTTTTAAACGCTCCCTAAGATTTTTAATAATAAAAAAAGAAATTATTATGCCTAATAAATGGACAGGAAAAGGAAACCCATATACTCGAGCAGAAGTTATGGAACGCTTGCACGATACACTGGGGCGTGGTGAATCTATTATTGTTGGAGGAGCGGGAACGGGTATAAGTGCAAAGTTCATTGAGAAAGGTGGTGCTGATCTCATCATAATTTATAGTTCAGGTCGTTTCCGAATGGCGGGCGCGGGCTCTATTGCGGGCATGATGGGTTATGGCGATGCCAACGCAATTGCAATGGACATTGGTGAGTTTGAAGTATTGCCTGTTGTTGAAGAGATTCCCGTCATTTGTGGTGTTCATGCCTCTGATCCTCGTCGTCGCATGTGGCATTTTTTAGGTCAAGTTAATGACATGGGATTTTCCGGAATTAATAATTTTCCAACACACACCATTATCGATGGTGGTTTCCGCCAAGCTATTGAAGAAACTGGCATGGGAGTACAAAAAGAAATTGATTGTGTCAATTTAGCTCATCGAATGGACATGTTTAGTATTGTTTATGTGGCAACTCCGGAAGAAGCAAAGGCTATGGCGGAGGCCGGAGCTGATGTGATAGTTGCGCACGTTGGTTGTACTGTTGGTGGATCGATAGGTGTGACAGGTGCCACTTGTTCCCTGGAAGAGGCAGCGATAAAAACGCAGAGCATTATTGATGGAGGTAAAGCGGGTCGTGGCGATGTTCTTTATCTGAGTCATGGTGGCCCGATATCGACACCTTCAGATGCAGCTTATATAAATGAACATACTGATACCGTTGGTTTTGTTGGCGCGTCTAGTCTAGAGCGTATGGCATTAGAGCAACCGTTAGTTGATTTAACAAAAGAATTTAAAGCTATTCCTGTTAAACGTAAGGGGTAATTCGATATGGCAACAATAGCTGTAATAGGAACGTTTGATACAAAAGCTGAAGAGCATGCGTATGTTGCTGATTTAATTAAGCAACAGGGCTATGACGTATTGCTGATAGATTTAGGCACTGGAGATGAACCTCAAATCACACCTGATATAAATCGTTTTCAGGTGGCTGATTCAGCAGGTATTGACTTAAAAGAAATCATGACACGACATGATCGTGGGGAATGTGTTGTAGCGATGTCGAAAGCAATACCCGTTTTGTTGAGTCAACTGCAGGAAGAAAATAAAATTGATGGGGTCATTTCACTTGGCGGCGGAGGTGGCACGGCTCTTGGCACAGCAGGTATGCGAGCGTTGCCGATAGGGTTTCCTAAGCTGATGGTTTCAACCTTAGCAAGTGGTGCGACTGAGCATTATGTTGGAACTAAGGATATTGTGATGATGCCGAGTATTGTTGATGTTGCCGGTATTAATTCTATATCAAAAATTATTTTTAAACGAGCTGTGGGTGCTATCTGTGGAATGGTTGATATGGATGTTAAATCAAGTCAGGAAAAGCCCCTGATTGTGGCTAGTATGTTTGGTAATACCACCGAGTGCATTAATATAGCGAAAGCAGTTTTAGAGGATAACGGATATGAGGTGTTGGTTTTTCACGCCACAGGTGTTGGAGGAAAAACAATGGAAAGTCTCATCGAGAGTGGAATGGTTAAAGGGGTTCTTGACTTAACCACAACTGAATGGGCAGATGAATTAGTCGGAGGGACATTGTCTGCAGGGGCGAATCGGATGGATGCAATGAGTAATGCTAATGTCCCTGCGGTAATTGCTCCGGGTTGCTTAGATATGGTTAATTTTGGTGCGAAAGATACTATCTCAGACGATTTTTCAAAACGCTTGTTTTATGTCCATAACCCACAAGTTACGTTGATGCGAACCAACATCGATGAGAATCGGGAGCTTGGCCGGATCATTTCAGAAAAAGCGAATGCAAATAGTGCTGCGACCGTAATGATGTTGCCCAAGAAGGGCATTAGTCAAATCAGTGAACTCGGTCAGCCATTTCATGATAATGATGCTGATAATGCACTCTTTGATTCTATAAAGAAAAGTTACAAAGGGGAAATTATGGAATTTGATGAAACGATAAACAGTCCAGTGTTTGCAAAAGAATGCGCAATTCAACTATTAGCTTTAATTGAAGGAAAGTAGAAGTGAAACTAAAGTATTTATTTTGGATTGGACTCATGCCGTTAGTTTTAATGGCAGGTAAGCCTAAAACTCCGACTTTCCAAAAAATCAAACTCCATGATGCATTTATAAGTGAAGGCGCGACTATAGCAGATATTAATGATGATGGTGAATTAGATGTTGTCGCTGGAACTTTATGGTGGCAAGGCCCGGAACTGAAAAAGAGTTATTCTTTTTCGCCAGTGAAAAATTTTAATATTAAAGGTCCAGGCCTAAGTGGATATTCAGATAATTTTTTATCATTCTCCCTTTATTTGACGAATGATAAATGGGTCGATCTTTTAAGAGTGGGTTTGCCCGGAAAGCCTATTCGTTGGTTTAAAAACCCTGGCGAAGCTCCGTTTTCTGCGAATAACCATGAAGGGGAATGTGAATCCATTCATGCCGTGGATAATGTCTGTAATGAGTCTCCGCAATTATTAGATATTCTGGACAATGCCAAACCGGAATTTTTGTGTTTTAGTAAAAATCAAATTGTTGTTTCAGTTCCATCGGAAGAAGGGGCTTGGCCTTCATATCCTATCAGCCCAAAAAATAAACGCTTTAGTAAATATACTCATGGCTTAGGGGTTGGGGATATCAATGGAGATGGCTTGAATGATGTATTAGAGAAATCGGGTTGGTGGGAACAACCGGTAAATTGGGATAAGCAATCTCATTGGGTATATCACAAATACATTTTTTCTAAAAGGGGTGGATCTCAAATGTATGCTTTTGATGTTGATGGCGATGGTGACAATGATGTGGTTTCGTCTTTAAATGCACATGGTTATGGATTAGCTTGGTTTGAGCAAATACAGTCAATTGGAAGTATCGCATTTGTGAAACACGATATCATGGGCGAAACCGAAAAGGCGAATAAGAGCCCTGTTTTCTTTAGTCAACTTCACGCTATGGATTGCGTTGATGTTGATGGTGACGGTATAAAGGACATTGTTACAGGTAAACGCTACTACGCTCATAATGGCAAAGATCCAGGGGCTGAGGATGGCGCTGTTCTTTATTGGTTTAAAACTCATCGTTTAGAAAACGGTGAGGTAACGTTTACCCCACACCTTATAGATGATGATTCTGGAGTGGGTTGTCAGGTAACGTGCAAGGATTTAAATGGCGATAAGAAGATTGATATTGTCGTCAGTAACAAAAAAGGCGTTTTTGCTTTTATTCAAAATAACTAATTAAGGAGTATATATATTATGGTGCGTCATTTCGGTGTTTTTAAATTCAAAGATTCAACGACTAGTCAGCAGATTGATGACTGTTTTTTTGCAATGCAGAAAATGGTGGGGCAGATTCCAGGATTATTGAGTATGGAGAATGGGCCTTATCAAAGTGATGAAGGACTAGATGATGGATTTACGCATGGCTTTATCATGACGTTTGATAGTCTTGAATCTCGTGATAAATATTTGCCACATCCCATACATGAAAAAGTTAAAGACTTGGTTGTTCCTCAACTTGAGAGAGTCATTGTTTTTGATTTTGAAGTGAAAAAATGACTAAAAATATATTAGACTTACTTAGATAAATGCATCTCAACTCTAACTGAAGGTTTTACTACACATGAAAAGCTATCTATCTCTATTGTTGTTCTTAGTATTTGTTATACCAGCTAAATCAGAAATAACGACAAAGGGCCTTGTGGTAGATCTAAATGCTAACGAAGGATTAGTTCTGGAGGAAGATAAAGTGGTTAAGTGGAGTAACCAAGTTGAGAATTCTAGTATAAAGGATTTTGTCGTACAAAACAAGGGAAGAGGGAAGCTTAATTCAGGCGCTCCGACACTTAGGGAGTCCGTTAGCTCTATTAATGGAAATAATAGCTTGGTGTTTAAAAGACAAGAATTGGTCAATCATCAAGAGGATGAACTTGATCACTTGATTACTGGTTCAGGATATACTTGGATTACTATTTTAAGTGTTTATGAGCAAATTGTTCAACTAAAAGACGTAAACTCATTTTTTGGAAACTTGAAAAACGGAGGGAAATACGAGGGGTTATGGGGTAATGTAACTGACAATAACACTGTTTGGATTGGATCTCGTAACAGTTTTACTATGGGCAGGTGGGATGTGAATAATCCAATGGTGCTTGCACATATTCCATTGCAAAAAGAACGATTTTATCTAATCGCAGGTCGTATGGGTTCTGGTCAAGGTATAGTTCAAATTGAGTTGTTTATTAATCGACCTACAAAAAATGTTAGTAAAGATTTTCCAGTAAACACCAATGCGAATTCATCTAAGCTGGTTATCGGTCAAGAGCGTGATACTATTCAGCACCCCGGAAAAGAATCATTCGATGGGGAAATGGCACGATTCTTATTGTATGATCGGCCGTTATCAAATGATGAACTCAAAAAAACCATTTCAGAGTTGAAATTAATTTATACGATTAATTGATTTTAACTTTTTCTTTTTGTGACGTATCAATCCAATGTATAAAAACTAAATCTATGAAGAAAATATTACTCGTTCTTGTATTATATTTAATACCCCAACTCATTTATTCTAAATCCATTCAAGGGAAACGATTAACTCCGTACTCACCTGAAGAGGAGCAAGCTGCGTTCGAGCTGGCAGATGGATTTGTCGCAGAGCTTGTCGCCTCAGAAATAAACGGGATCATCAATCCTATCGATCTTACATTTGATGACTCGGGTCGGCTTTGGACGCAAACAGCTACAATGTATCCTTTAGATCCTGTTACTGGTATTAATTTCCGTAAAGCGATGGAAATGATGAAAGATACTAGCTTAGTAGAGAAGGATCCAAGATTTGCTAAAATTAAAAAGTTGTACAACTTAGAAGAAAGAGGACTCGATAAGATACTTGTCATTAACGATCCGGCTAAAACGGTTCAGGGAAAAATAAACTCATGGGCTGATGGTTTGACAATACCGCAAAGTATCATGCCCTACAAAAACGGTTGTTTCGTCGCTCATGGCTCGGAATTATTCTTCCTCAGTGATGAAGATGGTGACGGGAAGCAAGATGCGATGACGCCTGTATTAACTGGGTTTGGTTTTTTTGATACGCATACCATGGCACATTCGATCGTTCGTGCTCCAGGTGGGTGGATGCAACTTTCACACGGAGCTATTAATTCTGGACTTGTTACGGCGGTGAAATCTGGCAACACGCAAGAAGTAACCTACAGTAAAAATATACGTTTCTCAACTGATGGCAAGGAGTTGGAATTAGTTAATTGTCACAAGGACAATAACTGGGGTTATCAACTACGAGCCAACGGCCAGTGGTATTCAACTTCTGCAAATGATGGGGGATATTCTGTTTTTCCCTCAGAATCACAAAGTAGTATTGCGGGAATCGGTGGACAAAAAATTCGTCAGTATTCTCCCTATATGCCAAGTATGCACAAGTTCCGTGTCGGTGGCACAGGGATTTCTGGCTTGGCTTTCTCTGAAGATGGGAAAAATGGTTTTCCTGCCGAATGGAACGATGTTGCCATTTTAGCCAACCCCATAACGAACTCCATTAATTGTGTTAAAATTATTAGGAAGCCAGATGGTTCAATTGAGGGTAAGCACCTAACAGACCTTCTTAAATCTAAAGATGACTGGTTTCGTCCTGTTAATATTGAATTTGGTCCTGACGGTTGTTTATATATTGCTGATTGGTACAATAAAATAATATCACACAATGAAGTCTCTACAGATCACCCCGATAGAGATCGAAAGCATGGCCGTATCTGGCGGATTCGCCATAAGTCACAAGAACCTCTAACTATACCCAACGTAGCAAAAGTTCCCAATACAAAGCTGATATATCACTTAGTCCAGGGCCAAACACTATGGGAAAAGCGCGCAGCTTGGCATCAGATAGAAGAGCGTCAGGCTAAGGAGTTGTTTCCTCAATTAGTTACAATAGTTAAAGACAAAACCATAAGCAAAGAAAGTCGAATCCTCGCCCTCTGGTCAATGGAAGCTTTGAAAATCTTTGATCAATCGACTCTCCAAGAGTGCATCGCAGACCCGGATGGCGACATTCGCCGTGAAGCTATTCGTTCGCTCGCTTCATATGCACTGTTGCCAAAAGATGTTGCAGCACTTGTTGAAGCGCCATTAAACGATAAAAACTGCATGGTGCGCTCACAAGTATTAAGGACTCTAGATGAAATTAACAGTGCAGATGATTCAAGTATACGTTTACTTATTCAAGCCTGTAAACCCGCCGCCCCTAACAATAATTACAGAGGGAACTACGAACGCAATTTTGAGCGCTTTCTAGCTCGTAAAGCTCTCGAAAGATATCCAAATGAATTAAAAAGTTTTCTATCAAAATCAAATATATCAAATTTAGGGGCAACGAATGTTTTGTGGGCAATTCAATCTTTACCGGCGGAAGACCTTAGTGGAATGTTTGTAGAGATTTGGCAAAAAGCTTCCTCCGGGAGTATTGATGCCGACACGTTTATTGCTATCAGTCATATCCTTAATAGCCCAGCTGTTCGTCAAGCAGTAGAACCTACTTTCCAATCTAGGCCAAAAGAATTGTTAAAGGTCGCAATAGAAAATATAGACAAAATAAACATTGTTAATATTTCGAGCCTTTTTGCCAAGAGCATTGAAGCTGATCTTACCTCAGATTCATTAGCAGAAAGAAGCCAGG
The DNA here is from genome assembly GCA_963924785.1 of uncultured Opitutales bacterium. GTDB lineage: Bacteria > Verrucomicrobiota > Verrucomicrobiia > Opitutales > CAJWYM01 > CAWUTK01. The sequence continues at coordinate 9,006 of CAWUTK010000205.1, forward strand.
CGCTGAACCTCATTGTTCAATTACAGTCACCGCACCACAGTCAGTCGTTGCTTAAGCTCATCCAAGAAGAGGGCAATGGGAATGATAAAAGTAAAATCATCCAAGCACTCGGTAATAAAACTGACCTAAGTTCCAGTATCTATAGGAAATTATTTTTTCAGTCCAACTTGAATTTTAGTCAGAAGCTATCTGCGTTCTCAGCTTACGTCATTAAGAATGAAAAGGCTGCTTCCGTAGATTGTAAACTATGGTTTCCTCATCTTAAAGATAGCGAGAAAAGTCAGCTAGTCAGCCGTTTATCCTATACGTTTCAAGGAAATAATATCCTTAAGCATTTATGGGAAATCTCTTATTTGGAATCCGATAAATGGAATTATAACTCAGCATATCGGACAATGACCTCTTCAAAAAGTGATTGGCGAGGGCAGGTGATATTTAAAAGTGCTAATGGCCATGAGCAAAAGGCAATTAGTAGACGCAAAGATCAAATCGAGAATTTTATAGCTTCAACTTCTAATCTCCAAGGGGATCCTGTGATGGGTAAAGGTTTGTTTCAGGCTTGTTTGGCTTGTCACAAGCTGGGTGATAGCGGTCAGAATATAGCACCTCCTCTAGATGGCTCAGCCAATCGTGAACCTTCGCACCTCATCACCGCCATCGTCAATCCAGATGAAGCGATGGAAGGGGTCTATGGACTCTATTCTGTTGTTAAAAAGGATGGTTCAAACTATGAGGGCTATCTCGTCAAGAACGATGAAAACGGAATGACTATTGCGACTATGGGTGGCAATAAAAGCTTTATCCCTAAAGGAAACATACTCTCACACAGTTCTGTCAATAAGCGGTCTTTTATGCCCACTGGCTTTGGCGAGCTCAGTGAGCAAACAATGGCTGACCTGCTTGCTTATATAAAGACACTTAAATAAATAGATAAGGCACTTAATTATATGAAATATTTATTCACTACAATTTTCACCCTTCTCGTAAGTATCTCATCAGCAGAAAGCTCCGAAAAGGAAACAGTTCTGTTTGACGGTAAAACCCTCGAGGGTTGGGTTGCGGTCAATGTAAACAATGCTAAGTATTGGTCGGTTATCGATGGTGTCATTACTGCCAGCAACGGTAATAATAAAATGCCAAGAAACACTTATTTGGCGACGGAAAATCATTATCAAAACTTTGAGTTCAAATGTAAATTTCGCCTGAGTGGCGACCACAAAACCGGACTCATCAATAGTGGCATTCAGTACCGCTCTATACTAAAAAGGATGAAAGCGAAGGCTGGCGTGCGTAAAATTATTGGTTATCAGGCTGATATTGGCAAGGGCTATTGGGGGGATATTTATGATGAACACCGTCGTGGTAAACTCCTAAAAGCCAACACAAAGGAACTCTTTAAAAATTTCAAAGAGGATGATTGGAATGAATACATTATTCGTTGTCGTGACAATCAGCATCAACTTTATATCAATGGACATTTAACTGCTGAATATACTGAACAAGACTCCAATATAGAAAGCTATGGCGTTATTGCATTACAGCTTCACAGCGGCGGTGTTGCAAAAATGGAGTATAAAGATATCACTATCAAAGAATATCCTTCCACCGAAATGCGACTGCCTTTAGAACCTTTGAAAATCACTGCGGATAAAACTAAAATTCATGGTAAGACGCTTAAGTTGCGCAGCGGAATGATTGTTTCATGGAATAATATAGCTGAGTATATGGAATGGACTGTGCCTCACAATTACGATGCAGGATCATATCAGATTGTGCTTAATTATATGTGCGACGTTAATCGCCAAGGTTCTGATATGCTTTTAAAAGTTGGATTGCAGGAAAAGCCGTTTCAAACAAAAAGTATGAGAAAGAAATGGGGACCAGAAAAACATGACATGGGCGTTTTCTATTTAAAACCAAGTGATATTATCCAATTGCGCTGCAAAAAATTAAAAACCGATTGGGTTATGGATTTTCTGAATATTGAGTTTGTGCCAAAAACTAAAATTTAAGCTGTATTTCTATTTCCGTTGACTGCACTTTTCGCATTCACCCTTTTTGCTAAAGTAAGACCTCCCAAAAGAGCCTTTCTCAACCAGTTGCAGTTCGTATTTAATGACTGATCAACATTGGGTTGATCGTGTTCGTGATTTTGCGTTTTCAGAATCAACTGAGTGGCGAATGATCCGAACGGATAAATTTAAGTACGTGCATTACCTCAATTGGGAATTGGAAAACGGTCCTAGAGATTCGCTTTATGATTTAGATAAAGATCCAAACGAGTTAAAGGATGTGTTTCAGTATCCGGACTATTCAGCTATTGCCGATGAAATGAAGAATCGTCTGCAGTGGGTTATGGACAGCACGTCATCGGCACAGTTGAATGTAGATTGGTTTTAAACTAGATCTACTGGTTGTCAGTGTTTACTGCTGAGGGACTGCGTACTTAAAATTGTAGCATAAGTATCACTTGGGGCATGGACTCCGTTACGCCCTCAATTCCAAATTTGTTTTTCCAATATTGGTACTCTAGTCCTAGATAAAGCGTCTCCGGTGAGCCCTTAAGCGATCCGAGGTCAAGTAGTAACTGAGGTTGTGAAAGAATCTGCTTTGAATTGGTCCCTTCTTCTCCTATGAAGTCCGTAAAGCCTTTGAAGCGAAATGTTGCTGAAGATATATTGAAATGAGTATCCCAGACAGGCGTGATTTGATAAGTGGTG
>CAWUTK010000206.1:0-4453 GCA_963924785.1 uncultured Opitutales bacterium
GTTCGAAAATCATCAACTCCAATTTTCATAGGATCACTAATCTCTGTAATACTCGGAAGAGGACAAAGTAACTCACGAACAGACAAAGGGTGCATCCGATAGAGGAAATATCGTCCAAGCATACTATCACCGCCTTTCTGAAAAATATCCAAACGAGCACTGCCCGTTACAATAATCTTTCGATTCTCTCCATATTTATCAAAAAAACCCTTCAGGAAATTTTTCCACTCTTTATACTTGTGGATTTCGTCAAAGATAATGTTTGGCTGAATACCCACTTCATCATTTACGACACTTGCACCCGATAAAATTAAATGTCGATCCGCTTCATGATCCCAATTGAAATATTTAGAACCACCATTAACATCATGGCTTACCGTAGTCTTACCTACCTGACGTGGTCCTGAAACAAAAACCATTTCACTAATTTTCTCAAAATGGGTTTTAGCTATTTCTGTATAAACTCGTTTCATTACAAGAATGTAATTAAACTACAGCTTTGCGGAATAGTCAAGGCTAAACAGCAAAGCGAAACGGAATAGCCAGCATCAATTCAACTCTCATTGCGAGACTCCAAGGACTATCATAAGCCGTTTCCTGTCCTTTTTGTCCACTCATAATCATTCATTCTTCAAATTGAAAATTATACGAAAAATTTGCCTAAAGAAATAAGGGGGGAATTAAAATAATACATTATGAGAACCAGTTCTAACAAGAATCAAATATTCTCCATCGATTTTATAGATGAGCAACCAATCTGGTTGAATATGACATTCACGGTGCCCAACATAATTCCCAATCAAAACATGATCCCTACACTTTTCAGGCAAATCCTCTCCCGATGCGAGAAGGTCAATAATTGCCTTCAATTTACTTGGGTTTCTTCCCTGTTTACCTGCTTTCTTTAAATCTTTCTTGAAACGAGTTGTTGGATTTACCTTGAGCATTTAATTCCCAAACTTTCGAACATCGCATCAGCATTTTCAAACGATTCCAATTTTTCTGGATTTTCCGCTTCTTTCATCGCTTCGACTGTCTCTTCATTTGGTAAATGTTTCACAAATTCAACTATTTTATTCTGCTCATCTAGGGATAATAAGCCGATTTGTTCTATTATTTCTGCAACGCTCATTTAATACAACATGCTTATATTAAGAGATTTATCAAGTCTTACTTTAATATTTTTCGGGATGGGTCCGAGAATAAACCTCTCACAACTGATTGATACTCAATTCTGTATAGATTTGAATTGTCTCTAACCTTTAGTATCCGAGTAATTGTTGATTCAAGCGAATATCTGCTCATTTTCTAACATGTGCGTTACACAGGTATGACGGAGCAAATAGTCGCCGACTTCATGATTTCGAATTGTCCCACGACAAACAATGAACAATTTGACACGTAATGCATTTGTGCTACATTTGTAGCATGGGAACACAAAGACAGACAGCAACCGTTCATGCGAGAATTGACCGTGAAACCAAAGATGCATCAGAAGATGTATTGCGCGCCATTGGATTAACCCCAACAGAAGCAATTCGCTTATTGTATCGCCAGATAGCTCTAAGGAAAGAATTTCCAGTAGAATTAAAAATACCAAATAGCGTTACAGCAAAAGCATTAGATAAAAGTGATAAAAATCAAGATATTGAATATTTTGAGACACCTAAGGATTTGTTTGCTAGTTGGGAGGATTGAGAATGCGAATATCACAAGGTTCTCAATTTAAAAAAGATATTAAAAAGCAACAGAAAAAAGGAAAGGAATTAAGTAAGCTCCAAAAAATAATAGAGAGATTACTTCAAAGAAAGTCTCTACCAGATAAATGCGTTGATCATTCCTTGAAAGGGCGTTGGGAAGGACGTAGAGATTGCCATGTAGAGCCTGATTGGATATTGATTTATCGCATTACAAATAATGAATTGAGATTGGAGAAGACCGGCACTCATAGTGATTTATTCTAGATTTTTCACCGAACGAGGATATGTCTCATCAACCAAGATATGCGGATGTCATAATCAGGTTGAATTATTCAACTTTAAATTGATTGCCGAAATACTCAATTCACGGCTAATAGTTTTGCCACAACCAAATCTAACTTTGCTGAATAGTCATGGCTAAACCAAAAAACGGCACGGAATAGTCGGGCGGCTATCAACTAAAATCATGAGGTAATCACCTTCTCAAAATCGTCCAGATACTTATCTGAAACTTTATCCAATGAATAGTCACAAGCGCTTTGATATGCCTTCATATGCATATTTTTCAGTTTTGTCTTATCACTGAGAATTCGAATAAAAGAATTCTTCAATTCTTCGACAGGGTCATTCGCTCGATGATTAAAGATATAACCATTTTCTTCGGCACAAATAAAATCCTTAAAACAATCCAAATCAGATACCAAAGAAACCGTTCCTGCTGCCATAGCCTCTAATGGTGCAATCCCAAATGTCTCCCCCTTTTCTGCCAATGAAGGGTAAACAAAGAGCGAAGCATCCTCATATTCTTTATACAACCGTTCTAAATCAAAAATCGGTCCAACAAACTCAACCTGATCCGAAAGACCTGTTAATAGAGAACACTTATATTCTTCACCGCCACCTCCTTGCGAATACTCCCAAGGACCAACGATACGCAATCGCCACTGCTCATCAGATTGATGAGCGAATCGCTCAAAAGCTTCAATTAAAAGCTTAAGACCCTTTTCAGGATGAACACGGCCCACATATAAAATCGTATTCTTTTTCTGCTCAATAGCTTTTCGAACAGCCTCCTTAGACTTTTTAATTTCGATTGGATAAGGAACCACCGAAACCTTTGGCTCAACTTCAGCCTTCTCTTTGATGATAGCCTTCGCAATCGGAGAAGTAACCGTTTGCAAACGGGACACATGCCTATAACAACCCATTTGCCCTTTTGGGTAACGCGCTACATGTACATAGACTTTTCCATACTTCTCATTTCTCAAAAGCATGGGTAACCAAAAAGTATTAGTGACAATCACATCAGACTTAGGAAGCACTCGTAAGCACCGTAACGAATAAAATAGATCCAGCAGTTTTAGTCGAACTATAGACGAAGGGGAATCATAGCCCTTTACCCTCTGATAAAAAACGCCATCTACAATTTCCTCGTTTGCCAAACCTTCATATTGCCGAGAAATATCATGAACATCATGCCCCTTTACAGCAAAAGCTTTTCCCAACTGAAACCACACTTTCCCAACGGCACCTCCCAGTAAGGGTGGAACAGGAAAGAATGCTCCCTGAACAATCGTAATTTTCATATTTGTAGAAAACTAATGCTTCGCCAATAACCTTGCTACTGATTGAAGGTTTGTTGCAAGGCAACTATCAGAAATAGAATACTCCGCTTCGGTATTACACAAAACATAATGATTGCCTGTTTGCCAAGGACTCGAACTTTCATTAATTTCTTTATGAATCACATTAATGTGCTTCAAGTCATCTTTTCCAGCAATCTCTTTCCATTTGCATTCTAGCAAAGAAATCCGCCCCTTGCCCTCTAGAAAAAAATCTATTTCGCGACCTCTTTGATCTCTATAATACCAAATATTTAATGGCTGATCCAAAAGTGCATTTAATTTTCTTAATTCCGCAAAAACAAACGCTTCCCATATAGCTCCTAAAAAAGGACTTGTTGATAACGATTCCGACTCTACATTTAAAATATAGCATAAAAAACCACTATCATTAAAATAGATCTTAGGCGACTTGACTATTCGTTTACCAAAATTAGAAAACCACGGTTGCAATAACGTAATCTGATTAGAAGCCTCTAAAACGGAAATCCAATTTTGAATAGTTGAGGCAGAAACACCAACAGACTTTGCTAATTCAGCCTTATTAAGCATTTGCCCACTTTGGACAGCCAACAGTCGAATGAACTTTTCAAAATCATAAAGATTAGGAACATTAATTATTTGACGAACATCACGCTCTAAATAAGTCGAAAGATATGACTTATAAAATGTTTTCTCTGGAAAGTCGGGAATCCTCCATAATTCAGGGAACTGCCCTCGATACATAATTTCTTTTTCGTTTCGACTGCCATCATGAGCTTGAATTTCATTACAACTCAAATTCTCCAACTCCATAATCGCACATCTTCCTGCGAGACTTTCAGAGACATTTTCCATTAATACAAATTTCTGGCTCCCTGTTAAAATTAATCGCCCCATATTATGACGATCCGCATCAATAATAACCTTTAAATATCGGAACAATTCAGGCGCATATTGCACCTCATCAATAATCAAGGGCAACTTATACTTCTCAAAGAAATCTTTTGGCCGTGTTTCTGCCATCCTTGAAACACTAGGAATATCAAGCGACACATAATTATAATCAGAAAACAAATCCTGCAATAACGTAGTCTTCCCTACCTGCCTAGCACCCGTCAAAACAAGTGCAGGAAAATACTGTCGATTATG
>CAWUTK010000207.1:0-2684 GCA_963924785.1 uncultured Opitutales bacterium
TATGGCTTGTTGGCCGTCTCGGCCTTCAATGATGAGTAGTATTTATCCTTTTTCTAAGGCGAAAGCACTAACGATAGGGGAGCACCTACAGAAGTTTGATATGCATGCGGCACACCCATATGAAAAATCTTCCCCACTCTAGCCGTATGCATATCAAACTTCTGTAGGTGCTCCCCTATCGTTAGTGCTTTCGCCTTAGAAAAAGGATAAATACTACTCATCATTGAAGGCCGAGACGGCCAACAAGCCATACCTTGGCAATAAGCTTTTTCGAAGACCACACCTGATGCAGCGAGTCGATCAATATTGGGAGTCTTGCAAACCTCATTGCCATATACCGATAACGAACTTGCTTTAAGATCGTCCGACATAATTAAAAGTATATTCTTTATCTCAGGCAATAATTTTTGATCCTCTCCAATCACTGACGACATTATACCGAACAGCATAGTCAAAACAATATAACGCATCTCTTTTTTCATATTAGATTCTTCCCCTTTTTATTTAGAATCAACAACTCAAAGAAGGGTTATTGCTCCTCCCATATTTCACCTTTTACCAGCTGACTCTTTCCTTCGCCAACCACTGACAAAGTACACCGCAACACAAAGGTTAAAAAACAGCGTATTAATTTATGTAACCACTTCATCATTTCATCAATTCAGGAGCCTCAACAGGATCATCAAGGTCTTTGATAAGCTTTAATAAATCTTTCATCAGACCCTCCTTGATTTTTTTATATTCAGGGTTGGTGTATTGATTTTCCATTTCATCTAAATCTCTTTCTAGATCAAATAACTCCCATATAATTCCACCTTCCTTACTTGGGTAGTGGATCAGTTTATACTTATCCGTCCTCACTCCAATGATTTCAGGAAGCCGTTTCCCGTGGGAATAAAAATGATAGTAATTCGCATCACGCACCTTATCCGCTTTCCCTTCCAAAATAGGTTTTAAAGAAAACCCCTGCATATCTTTGGGGATTGATGAAACACCGGCCATGTCGAGGAGGGTTGGAGCAAGGTCCACATGATTAACCATCGATTCATGCACAACACCCGCTTTAATAACACCAGGATAACGCACTAACAACGGCTGATGTAATGGCTCTTCATACATCCACTGTTTATTATAGAAACCGTGCTCCCCTAGAGAAAAACCTTGGTCAGAAGTATAAATAACAATGGTATTTTTAGCCAATCCACTTTCGTCCAAATATTCAAGAAGGCGTTCAACATTGTCGTCCACCGATTTTACTAAACGATAATAACTCTTTATATAATGCTGATACATCGCACTCGTTAATTCACGTCTCGTGATATTTGGGTTTGCTTTCTCCAATTCCTCGCGGAAATTTTTAAAAACCGGTTTTAGAATAATTCGATTTGAAGTCATAACGCCAGCAATTGACGCAGGAGCCCTTCCCTTATAATTATCGTGAAGCGTTGCTGGTTCAGGAATAGTTACATCTTTTAAAAAATCTTCGTATTCTGTTGGCGGTATATAAGGTTCATGCGGAGGCTTAGGATGCAAAAGTAGACAAAAAGGCTTATCCGTATTTCGCTTTTCCTTCAACCACGTGATCACCTCAGTGGTAATCACATCATTATTATAACCTTTTAGAACTCTGCCGCCAAGCTTGTATGATTTGCGATCCTTGGGGCTCCAAGGAATCCACTTGTGCTGTGTTTCGAAGACAATCGGGTCAAAAGGCATTCCCTGCATTTTCTGAACACAATAATAATCAAATCCTGTTGGCTGAGAAAGCAAATGCCATTTCCCAAACAAAGCCGTTTCATATCCAGCTCTCTGCAGCAGTTTAGGGAAAGTCTGCTGACTGCCGTCGAATGATTGATTTAATTTAGTGACACCATTCTTATGTGAATACTTTCCCGTCAAGACTGCCGCGCGCGCTGGCGTGCAAAATGAATTTGGAGTGAGTGCATGCTCAAAACGCATACCTTCCTCAGCCAACCTATCTAAACCAGGGGTCTTGATATCGGTATTACCATAGCAACCAAGTGCTTTTTTGGCGCAGTCATCAGCCAAGATAAGCAAAATATTGGGGCGGTCAGCCGCTGAAACGACCATCTTCAGTAGTAGTAATATTCCAATAGTCAACGAGCATAAAAACTTTTGCTTCTTCATATTTTTCCTTTATTTCAATTTTCTATTTTTAATAAATATTTGATGTTTCTTAAACAGTTGCTCCCTTCGCTCTGGGTATACATCTGACAAATCATTCGTTTCAGCTATGTCATCTGCTAGATTATATAGCTCCATTTTCGATTTAATAAGGGTTTTACCGCCTGAACCTAATTTCCAATCTCCCTCACGAATCGCACCCAGGCGATGAACCATCGAGGGTCTAGTGTGCTTGCTTGAAAAATCCTCTATAATTGGGAAAAAACTATAACTATCCACGGCTTGCCCTGAATAATTCTGCTCAAGATCGACATCAAGCAAATTCGCAAACGTAGCGAAACAATCAGTAAAATTGATAACTGCATTGGTCTCCGTATTGGCCGACACCGTGCTTGGCCACTTAAGGACGAAGGGTATCCGATGCCCACCCTCCCAAGAAGAAGCCTTACTCCCTCTCAGGCTTCCAGATGAATCGTGTCCCTGTATAGACATTTCACTAACCGCGCCTGGTCCAGCTCCATTGTCAGAGGTAAAAATCA
>CAWUTK010000208.1:0-4497 GCA_963924785.1 uncultured Opitutales bacterium
CCCATCAAAATAATTATAAATAGAAAGATACATCTGCGTCTTAACATCTTCTGATTTCGAAGAAAGAGCCGACTTGACATACGGAGAACTCATAACCCCTTTGTCTCCTTTTAGAAAAGGTTCACCCGCTTGAGCCGCTGCGATTTGAACGTCTATATCAGTTGAAGTTAAACCGTCCTTAATCGTTTCAATACTTAGTGAATCAAGGCCCTCTAAAGTCCATATCGCGGCGACTCTACCTAACGCAGATACCGCTTCATTAGAAACCATTTTTTCTAATTCAGAAGCAACCGATTTATCACCTCTTAGTATTATTAATTTACGGGCTGTATCTCTCCACCACCCATTGGGATGATTCAGGTGACTCAATAACTGATTAGGCGTTTCGCTCAACATTTTCGGTCGTTCACTGCGCAATGCAATATCCGTTGGGACAAGCCGATAGATTCTACCACGGCCAATCGTTTCAGCCATACCATACTTATCGATGACATTTCTCAAGTACCCGCGCTTTGTCCAGTTTGCTTGCTGTATAATGCCGCGGTACATATCAACAATATAAAGACATCCATCAGGTCCCATTTTAGTATTTACCGGTCGAAAGTTTGGGTCAGTGCTACGAATAAATTCACTTTTTTGGTAAGGATTATGCAGTATACGAACACCCTCTTTGTTTTCAACAGTTGCTCGACGAACCATACGCCCCACAGGCTCACAGATGAAAAGGTTTCCATTTAACTCAGGCATGAGTGTATCTCGATACGTTGAATGGCCACAACCCGCAGTAAAATGGTTAAGCGTATTGTTTTCGCGAATTCTTTTCAGCCCTCCCTGGGTATCAGGAATATTATCAATTGGCCAAACTTCCATAAACCCTTTTTCGAGTTCGTCTTTGAACTCAAACGATCCATAGCGCCATGGTTGCTGAAAGCTTTTAAACGATTGCTCACCCCCACCATGCCCTGAGACCATTCGACCGCGATCATCATGATCCAAACTCCACTGACTTCTGCCACTAGGTCCATTTTTAGTTTCAACTTTCCCACGTGTATAACGATATTTCATCCCGGTTGTTGTTCGATATATCCAATTATCAATATTCCAAACTAGGCCACTTGCCTGGTGCTCCATATTGCCACCTTGATGCTTACCTTTGAGCCAAAGTTCTTTTTTATCAGAGACACCATCACCATCGGTATCCGTATAAGCATAAAGCTCAGAGGTATGTGTTTCACCAATAATAATTCTTTCATCAAGTGGTAAAATCATACGAGGCAAAACAAGATCCTTTGCAAAAACAGATGATTTATCCATTACACCATCTCCATCAGTATCCTCTAGCAGCATCACTCGGCTTGTCGCTTCACTCTCCCCTGTTCCCTCAGCATCCTGCATATAGGTATCCAATTGTGCAACATACATTCGGCCATTCCCATCCCAGACGCACAAAACCGGCTCATGAATCATAGGCTCACTTGCGACTAGTTGCAGTTTATAACCCTCAGGAATTTCAACCGTTTTTAGAAACGCTTCTGGAGAAAGCGGTTTAACCTGCTCTTTTAACTGAGGGTCAACTTGAGCATTGGCCAACAGAACAACAAAGATTAAATTTAATATCAATATATACGTTTTCATAGTTTTATTAAAGATTTGCAATACTCTCACCCTCCACCCACTCAGGGCGAATTAAAATACGTTTTTTCACCGCTATTTCCAGTTAAGCACTGCTTGTCTTGTTTCCACATTAAGTTTTACAGATACATGTTCAAACTCACGCTCGTAGTAATATGTTCCCTTCTTCACTGCGTGACCCAATGGCATGCCAATTTTTTTATTATGTTCAGGATACTGTGGTGCCCAGCGATCCATGCCATCATTAGCAAGCATCGTGCTCCCATAGGCCATATACGAGTATTTATTTGCGCAGATGAGGAAGATCGCCAGCTTGTAGGAAAAAGCCTCACGCATTTCCTTGACGATGTCCTCATGTGATTTCCCTTTTGCGTCAAAATGCTCGCCCATGCCTGGCATAATTGTCGATTCAGGGATACTATTATTAGCGTTGTTGACCTTTACTTTTGGCGGAGGAGGATAATGTGCACCGAACGCAAAGCATAGAAATTTATCTCCTGGATCTTTGCCTATTTGTATTAAAGTGTCTATTAACTTACTTAAACCTTCCTCATAGTATTCCTGGCCGCCTTCAATCCACTCCATATATGATCCATGCAACAACACATCAACATAGCTTTTCAAGCAGTTATCATAACCTGAACGAAGCGCATTAGCTATGATCAAGCCTTTGCCACCGTTTACCTTGACGTTTTCCATTAGCACTTTATCCAAAAAGAGTTGGCTGTATTCCGCACCAAGACTAAGTTTTGGATCCCAGCCAATCGACCTTCGTTTCGGACCCCACTCGGTCAGGATCTTTGCAAAGGCATCAATTAGAACGCCGTCCAATTCGTCGGAGTCACACTGTCTGCCGATATCTTGTATCCACCAATCCCTCATTTCGGGAACTCTAAAATCAAAAAGCGGTTTCTTGGCTTTTGGGCCCGTTCGACCATGGGTCTCATACGTTCCTCTCTGAAAATGTTTCATAAACCAATCAGGGTGTTCTCTGAATAGGTCACTGTTGAAAGTTTCATGCCAGATGATAACATTGCGGTAGCCTATGCATATCATGTTTGGATTGTGTATTTTAAGCGTTCTGGCTAAATCTAAAGAATCCTTATCTGAATTAAGCTGTATCATATCAAAACTGGCGATCGTTTTAATCTCATCTTCAGTGAAAGCCCCTCGTTTATGAATAGAAGTGTAACGGTTAACTTTGTCCCAGGTCCATTTTTTATTACGAATAGATTCGGGTAACTCAGGTACGGGAAGAGCGTTAACATCTGGATATGGAATTCTGGAATTAAGTTCTGCTTGCTCTTCGAGTCTTTCCGCTAAACCCGGGTCTTTCAGATGTTGAACTTCGTTCTGCAACTTTCTGTATTCTGCCAAAAGCTTTCCAAATGCTTTATCCATCCTACTATATTGATTTAACTTTCTTTCGACAATTGCAGCTTGTAGCATTATTTTTCTTGCTGCCAAAGGGGGATCTATTTTTACCGCAGTAGTTATCATCTTATTTAAAAGAGATTCCATCATCTCTTCCTTTTGACTGATGAGGTCTTGCGATTCGTTAACGGTTAAGGACTTCTCATCGGGCCCAAGTGATTTGACCTCTTGATCCTTAAGCAACGGTTCAGTTTCTATTGCGTATGTGGATGCGACTCCCACTGTAAACAGCAAGCACACGCTTAATAATCGTTTTATTCTTTTCATATATGCTTTCACAGTCATCGTAAATAAAATGATACAATGGGGATATATAGTTTAATCTATGCCTTGTGAACGTAAGGTTTCTTTATGGGTTCACTCAACATTTTTCGTATGCGAGTCACCGTGAAATTGAGTCCGCAAGTACAAGTATTTTTCTTATCGAAACCATCATTCTGCATATAGAATTTCTCTGAACAATTATAGCAACTCAAGCTCACTTCGGTTTGGTTCGATAAGTATAGGAATTCCTCACAGTGGCAACTGATAAATTGATCCTCGGGATCATTCGAGACATCCAATTGTTCTTCACAATAAGGGCATTTTGAGATTCGTTTCATAAGCTTATATGTTATTTTAGTTTTCTATTAAAAAGCGGAGGCAATAAAAGTCCATCTACATCTTTCGTTCTCAACAATCCCCATTACCGTGAATTCCCAAGGTGTAAATTCTTTTCATTGTCTCCAAAATATAAATATCTGTTTCCCGCTTACAACGTTCACCTAAATCATTTAACGGTCTATCCTGCCAACCAAGGTCATCCGCATAGAAGATTATAACATTGGATTTCATCATTCGTCTGCGTTAATAAATAATTGAATAAGCAAAAACAGTAGCATTATTTTTACGCTTACTTTTTTCATATTTTATAAAATTTCTCAAACTCATTTAGTCACGTAATCCTCGATCACCTTTAATTGGACCACTCCCGATTCTGTTTTCATAGAATCACGAATAAAAGCAAGTCTTCGAATATTTTTACGCTGAATCCATGAGTTACTATATACAAATCTAGCTTTACCACTACTAGCAACAATCTCTGCTAATTCTACAGGAATCATTTTATGCTTAGTATATTTAGGAACAGCCTTGTGCATACTTTTCACTTTTATAACAGATACGTCATCTCCCAATTTCAAACCCATATCACGAGTCGATATATTATAAAAACGAAATGAACCGCCTGGATAGCGCTTTGAACCGTCTTCTAAGCCCAACACTTTATATTGATCAGATCCTTCTTTAATAAAAATAAACAGCCAATCTTTAGCCTTTCCATTGATTCTCACATTACCGATTTTCTTTAATTCCCCGTCAGCCGATTTTTCATAAAAACTCAAATTGCGACCTCCCGTATAATCATATTTCTCTGAACGGAAAAGCTCATTC
>CAWUTK010000209.1:0-16659 GCA_963924785.1 uncultured Opitutales bacterium
AATGACTGAAGCAATTATAATTCTGACCGCGGTTTCGATAGATGCCATATTCGGCGATCCTCGATACCTACCGCATATCACTCGCTTAACAGGGCAAGTTATATTAATGACCGAATGGGTTGTCCGAAAAGTCTCAAATAATATTTTTGGCGGATGCCTTCTCACCCTCATTGTGATTCTTTCAATACTCGGGCCCTTCTGTGTCATTAGATACAATCTTTATAAAGTTAATCCCACCTGGGGCATGCTCCTTGACATATTTGTCCTTTATCAATCAATCGCGGCTAAAGACCTTCTCGTACATGTCAAAGCGGTATTAAAACCTTTAAAAGAAGCCAACATCGATCTTGCTAGGAAAAACCTATCCATGGTTGTCGGACGAGATACAGCAAACCTAGATGAAAACGGCATTGCGAAAGCATGTGTAGAAACAACGGCTGAAAGTTTAAACGACGGAATCATTGCCCCACTCTTCTGGATGGTTCTTTTAGGCGGGGCTCCAGGCGCTTTGCTCTTTCGTATAGTTAACACATTGGATTCCATGGTTGGACACCGCGATGAAGCTTATGAAAAAATAGGAAAATGCTCAGCTCGACTCGATGATATATTAGGCTGGATCCCTTCTCGACTTTGCGGACTTCTCATCAGCCTTCACACAAAAAACCGAAAATGGGACATCATTTCCTCGGAAGCTAAAAAGCATGCCAGTCCAAATGCAGGATGGCCAGAATCAGCTATGGCTCACCGTCTAGATATTCAACTCGGCGGGGATAATCATTATGATGGGATTTTACTCAAAGGCCCTATTTTCAACCCTAATGGCGACAACTGTGAAATAGAACATATCAGTCAATCTACCCGTGTGATAAAAATGACTTACCTTTACGCTATTTTCATTTTCATTGTAATTACGGTTTTTGTTTAATTTATGTTTCCAAAAACCTCAAAACACGCTTAAATAAATCTATGAGTCAAAATAAGAAACCAGATAATACCAGCGATTTATATGCGGTACGTCTCGAAAAGCTAGCTAACTTAAAAGCCGATGGCAAAAACCCATTCATTGAAAATTGGGATCAAAGCCACACTTCAACAAGTGCTAAAGCATTATTTGACAATGAAAAAGAAGAAGGTCCTGAAGTTTCAGTCGCAGGACGAATCATGGCACTCCGAATTATGGGCAAAGCCAGTTTTATTAAAATTTTAGATCGCGATGGAAAAATACAATCCTATGTCGCAAGAGACGACATCGGAGTCGAAGAATACAAGGCTTTCAAGAAACTAGATGTCGGCGATATCATTGGAGTGAAAGGTCCATTATTTAAAACAAAAACTGAAGAAATTACCGTTCGCGCGAATTCTCTACAATTAATTTCTAAGTCACTACGCCCTCTTCCAGAAAAATGGCATGGCCTAGCTGACAGTGATCAAATTTATCGTCAGCGTTATTTAGATCTCATCATGAATGAGGAATCTAGAGAAAGATTCAATAAGCGTGCCATCATCATGAAAGAAACAAGAAAGTTTCTTTGGAACAGAGACTTCTCCGAAGCGGAAACGCCCATGCTTCAAAACACGGTTGGCGGCGCAGCGGCTCGTCCATTTACAACACATTTTAATGCACTCGACTGCGACTTCAACTTGCGCATCGCTTTAGAATTACATCTTAAGAGAATGCTCGTGGGTGGATACGATCGGGTATTTGAACTTGGCCGGGTTTTTCGGAACGAGGGTCTTTCTCGCAGACACAACCCTGAATTCACAATGTTAGAAGCCTATCAAGCTTACACAGATTTCCGCGGCATGATGACGCTTGTGAAAGATCTCATTCAGCATGTTTGTATGGCCGCAAACAATACGCTTACCGTCCCTAGGCCTTCAGGCGATGTCATCGAGCTTGGCGGAGAGTGGAGAGAAGCTAAATATAAGGATCTCATCATAGAAGCGACTGATGATCCAGACTGGTTCTCGCATTCTAAAGAAGTAAAATTAGAAAAAGCGGCAAAGCTCAATATCCAAATTGATCCAGCTAGAGAAGACTACGAGGTGACAAATAACGTATTTGAAAAACTCATTGAACCAACACTGATTCAGCCGACATTTGTGACACATATTCCAAAAGAATTGTGCCCTCTTGCAAAAATTACTGCTAACGACGACAGCACAATTGATGTCTTTGAACTTTGCATAAATGGACAAGAAATTGCTCCTGCCTATTCGGAACAAAACGATCCACAAGTTCAAAGAATGATGTTTGAACAACAAGCGGGTGAAGAAACACAGAACATCGACAACGACTTTCTCTTTGCAATGGAACACGGAATGCCACCTGCAGGCGGAATGGGAATGGGAATGGATCGCCTTGCTATCCTGCTCACTGGAGCCGAAAGTATTCGCGACACAATACTATTTCCATCTATGCGACCAGAAGCGGTCGCTAAAGAAGAGAAAGAAGACTAGAATTCATCGCATTTTAAGCAACTGGAGGGTAGCACAGACAATCCTGTCTGTGTAATTTAGCTTTTCAATTAGTAGGAGATCATCAAATCATACACAGACAGGACTGTCTGTGCTACTCTGAAAACCAGTATCATATACATAAAAGCTAGAACTTGGCCTAAAAAATCGAGGCGCTCAACAGGCCATCGATAACAAATTGGCTGTATTCTTCAATGAATGCAGTTTCATCTCGCTGGATCTGATTAAACACCGCTTCACTATTTGCAACGTACGGCTCTAAATAGACAACGGGGCAACGGTATAAACGATTTGCAAGAAGGTTGCGTCCCCACACATAAGGATTGTTATTTATGCCAACAGCGTAGTTTCCTCGATAAATAAAAGGGGGCAACCCTGTCTGATCTTTCAATGTATTACTAATAGCCTCCGAGACTAAAACCTCGTTTCGCCAAGCACCCGAAAGCAATTTGAGTAGCATTTCAAAACGAATATCATCATAGGCTAATTCATTTTCACCATACGCTCCATTCACTAATATATGTGCGTGATTCCCTTTAACAAGAGACGGCTTAGATGAATTGGGCCAAGGAGCTGCATTCATATGCAATGCTAAAACCAAATCGGGCTTAAGCACATCATTCACTAATTTAGCTCGTGCACGGATCTCACTCACTTGATAAAACAACTTCTGTGACAAACGAGTTATTTCAGCCAGTTGCTTCTCTTTAGAAAAACCTAAATCTATTCCGGACTTCCCTCTTTTCCTAAACTGCCAGACTGCTGCTCTCTTTAAAAAATCGACCGGCCTCAACTCTGTAACGGGCTCATTTTTCCAACGCAATAATGAGACATCTGCGCCAAGTGCTATCAGCTTTCGTTCTAACGCTAAAGCAACCTTAAGCACCATTTCTCCTTCACGCATTGGAGACGAACCATTCAACGAAAAATGTCGTTGCTCCATTTCAGAAAAGTTACCTCCAATATGTCCAGGATCAATGCTAATGTGTACATCCGATAAGGATCTTTCCCTTGAAACCTTTCCCCCTTCATTTGACCCCGAAAAGTAGATCTCGAAAAACTCCTCACTCCCAGCCTCTTTCAATATTTTCACCCTATCATCACCAACCGTAATACAAGAAACTGACGTTTCCCTCGGTGCATAGATATTGTTTAATGCATAAACAAAATCATCCTTGGTCACAGTGTACTGGAAAGCGTCCAATTCTTCCCAGTTTGGATTTTCACCCATAATCGTTAAATGCGGAGATGCTTTAATCGAAGCAAACAAAGTAACCATGCTTATTAAAAAATAAATTTTAACTTTTTGATCCATATATAGTTTTAGGCTATTTTTCTGTTCCAAGCATCCGAAAGAAACCGTGCTACAATTCCATCAAAAGATGGGTTACTAACATCCAACAGAGGTGATTCCGTAAGCTCTAAACCAAGATCATCCGCCATGGTTTTAAAAAAACGCTCTTCAAACAATTTCCAGTCACCTTCATTCAGTATATCTTTAGAAATAGATCCCTGAAGCAGTATGCCTTTTCGATTTCGCTTTATTGCGGCACCCGCAACTTTGAGTTTACTAGAACTCAATATTACATCAAATGGAACAGGTGACCGAAAACAAACACTTGCACCTG
The DNA here is from genome assembly GCA_963924785.1 of uncultured Opitutales bacterium. Lineage (GTDB taxonomy): Bacteria > Verrucomicrobiota > Verrucomicrobiia > Opitutales > CAJWYM01 > CAWUTK01. The sequence continues at coordinate 4,107 of CAWUTK010000209.1, forward strand.
ATTTCTTTTCAATTTTCTCAGTTTCACAGGGTTTCAATTCCGTTTTAAGATTAAACGACTCAAATGTTCGAGCGATTAAAAGATGAATACGATTATATAGATCTTTTGACGGAATCTTATAAGCAATCGCTTTTGCAGAAATCATTAAACTATAGGTCCAATCATTTACATGGCACACAACTCCACCACCAGTCGGTCTTCGACAAAGGTCTCCTTCTTCATTCTCAACCTCTAGCAACACTTCGCTGAACTTCTGACTATAACCATAAGTATAACTCTCTCGCTCCCAACCGTAGTGACGAATCCAACTCTTGTCAGACAATTCGTCCAACAACATAAAATCAAATGCCATATTGAAAGCAGCATTCCCTTTCATTATAGGTATATGGAAAACAGAATCATTCATACAACGAAAAATACTCTAAAAACGACGAACATAACATGACGGATCCCGAGTATTTTCTCTAAACCATGAATACAAAGCATCTGGAATTTTAAGATCAGCCAATTGATCATCAAACATTTGAGGTTTCGTTTTCAACTTCCCCTGCAATGGACTCAAAATCAATTCCAATTTCTTAGGTCGGGCCTTTAAGCCCAAAACATCTTTACTTAGAGTCGGTGCTATCAGTTCATCAGAAAGACAAAAACGATCTGCGATTTTTTTTCCGATTTCATAACGACTGACTAATTGCTTTCCACCCCAATGAAACAAGCCACGTAAATCTTGTCGTTCACTTAATTCAACAATAACTTCTGCCACATTATCAACAGAACACGGTTGACGAAGTTCATCCATAAAGAGATCCAGCTTTTTATTTTCCGACAAAGCCCAAAGCACTTTCTCGTGCATACTCCTTTTACCGGTCAAACTATTACCATTTAGCAAAGGTAATCTGAGAACGACCGAATGCTCCGCGGCATACTTTAGAACTTCAATCTCAGCATTAAGCTTTTGTTCCCCATATAATGTCAAAGGATTCGGCACAGCCGTTGGCCTATAATTCCTTTCTGTGCCATCAAAAACCATATCTGATGAAGGATGAAAATAACAGGCACTGAGGTGCGAAGCAATCTGAGCAAGTTTTCGAGGTAAATCGATATTAAGCTTCGCCGCATATCGAGGATCGGCATCAACAACGTCTGGCTCTGATATTGCTGCCGTATTGATTATCACATCCGGCCAATAGTCCAATAAGAACTCTGTCAAAAGTTCAGGATTCGACAAATCAAAGTTCAACGTCTCCTTAAAGTATTTGCTCTCTAACTCCGTTTTATTTGAAACCCCGATCAATTCAAAACCGCGACGATGAGCCGCACGCGCAAATGCACTCCCCAATAAACCCGAAGCTCCAACGACTACTGCTTTCATGATAAAACGATTAACCCATTGACATATAATAGCAACGGTAATATTCGTTTTGCATTCACCATGATTAAACCCAGCAATATTCAACTTATAGGAACAGAACTCGCTCTGCAATGGCCCGATGGGACAGAGGACTATTTCCAAGAAGAGTTTCTTAGAGCTAATTCACCCAGTGCTCAAAACACAGGTGAACCCGATATTTTCGGAAGAATACAAGGGGGAGATAGCAGAACTGAATTTCCTGGTGTAAAAATATCAAAATGGACAAATGTCGGTAACTACGCCATTCAAATCCACTTTAGCGATGGCCACAGTACCGGCATCTTCAGCTGGGATTTTTTCTTAAAACTTCGCGAGTTTTTAGAAAACAACAAATAAAACATGACTACTTACGTAGTCTAGGTTCTTAGAATTTAGCCTATTAGGCAATTAGGGGACGAGTTGGATGTGGGAATAAAATCTTTTTTTCAACTAATAGCCAACAGACTAAGTTCCTAACTACGCAGAGTAGTTACAATAAAACACCGAGGGAGCGCTTAATAGACTTCTAACTGTTCTATTTTCACCAAATCAGCAACAAAGCTTCCTACTGCTACCTTACTCTTAATTCGGACAGGGTAGCGGTTTTCATCCTCAGAATACCACATAGACAAACTGGCTTCTTTGCTTTTATAAAAAACGCCTTTGAGATCTTTTATATCAGGTTCTATTTTAACCGCCTTGAACTTGCCTGCTTTTGTTTTGAGAACAGAACGCTTTCCTAATTCAATAACAACAGGCACCACTTTTTTACCATCCGTTGTAGGTATCGTATAAGAAGACTCCGTATACGGGAAAGTCCTAAAATGATAAATAACCGCAAGAGGATCAACCACTCCATCCGTTAACGGAACCTTAGCCTCTAATCTACCAAAGTTTGAGTACTGAGCCTGCCTTAACTTCCAATCAAAAGTCACCTCAATATTTCGATTAGTTTTACCTTCTTGCTGGCGCTTTGTATAATGTAAACTCTGCCCCGATTGAATCGAAACAATACTATTAATCGTAGTCCGAACCTTATAAAACTTATCTGCTACTTTGTTTGTCCGAATGGTTAAACTATAGTGAAAACAGGGTTCGCCATTGAAACGCTCTTTGGGATGGACCTCTAAAACAGCTGTTCCAACATTTAAAAAGCCCCATCTTAATTTATAATGAAGCCTTTCACCTTCAGTAATAAAAGCGTCAATTTTCTGCTCTTCTGCCATAGAATACCATGGCAGAAGAAACAGAAAACAAACAAGCAATTTCCGCATTTAAAAACTTACTTGATTTTCAATGGTTTCAAATGCCAAATCTCATTGGCATACTCTTGGATAGTTCTATCAGAAGAAAACTTACCAACCCGAGCAGTATTCAAAATAGCCATCTTTGCCCAATTTGATTTATCGCCATAAGCTTTATCAACTAGAACCTGCGCTTCACAGTATGCTTCATAATCTGCCATAACCATAAATGGATCTCCCCAATCAAGCAAACTATCCACAATTGAATTAAACGCATCATGTTCTCCAGGTGCAAAATGATCAGAAGCTAACCAACCAATAACAGCTTTTAAATCTTCATTACGATTCAAATACTCATGCGGATTATATCCATTAGCTTTTAGTTCCTCTACTTCCTCAACTGTATTTCCGAAAATGAAAATATTATCATCACCCACTTCTTCTTTAATTTCAACATTTGCACCATCAAGCGTTCCGATCGTTAGAGCTCCATTCAAAGCGAACTTCATATTACCTGTCCCTGAAGCTTCCTTTCCAGCTGTTGAAATTTGCTCAGATACATCAGTTGCAGGAATGATTTTTTCGGCAACCGACACATTATAATTAGGAATAAAAACAACCTTCAACTTCCCCTTAATGCGAGTGTCATTGTTAATTGTCTCACCGACCTTATTAATTGCACGAATAATAGTTTTCGCTAAATCATACCCCGGTGCCGCTTTTGCACCGAAAATAAACACTCTTGGATGTATATCAAGATCTGGATTTTCTAATAATTTCCTATAAAGCGTTAGAATATGTAACAGATTCAGATGCTGCCTCTTATACTCATGCAAACGTTTAATTTGAGAATCAAAAATAGCAGTTGGATCAATTTCAAACCCCATTACTTCTTTAACATACTCAGCTAATTTCTTTTTATTCTCAAGCTTGATTGCCATGAATTCTTTTTGAAACGCTTTGTTATCAGCAAGCTTCTCAAGTTGCTTCAATTCATCAAGATCATTCGTCCAACCTGAACCAATCTTATCTGTAATCAATTCACTTAAGTCCGGATTACAAGCTAACAACCAACGACGTGGCGTGATACCATTTGTTTTATTATTGATTTTACCCGGATAAAGTTCATCAAAAGTACTAAAGAGATTTTTCTTTAAAAGCTTCGTATGTAAAGCAGCAACACCATTAACGGAATGACTTCCAACCACTGACAGATACGCCATTTTTATCATTTTAGGGTCCCCTTCCTCAATAATCGAAAGCTCACGGACTTTCTCATCGTCTCCAGGCCACATAGGCTTAACTTCCTTCTCAATGAATTCGCTGTTTATCTGATAGATAATCTGCAAATGCCTTGGTAACACTTTCTCAAATAACGGCACGCTCCATTTCTCTAACGCTTCAGGCAAAAGTGTATGATTCGTATAAGCAAAAGTCTTACGAGTAATTGCCCAAGCATCATCCCAAGAGATACTCTCTTCATCCAGCAAAATACGCATCAACTCAACTACCGATATCGCTGGGTGAGTATCATTTAACTGAATAGCTACTTTCTCAGGAAAATCTTTCCAATCATTATTCTCTAAACGAAATCTACGAATGATGTCTTGTAGGGAGCAAGTGACAAAGAAGTACTGTTGGACTAATCTCAATTCCTTACCACTCTCACTGGTATCATTTGGATACAAAACCTTTGATACCGTTTCACCAACCGCTTTTTCACGAACCGCTTCAACATATCCACCCTCATTGAAAATCTTGAAATCGAATTCTGAATCCGATCGAGATTCCCACAAACGCAGAAAATTCACCGTTGTCGTATCATAACCTGGAATCGGAATATCATAAGGTCTTCCGATCAAAGTTTTGGTATCCGTCCATACTGGCTTAAAACCGCCCTTATCATCAAAATCATTCCGAACATGGCCATAAAGCCTAACTTTTTGCTCATATTCAGGCCGCATAATTTCCCACGGTGTCCCTTTATTCTTCCAGTCATCTGGATGTTCAATTTGATAGCCGTTATTAAATTCTTGGCGAAACAAACCAAATTGGTAATGGATGCCATAGCCAATCGCTGGCAAATCAAGTGTTGCCAATGAATCAAGGAAACAAGAAGCCAAACGACCAAGACCGCCATTACCAAGGCCCATATCTGGTTCTAATTCTAAAATATCTTTTAAATCGACCCCTAACTCTTCAAGCGCTTTTGATACCTGTTTTTCAAGTCCTGTACTAAACAAACTATTATTCAGCAACTGCCCCATCAAATACTCTAAACTTAAATAATAAACACGCCGTGTATTTTTCTGATGATGACCCGCTTGAGTCTTCATATATCGATCCATCATATAATCACGAACGGTCAAACTCGTAGTCAACCACCACTCCCTTGTATTCGCTGTCTTTGGGTCTCTACCCAAAGTTCTCGTTAAATGCTGTAAAATCGTTGTTTTGATTTCTTCAGTTGATGCAACGACTTCTCCTTTATTAGAAGTGCTCTTCTTTGTTTTTGAACTACTCTTACTGCTTTTCTTTACTGTCATGATATTATTTATTCTTTAGTTTTAAAAAAGGATACGAAACCCTATTCAAATATTGGAAAGCTTATCGCCAAAACCATCTGATCATCTATCTCGATTTGAATGCTATAATTCCCTGGTTCTTCAAATTCTAAATTCTTCACTTCATTTATTAAATTAATTCTATGTGCTGGGCTTTGAGAAACAAACTTACGATCTACGATTTGCTTACTTTCGCCCATTGGCAAACCGATGCGGATTTTCAATAGATGGTCACCTACCCCGACATCCGTTAGCGTCAAAAACCAAATCATCCGTGGATGTGTAACAGGAAACTTAGGCGCCTTTAAACTCGAAAAAATCCCCAACAGTGTATGCTTCCCCGAATAAGGGTCTACATAAATTGCGTCACAGGTTATCCAAGCAAGAAGTTGCGGTTTAACGCTCAATGGATAATTCCCCTAAAATGCATCTTAAAACATGAAAGGGTATATCAAATATTTCAGTAAAACTATGACTCACTATTTTCTTTTTCTTCAATAGATAATGCTTTCTTTGCATCCTCTATTGCCTCAACGAACTCAACTGTTTTGGTCTTCTCAAACTTCTTCCACTCTTCCAGTTTTTCTGGACTACTTATTGCAGAAAACTTCAAATCCAACTTTTCGCAAATTTCAATCGCTCGAGCTACTATATCGGAACTTATTACATCCACATTCCCCAAAGCTTCTGTTTGAATAATAACCTTACTCAACCCTTCATTAACAGTATCCATTAATTTCTTTTCTAAAAACTCATTAATACTCTCAGCAATCATTTCTGTAACTTCTACAGGAAGCTTAAACATTTGATACTCATTTGTACTTTCAAAGAAATGACCAGAAATATCTAAATTCATCGTCTTCGCCATAGTTGACTCCATCACAAAAAAATCAATAGGCTTTGTAACAATTTTATTAAATCCATACTGCCTTGCTTTATCAAGAGCCTCTTGATCACTCTTCACAACAGTTGCAATCATTGGAGTATCTGAAGATCTCTTATTAGCCTTCAAAGCTCGCCTCAATGACAACGCATGCTCATTTGGCAAAGCTAGACTAATAACAAATAGATCAAAGTGATCCAACTCGATCATCTCTAAAGCTCTATCTGCAGACTTTGCAACAATAAGTTCCCAATTTGTATGCTTAAGCCCCTCTTGAATTTGCTCCGCCATATTGTCCTTGTCTTCAACGAGCAAAACACGTGGATCTGTTCTTGATGCAATTTCATCATCGTCAGCTTGATACGGGATCATTGCCGTCGTTTGATCTAAACGACGAGCCAATGTCTTAATTAATTTAAGTAAAATATCCGGGTTTGTTCGGCCCAATGCCTCTAAACTCTTATCGACATGCATAATTGTCGCATCAGTTTGAGCCCTCACTCCACAATAACGGGGCTTTGCAAGTAACTCACTCATCTCACCAAAAATCCCACCGGGGGTTTTCATTTCAGAAATCGTGCGATTCCCTTTAGTTATTTCGAGAACTCCAGATTTTAAAATATAAAACCCTTTTCCCATTTCACCACTTTTGAGGATAACCTTACCTGCTTTAACCGAAATTGTATTAGACATAATTGAGCATATGAATCAGTGTTACTTTAAAAATTATTTGAGGACTATATATTTTATCACATGGCAATAAATTGCAACATTATCTTTAAAATCCGAATTGGAGTGCAATTCCCCACAAAAAGACATTCTTAAACTGATTTTATTGCAAAATTTCCCACATGAGTAAAAAAGAGAAAAAAACTATTTTCCAAATCCTACTAGTTAGCTCAAACACATTACTATCAAGAGTTTTGGGATTATCGAGAGATATGCTATTTTATGCAGTCTTTGGAGTAAGTGCATATGCCGATGCCTTCATCATCGCCTTTACTATTCCAAATCTATTTCGACGACTTTTAGGCGAAGGAGCTCTTACTTCAGCCCTAATCCCTGTCCTCTCAGATGAGCTAGAGGAAAAAGGGAAACAAGAAGCCTTCAGACTACTCAACGCCGCATTGACTCGGACATTCTTAGCACTTTTAGCCATTATCACTTTCGCCTGCGTCATATTAATGATTCTATACTCCTTTCACATTGGCCCCGACAGATGGGCACTGGGAGAAAAATTCAGCATTATGCTAATGCCCTACATGCTACTCATTTGCTTAGCAGCCTTAATTGGAGCCTCATTGAATACCCTTCATCGCTTCACTGCCGCTTCTTTAGGGCCCGTCTGGCTAAACCTTTCCATGCTATTTTCATTAGGGGTGCTGGGATACTACTTCGGTGAAGGCATTCATGAAAAAACTATTTTTCTTTGCTGCGGAGTACTATTTGGGGGGTTCCTCCAAATGACAATCCCTGCATATTTCTTATTTAAACAAGGATGGAAACCGGCATTCACATTAGCAAAATCAGATGCATTGAATAAAATTTGGTTACTCTTTCTTCCAGGAGTCACCGGTGCCGCAGTACTACAAATTAACGTATTCATTTCGAGAGGGTTAGCGTTTTATTTAGACGAAAGCACTGTTTCTATTCTTTTCCTTGCCAACCGACTAACCGAATTACCTTTAGGTCTTTTTAGCATAGCGGTCATGACCGTAATCTTTCCTGTCCTCGCCCGAAAGGTATCACAAAATGACACCAAAGGCTTTGCCGTAGCTTATGAAAAAGGTATTTTCCTCATACTATTAATTACAATACCAGCCTCGGTGGGACTATACATTTTAGGAGAAAAAATCCTACTGCTTTTATTTCAACAAGGCGCATTTACCGTTACAAACGTTAATGCTACTGTCAGCGTTTTAAAAATTTACGCAATAGGCCTTCCATTTTACTCACTTGCCGGATTTTCAACAAAAGGGTTCCATGCCCTTAAAGACATGAAGAGTCCCGTTAAAATCTCCTGTTTCGTCGTTTTGTTAAATATCGCACTGAGTTTAATTCTGATGAAACCACTTGGAATGAACGGCCTAGCGCTCGCTAATGTTATTGCCGCAGTTATCCAGTCAGGTTGGTTACTCTACAAACTACATCAAAAACTTCAGCTATCTCATGGTGGATTACCCTTATTCGAAACGGCACGCATGATCATTGCCTCTGGAGCTATGGCTACAAGCGTCATACTACTGTCGCCCGCATGCATGCAATTTCTTGAGGAATATTGCCAAGGTAAAATGCAATTAGGGTTAACCATCGGGACCACTATTGCAATTGCCGTATTTGTTTACTTTTTTGTATTAAAATTGCTAGGAAGCCAATTTATTAAAATTGCGAAAAAATCCGGCTAATCTGATTCTACTTCAGTCAACTTATACCGTTCATTATCAACGTGACATTGAGCTTTATTCTGTGTTACAATACAGTTGAATGCTTAATAAGGATCAGATTTTAACATTATGTAAGGTGCTGGTTGCACTCGCGTGGTCGGATGATGAAGTTCACCCCAAAGAGATGCAGCTTGTCTATAACTTGCTACTATCAAGACCTGATATTACGGAAGAAGATCATTTATTGATCAAGCTTTACGGGGAGTACCAACTCTCTGATTTAGAAGTAAAGAACCTGATCAACACTTTCCGTAAAGAGTTCAAAATCAAACAAGAAATTGAAATCGCATTCACTTGGATAAAGCGCCTTGTTGAAGCTGATGGCAAATTAGTTGAACTCGAACGCATCCTTTATTCGGAACTTAAAAAAGCTATTAAAACCAACACCGCGACCAAAGAAAAGGGGTTAGGTGCATTTTTCAAAGCGAGTCTCAGCAAGGCTTCATTTCTCGTTCAAATCTCCATGGGCAGAGATCGACACCTAGAACATTATATTAAAAACCCGATTCATTTTAGGCTTAAACGACTCCTTCAATCTGCTGACGTGTCGGTCGACATAGACAATGATATGATCAAAAAGGTTTGCCTCGCATCGACCCTGCTTTTCCAAGTTGCACGAGCAGATAATAAACTTACAAACAGAGAGGTTAAAAAAATCATCAAATTACTAGATTCCTCTATGAAGGTTCCCATTGACGTCCTTCATGGAATAGTGCGTGAAGCCATTAGACTAGAGGATGAACTCTTTGACCTTAAAAGAATCTGCAAGCACTTCGTTGAAAAAACTGATAGTGAAGAACGTAAAGGATTTGTGGCTATTCTCTGCGACATGGCAGTATCTGATCGAAAATATGAGGTAGATGAGTCTAGCAAGATCATCGAAATCGCTACGGCTCTTGGGGTATCCGAAGAAGTGGTTAACGATCAAATAAGAATGCGAACCGATGAATTATTTCTTGAACCAAAGTTTTAAAGATAAGGGAATCTAATATTTGAAACAAAACCCATTAAATTATTGATAAAGCTTATTGTTACTACAACATTCTATACGCAATCAGATATGAATCCATTATATAAACTTCTCAGCTCACTAAAGCTAACCGTTGTACTCCTAGCGTTCTCTATGCTACTTGTATTTTTTGGGACTTTGGATCAAATTCACCTTGGTATCCACAAAGCTCAAACAATCTATTTTGAAAGTTTTTTCACAGTATGGCCATTTCGTGAAGCAGGGTACAGCTTAACAGAATTAGGACTTCCACTCCCAGGAGGGTTCTTAATCGGAATTCTATTAATTTTAAATCTGAGTTGTTCCCATTTTCGATATTTCCGAAAAAGCTGGAAAAAAACAGGCATCGCCCTAATCCACACGGGCGTTGCATTGTTAATCGCAAGTGGGTTTTTAACGAGTTTCCTCCAAAAAGAAACCCAGATGTGGATCGATGAAGGCGCAGAAAGCAATTACACCACTGACCCAAAAGACGCTGAACTAGTAATTATTGAAACAACTGACCCTAAGAAAGACATTGTCACGAGTATTCCTCATGAACAAATGACAAGGGGCACTACACTAACACATGAAAACCTACCTTTTAGCATCAATGTTTTAGAGTATTTCAGCAATTCAGCATCAGGGAAGCCCACAAAAGAAGATCCCGGACTCATTGCGAACGAGGGTATTGGTGCAAAAATGCAATTTAAAATATTTGAAGCACCTATGACTTATAGGCATGATACCATAAACACGCCATCTTCATTGATCCACATAACTGCTGACAAAAAAGATCTCGGGAAATGGATAGTTTCACCTTTCTTCAATGATCGCTTCTCAACACAAACATTTAATTTCCAAGACAAGACCTACACTATTTCCTTAAGACCTCGCCGGAAATACCTCCCCTACTCAATCAAACTTGTAGACTTCAAACACGATGTTTACCCTGGCACAACAATCCCAAAAAATTACTCCAGTAAAGTTGAAATCACACACCACGAGAAAAAAGAAGTAAGACCGGCCTTGATCTACATGAATCACCCTCTTCGCTACGAAGGTTTAACATTCTTTCAAGCGTCTTTCGGCAAAAACAACACGGCCTCCATGTTTCAAGTCGTAAAAAACGAAGGATGGTTAATCCCCTATATTGCGGTAGCCCTAGTGGGCATAGGAATGATTGTTCAATTCATGATGCACCTTATTAAATTTTTAAAGAAATCAAAATAGGAACATATTTATGAAAAAGCATATTCCTAAAGTATTTTTAATCCTCATATCATTATGGGTCCTATCAACAGCACTCAAATCCTACAAGGGTTTGTCAAAAAAGACAACAGACTCATTTGACGTAAACTCTTTTGCGCAATTACCCATACAAAATGGTGGCCGTATAAAACCAATCGACACGCTCGCCAAAATCTCGCTACGAATCATGAGTAATCGTCAAGCTGTGCGTCTACCAAATGGCGATAAACTGACTGCGACAGAGTGGATCATGGACGTCATCATGAATCCCGAAAAAGCAGATAAGCATACCGTTTTCCGTATCGATAATGATCAAATCCTAGGTTTATTTGAATGGAAACAAAAAAATCGCAAACATTTCTCATTCGAAGAATTACGCCCCCACCTACAAACCATCGACGAACAAGCCCGGACCGCCTTCCAAAAAGAGAAAGAACTACGATCTGTATACGAAGAACAACTCACAAATCTTTACAACAAAATCATGCTTTATGAAAAGCTGATTCCATTGATTCACCCAATCAGTCCCTTCACCTCCATCCCTGAAAAAGAGTATAAATTCTGGCTAGATTTAATAACGACTGGCAAACTGCCCGGATCAGAAGATCAAACGAGTAAACTCCCTGAGCATATTAAACCTGAACAACTCAGACAATTCATGGAAGAGTCCTACACCCGCCTAGTGAAACGGACAAATATCGGCATTATTCCCCCCAGCGATCCAACTAACACGCACTGGGTCAGCTTAGGACAAAGCCTCATGGATGTTAAACAAACAAAAACAATTCATCCTATTCTCAATTTATATTCAACGCTCATTCTTTCCTATCAATCGAATGAAGTTAAAACGTTCAATCAAACACTTGAAGAACTACATTCAGTTTTAGGGAAGAGAATACACGAAAACCGCAATCAATTTGAATATTTCTTCAACCTACTTCAACCCTTCTACCTCTGTATAGTCATTTATGTAATCACATTGCTATTAGCTATGACTAGCTGGCTAGTCCTGCCTACCACATTTCAAAAATCAGCGAATGCGCTACTGTTGTTGACCTTTGGCATACACACATTTGGATTACTGGCTCGAATGTATATCCAAGAACGCCCACCAGTAACAAATCTTTATTCATCAGCTATCCTTGTTGGCTGGGGAGCTGGATTTCTTTCTATATTTTTAGAGCGAATCAACAAAAACGGAATTGGCTCTGCCGTAGCCTCCATCATTGGAATTGCCACCTTAATTATCGCACATCACCTCGACGCTTCCGGCGATTCCATGGAAATGATGCGAGCGGTATTAGATTCAAACTTTTGGCTAGCGACACATGTAATCATCATCACCATTGGCTACTCCGGAATGTTTTTAGCAGGAACACTTGCATTAATTTACATCATACGCGGGACATTGACCTCTAGCCTAGACAAAAAAACCGCTAAATCGCTATCAAAGATGGTGTATGCAATCACTTGTTTTTCTGCTCTTTTTAGTTTTGTGGGAACGATGCTAGGGGGAATTTGGGCAGATCAAAGCTGGGGAAGATTCTGGGGATGGGATCCTAAAGAAAATGGAGCCCTGCTCATCGTCCTCTGGTGCGCAATAGTGTTACACGCAAAATTGGGTAAACTTGTCAAAGATCGCGGAATAATGACTCTTACAATCTTCGGGAACGTGGTAACTAGCTTTTCTTGGTTTGGAACCAACATGCTAGGTGTCGGGCTTCACTCATACGGCTTTATGGATAAAGCATTCGTATGGTTATCTGCATTTATTATCAGTCAACTTCTT
>CAWUTK010000210.1:0-5890 GCA_963924785.1 uncultured Opitutales bacterium
TAAAGGCTAGACAAATATAGCCATTTTCCATAATAAATCGTCAAGACCAGAATCATATAATAAAGTAGAATCAACCACATTAAAAACGGGATTTTTAACATGAACACTAAACCATTAGTAAGCCTAATCATTCTAATAAGCATTGTGATTTTAGGCTATCTGTTTCACTTGATTTATTTCGCAGAACATATCGCGAGTGACAACAAATACATAGCCTTACTCCCCTACCTCAATGCATCGCTTAACAGTTTGAGTGCCATTTTCGTAATTATAGGCGTTAGAGCTATTCGCAGAAATAAAAAAGTTTTTCATATAAAAATGATGCTTACAGCAACGGCCTTTTCCGGCCTATTTTTGATCTCGTATATTATTTATCACAAATTCCATGGAGATACGAAGTTCCTCGCTACAGGATGGATCCGTCCAACATACTTTTTTATCCTAATAAGCCATATTATTCTCTCAGTGGCGTTAGTCCCTCTACTGCTTTACACGATTAGTTTAGGCTTCCTCGGGAAATTTGAAACACATAAGAAAATAGCTAAGATCACCTATCCCATTTGGTTGTATGTTTCAATAACAGGCGTTGTTATTGTCGCAATGATTAAACTATTAAACCCCTCCTAGAAATTTAACTTTCAGCATTTTCAATTGCTTTTGTTTTTGTCTTAATGAAATAAACAATACCTCCAAACATCGCAAGCGGTATGAATGTAAGAATAGCCGTTGTTAGGTAAAATGCAAAAAGCGAACCTTCCTTAGACACAAAGCACACAGAACAAGCGTGCAATGGACTACTCCAAACTAACATCGTTACGATCACTAAAGTAAAACGCTTCATCATCTTTTATAAGTCCAAGTAAACTAATGCATAAAGAATCGGCCATATCCCTACCACAAAATACCAAAATACCTGTGACGTATGAAATGCCTCTGCAGTTATTGTTTTATTCAACATCCGTATTACAATGAATGATAAAAAAACAATCGCTCCAATCGCATGCAATGCATGAATGCCTATTATCATATAAAAGAAACTACCAAATGCACTCGAAGTCATTGTCAAACCGTATCCAATCAAACCAATCCATTCATAGCCTTGAGCACACACAAAAAACAATCCAAGTAACATCGATAAAGTAGTAAACTTTGTCGCTTGAGATTTTTGATCTTTAGAAAACTTCAGATTTGCAACAAACAACAAAACACCGCTTAACAATAACACAAATGTATTAAATCCTGTAGATTCAACTGGTAACCGAGGTTGATCTAATGGTGGCCAAACAGAATGCCCAGATTTTATAATAAGAAAAGCACTCACAAGTGCAGTCATGAACATCACCTCTGCAAAAACAAAGATTAACATCCCCAACACTCCATTGGAAAACACCTTTTTATGCTCAATCGACGAAACTATTGCCTGTGCTTCCAAAATAAAGAACTAATTAATGATGATCCCCAGCATGTGAACCATGTTCAGCATGCTTAAGAGTATTACCGTCATGATTGCCATGGCCAAGTACTGGTTTAGCTTTAAGAACAACAGTTTTTTCCCAGTTATCCCCTTCACTCCTCATAATGTCTGGCATCAGAGCGGAGAAAAATAATACCATTAAAGCTACTGATGCTAATAGCATATACCAAACTATACGTTTTTCAGTCTTCAAATGCATGAAATAAGCACAAACCATCAAAGCCTTAACTATTGCAATTCCAAATGCAGTTATAAGAGTAATGTAAAAATTCCCGACTAACGGTCCAAGAACTGAAACAAATAAAAGAACAAGTAATATTGCCCATATTTTTACATAATTTGTGTGCGAATGAGATTCTTCTGACATGTTAAATCCTTTTAGTTATTTAGCGATATAAAGTAATGGGAACAAAAAGATCCAAACCAAATCAACGAAGTGCCAATAAAGACCGATCAACTCAACTCGGTGAAGTTCTTTACCCTTTTTAACATCAAATGAGATAATCGCCATAATGATCATTCCGCCGATAACATGGCAACCGTGCAAACCTGTAGCAACGAAATAGAAAGACCAATACACATCTCTAAATATCGTAAAGCCATGTGATATTTCAGTCGTATACTCGAAAGCTTTTACGATTAAAAAGATCAACCCACCTCCGATAGTATACCATATATACCTAAACGATTTTTCTAATTCTTTTTTCTCGGCAGCTTTGTGTGCAAGAACTATAAATAGACTCGATGTCAACAGGACAAAAGTGTTAAATCCACCACACCAAGGATTAGTGTGTTCAGCTTCAGCTCCCCAGTGACCATGCTGGCCTCTTAGTAATAAATAACAGACAATCAAGCCACCGAAAATAAATATTTCAGAGGCAATTACCCACCAAACGGCCAAGCGGCCTGTGGGAATACCTGTTGCACTTCTAGTGGTAGCAATTGGGCGTGGAAAACTCATAATTATTTATTTAGGTTGATTTTGCGGCCAATAATCATCTTCCCTACCCTCTAGACTATACTCGTAAGGACCACGATAGACTTCAGGGAATTCTTTGAAATTACCATGGGGAGGAGGAGAAGGAACTGTCCATTCAAGTGTATTTGCCTTCCATGGATTGTTTCCAGCAATTTTTCCTTTAAACATGCTCCTGATGAAATTAACCAAGAACACCAATTGAAAAATCAACATCACGACTAACGATATCGTAGCAAAGATACGAACATTCTGATACGCATCTGAACTTAAATCAGGGAAATTACGGAAATCATAAATTCTTCGATGCTGTCCTCCTATTCCTAAAAAGAACAACGGAATAAAAATACAATTAAATGGAATTACTGTTCCCCAAAAATGAATTTTGCCTAACGTCTCATTCATCATACGTCCAAACATTTTAGGAAACCAATAATAAATAGCTGCAAAGACGGCGATAATCGCTATTGGAACAAATGTGTAATGAAAGTGAGCAAGAACAAAATAAGTATCATGAAGGTAGATATCACTTGCACTCGACCCTAAATGAATACCAGTAACACCTCCTAATAAAAATGTAACCAAAAATGCTAATGCAAATAGCATCGCTGTTGTATATCGAATTGATCCACCATAAAGAGTCGCAATATACGCAAAACACATTTCAGCAATAGGAACGGAAATCATCAGGGTTGTTACCGTGAAAATCTGTGCCATGCGAGGATCAATTCCAGAAATGAACTGGTGGTGTGCCCAAACAAAGAAACTCAAAATACCCGTGGCAAAAGTACTATAAATTATAATCTTATATCCAAAAAGTTTCTTTCGAGAAAAAACACACATTATCTCTGCGACTACACCCATTGCAGGCAACAATACCACGTAAACCTCTGGATGGCCAAAGAACCAAAATAGATGCTGCCATAATAAAGGTTCTCCACCTTCAAAAACATTATAAAAATTGGTTCCAAGTGTTTGATCGAAAAGCAACATCACTGCACCGGCAATTAAAGGTCCAACAGATGCCATAAATAAAATACTAGCGACAACAATCATCCAAATAATAATTGGGATATCGAACATTTTCATCCCTTTTGCTCTTGCATTCATAACAGTAGTCACAAAATTAATTCCACCTAATAAAAACGCTACGAACTCTAACGCGACAGCAATCAACCACATCGGCGCACCCAGTGGCGTCATATTGTATTGTGGCTGCGAAGAAAGTGGAGCATAGGACGTCCATGCGCCTGCAAAACCACCATTAACGACAAAAAGGGAAGCAATCAAGATAATCGCACTCAACAAAAATATTTGATAAGAAAGCCTGTTCAAACGGGGGAAAACCATATCATCACAGCCAATCATCAATGGAATAAGGTAATTCCCTAGAGCGGCAATAAGAACAGGCATAGCAACCCAAAAGATCATAATTGTTCCATGATTCGTTACCAATGAGTTATATACATTAGGAGTAACAATACCGAAACCAGGGACCGAATCACCGGGAAACGCTAATTGCATACGAAAAGCATATGCAAAATAACCACCGATCATCGCCATAACCATTCCAGTAAATAAATACTGTAGTGCAATAATCTTATGATCTGTTGATAAGAAGTATTTCTTTATAAAACCTTCATGATGATCATGATGATCATGATGATCATCTATTGTTGCAGCAGATGAACTCATAGTTGCTCTCCTTTCTTATCTAAGTCAGTCATAGTTGTATTTGCACAAACTTTATTATCTGCACTTAGCATGGAAGCTTGCCACGCCTTATGATCGTTCTCGCTAGAGATTGTCATTCTGGATGCCATAAGTCCATGACCTATACCACACATTTCAGCACATTGAACATCATATTCACCTTTCCCTATGGATTCAGCCTTAAACCAGCCCATTATAACTCGACCCGGTAAAGCATCTTGTTTTAAACGAAAAACAGGGACAGAAAAACTATGTAAAACATCAAGGGATGTTAGCTCAAAGTGATAAACTTTCCCGACTTCCACATGTAAATCATTAATTGTGACGATGTCATCATTAGTATCAAGCTCACCATCCGGTCCTGGATGAGTGAATGTCCAAGCCCACTGTTGGCCAGTTACCCTAATAGTGACATCTGGTTCCGGGAGATCCTGTTTAACGTCATACCAAATCTGAACAGTCCAAACCAAAATAAAGACATCACAAATGAGGACTAAATTATGAGGCCATGCTAACCATTTCTTCTCACTTTTGCTCTCTCCAGAATAATATTTAGCTTTAACGCCAGGTTTCTCTCTAAACCGAAATAAAAAATAAAAGATAGTCGCTTGTGCCAAAATAAACCAAAACCCGACAATATAAGTTATATTATCAAATATAGTGTCTATGTCGTGGCCGAACGGCGAAAGGTTATCTACAAAAAGTTCAATCATAATTTTTAAAAATCAAATTGTTATGATGCGTATATTAAAACAGCAGCAACATATGCTGCGACAGAGATTATTATTATAGAAAATATTTTTTTTGCTAATGCATCTGGATTAGTTTTTCCCATTTAAGATCCTAATTGTTCAATAATACGGAGATATCAGATGGCAATTGCTTTAACGCTTTAGCATCTGAAAGTGAATAATAACCTCTAACAACTTGTTTTTTATCTACTAATATAATATAATTAACGTGCTCATTAGGGTTATTAGGAAAACCTACTTTAAAGCTTTTTTCAAGCGTTTCCTTAATTGATTTCTCATCACCTGTTAAAAAATGCCATTTGTCTCCTTCGATCTTCTGGTTTTCAGCATATTTAGCCAAGTCATCAGGTGAATCATTTTTAGGATCAACTGAAATCGAAACTAAATTAAATTGATCATTTTCAGCAAATTCACGCGTATACTCCTTCATTTGATTTGTCATAGCGGGACAAAACCCCTCACACTCAGAAAACATAAAATTGGCAACCCAAACCTTATCTTCCATATTCTCCGGCATAAACGCTCGATTATGACTATCAGTCAATGAAAACCCTTCTAACTTACCTAATTCTGGTAAAATTCGCTCCTGTGGTTGATATTTCTTCCCGTATACAGCCGCGAAAAATGCGGTCAAGATAACAACGGTTGAAAGCGTTAATACAAAAGTTTTTTGATTCACGAAAGCAAAAAAGGAAGATTGAAGTTCGATTACTTATTTGTCCAAAGAACGGATATAAGCAATAACATCCTTCATTGCCTGTTCATCCGCAAGCATCATTGCCATTGGTCTCATTTGCTGACCAGTTATATCCTTAGGATTTGAACCACGCACACCCGTCTTAAACTTCTTCGACTGTGACAATAAATACCAATCTTGCAAAGATGATATTTTTGGGGATTTCATAATAGGATTACCTTGCCCCTTATCTCCGTGACGTGCCATGCACGTTGCATATAAAGATTTTCCTTTCGCCG
>CAWUTK010000211.1:0-2736 GCA_963924785.1 uncultured Opitutales bacterium
CATCAAGCAGTACAATAAAGAATGTGGACCCTTCACCTGGACAAAGGGGCCAAAAAAATTAAAACAAATTATTAAATTAACAAAAGAATACCAAGCCGAACAATGATTGGAACTTATGAGACGATGCACTAGTGTAGCAAAATAGTTATTAAGCTAACTTGTTTTTACGGTTTAACCCACACATCAACGTGATAGGTGTTCGCAGTTCCAAATTGTGATTCATCAAGGAAAGTTGATAAAGGACTCCAACCCTTCTCACCCGGCTTATCTTTAAATCCATAACCCAGTATTCCTAAAAACTCCGTTTTTGCATCAAGCGTGTAACCGACTGCATCTTTTAAGTAATCATATATTTCATCATCCTTCGGGAGATTAAGCGATAACGGCTCTTGAGGAGTGAAATAATAAGGGTCAGTTGTATAAACGGTTTTACCCGTTGGCTCATGACGTAATGAAAAGATCGGCAATGTCCCCTTTACCGGATTTTTATATAACTTGAATACGGTGTTCCCCTTCTGATCTAACACATTAGTCATTTCAGAAACATCGTCAGAAAACTCCATTAGCCCATAGTCAACATGATCAACTAAATCGTTAGCTATTTTTACACATTTTTGCTTTTCGCCAACGACCAAATAACTCCTAAACCAGATGGAGGTCTGTGGGGCTATTAATAACTTTGGTATAAGCACTAATACATCGTAATTACGAAAGGATTCGGCAGGACGAGTCTTCCAGTTCTTCCAAGCCCTCTTGTAACTCACCATGCCCGGACGTGATCCGTAGCGGATCAGAGAAGGTTTATCTTGAGCATACGGTAAACCCTTTGCTTTCTTTGCCCGTTCCCTCTTATAGTTTTTATCCAATCCGTAAACAAGAGACAGCGATTGACTGTTCGGACTTTCATCAACACTCGATAGCGTAAATCCACCCGTTTTACTAACATTAGAATTAACGCCATTACCATCAACCATATTCAATTTCCGAATCGTTCCATCGGGATTACTGATATATTGGAATGGTAGACTCGTCACACGTGTTCCACCCCAAGGCGCATTCAAATGGTCAAAAACGATATCATCGCGAACACTAAAATTGTGGACAATCCATGTTAATTCAATCGCTCCCTCACCGGCATCTCTCACCTGTAAATAATAAAGTAACGGAGAACGATTAATGGTCTTTACCTGAGGAACAAGCCCCCAATTTAGCTGTTGGTAAGTTCTATTTATTTCATCAAAATTCGACCCTAATAAAGGACAATAAACATTATCAATCCCGAGTTGCTCCCTAAGATCATGAGGGACATAACACCCTGAATTATGAACAAAGTAACCCGCTCTATAAGGAGCCACTAATTCTTTATATTTAACATCATCCAGTTTATTATATTTTTTACAAACAGACACAAACTGCCAGACCTCGTCATTCCACGGTGATTGATGGTGCCCTTTCGGATCACGCCAGGAAGGAGGTACACTTTCACCAAATTCAGAAAACAGAGAATAGATCTGCCCTCCCGTTCCAATGCGCAGTTCATAAGAATTCAGGGGATCCTGTTTATGCTTCATTAGAAACTGGAAAACGTTTTCCTCCTTATGCCCTGACCAAGGACCCGCCGAAGGAACAAATTCACTGCTTCCTTTGAAATCACCTGAATTACTTGAACTAAATGTTGAGTTAGGAAACACATCCATCTCTGACATTTCCAATGGAGCCAACACCCGATTTGCTGAAACACTATTCTTGGAAACATTTTCAACTTCGGATCCGCTTACGTCTGAAACTAATTCATCCTCACCATCAACAGGCGTAATTGAGCCCTTCGGAGATAATAATGAATCACTGACTTCAGTATTAACACGACCTTCCTCTGCAGTCGTCTTCCCCAGAATCAAATAGCCAACCATGCCCGCAACGCATATAGCCACTATTATTAAAACTAAACTATAGCCCGTCCTAATGTTTTCCGAGTAAAGGATGACTTTCTCACCTTGCTTAAGTGAGATTCTGGAACGACCTTCTGAACAGTTTTTCACAACTGAACTACCATATGCCTTCACATTATTCTTCAACAGATTCCTCTTCCTTGGGTCCGAAATCAACAGTGTCACTTTCGTGCTCAACCGACGCATCATCAGCAAACTTCAATATGACAATTTTCTTTCCAATCGCCGTCTTTCCTTTCCCGTGATCAAAAAGCGCACACTTGAAATAGACTGCTTTCTTTTCGGCAAGTGCTGTTGCAAGAATAGTTTCGTATTCTTCTGGAATCCCCGTCTTTCTATATCCCAGTTGAGCAGGAACAAATTTGACCATACGAAGTTCTTTATTTTCACCGCTTGGGACAAATCGATAAACCTCTTTACCATGAGCCATATAAAGATCAACGGTTCCGACTGCCACCTGTTCACCCATCTTCTTCGCTGCTGCTGCTATTTGTTCAGGAGTCTTTGGTTTTCTCTTGGCTTTCGCAGATAAGTTGAATGCGAAAAGCGCAGTCAACAGAAACAGGATGAATGATTTTTTTAATATTTTTTGCATTTTTTTCCTTATTTATGTTTATTATTATTTAGAGCAGAGAAGTGACGAATGCTTCGATTTTAACCACATACCATCACGAACTAACACGAAAACGGATTCTTTGGAAATTAAGCATGAAGATGACAGATAATTGGGTTTTATAAATAATAAAGTTTTCCTCTTTTTTCTTGTATGTTCCACAATATGAAGATT
>CAWUTK010000212.1:0-4863 GCA_963924785.1 uncultured Opitutales bacterium
AGATTTAAGAGTGAAGGGTAAAAGTCATAAAGTTGCAACCGTCGCCGTTATGCGGAAGCTTGCTGTTCTCGCTAATGCTATTATCAAAAACAATGACTTTCAACTTGCATAAAACAAACACAGTTGCTTCATGGTTAAAAAACCACAAAGAATCCGTCCCTCCCTTTGCAAATGGTAAGTCCGAAGAATCCGTCTCCTTCGCACTAACCATTTGCGTTTTCGTTTATCATGCCATTGAACACAAAAAAAGTCGCAACCCATAGGATTGCGACTTCTTATAAAGCCTTTAAATTTGTGTGGAGTTAACCTTTTTGAGAATTTTTCCCTTTTTGATGTTTTCCGCGTTGGCTTTTCATCTCTTCGATTTTTTGAATTTGCTCGTCAGTTAGAATAGCGTTGATTTCATTTTTCATACTTTTTGCTAAAATCATCCCATCTGCTTTTACGTTGGCCATATGAGTTGAGCTAGATCTAATGTCATCATCAGATGCACCAGGGTTTTGCATGACTGCCTTGATTGCTTCCATCGCATCCTGTGTATTCGCTTTTTGAGTTTCAAAATTGGCCTTGTTGGCTTCAATAACACTTTTTATTTGTGTTACTTGGTCATCGCTTAAGCCTAATTTTTCTTTAGCAGCCGGAGAGCTTAGCATCTTCCCAAACTTGCCTGCCATATCGTGTTTTCCACCGCCGCCACTAGAGTCTTTTGAGCATTGTTTACTAGCGCAGCCTTTTTTCTTTCCTTCGCTTTCAGCGAAAATAGTTCCAGTAACTAAGCAGCTACCAATGAGTAATAGAGTTGTTATAGATTTCATAAATTTACCTTTTGTCTGTTTATATTATGTGATTATGTTGATGTAAACGCGAGTGAGTGTGCTTTGTTGCAAAAATATTCTAATTCAATGTTTCCTTTGAAATATAGCGGCGACTTATTCAAAAGTTTTTTAAATTGAGGTGCTTTTATTAAATAATTATGTGGAATTACCATATATAGCCTTGCCGTGGGGGATGAATGGACAATATTTAAAATTATGTATGGTTTTTTGAAAAAGAATGGGGGATTCGCTGGAATTAAGCGGTTGGTTCTTATGACTTTGGTGTTCTTAACTTACGCGAATTTGTATTCGGAAGAGTCGCCTTTGACGTTAAGTATTTATTTTGATAACGATTTGTTTTCAGATACAGATAGGGACTATACTAACGGGACAAAGTTTTCGGTAATATCGCCTGATTTGCCTTCAATTGCATCATATTTGGACAATTCAGATTATGGTGTCATTTCTCGTAGGGCTGCTAAATGGCTAGAACTTTTAGGAGAGAGGCTGGATGATGGTTATCGTCGACTGAATTTATTTAATATTTCGGGTCCATCGGTTGAAAGTCAGTATAATATTGAAATGACTCTGGGGCAACAAATGTATACGCCGGATGATATCTTTGAGAAAGATTTAATTACCACTGATCGCCCTTATTCCGGTTGGTTGTATATTGGAGGTTCCCTTCATCGAAAGACAGAGAATACGCTGGAGACATTAACAGTTGAGATTGGAGTCGTTGGACCTCTTTCGTTGGCACGGGAAACGCAGGATTTTGTTCATGATGATTTGAGAAGTATTCCCACGGCTCAAGGCTGGGATCATCAATTAAAAAATGAATTGGGTATTAATCTTCTTATTGAAAGAAAGGAGAGGCTGTTTCGTAAAGAGATAGGGGTGATCGGAATTGATGCGCTTTGTCACTATGGAGTAAGCCTTGGCAATGTGTTGACCTTTGCGAATTTTGGAGCTGAGTTGAGATATGGTTTAAATCTTCCTGATGACTTTGGGGAAGCATTACTGGGTCGAAGTGGGAATAGTAATATTCGAGGGATTCAAGCGAATCGTGACGAGCATAGGGATTTCTTAAGTTGCTACCTGTTTACGGGGATTGATGGTCGGGGTGTTTTACGAAATATATTTCTTGATGGAAATACATTTGAGGATAGTCATTCCGTTGATAAGGAGAATTGGGTTGGCGATTTGTCGATGGGTATTAGTTGGTTATTTAATGAAAAGGTGAAGATTTCATATGCTCAAGTATTTCGTACTAGGGAGTACAAGGGACAAGATGATGAGCAAAGTTATGGAGCAATAAATGTTTCAACTCATTTTGATTTCTGAGGATTTGCACTAAACCGGATTCTTCATGTTGTGGAACATGCAAGAAAAGAAGGGGCAGAAGATGAGTCACTTGCGTTAACCGTTAATCAAAAAAGATTATGGAAGCACAAAACAAAGGTTTCTTAGGCTAATGCTTTTTAACCACTAATTTTCACTAATCTACACTAATAATGCAGGGGTTGAATGGGAGGGGATTAATGTTTTTAAAATTTAATACTTTTATAAAAGTGGCTCAATTAATGAGGATTAGCGCAGATTAGTGGTTTGTTAAATTCTCTACGCGCTTCATGCAAACCTGTTCTCGTAAGGTTAAATTTTCGAAGCATTCTGTTTTAAAGCATTATAGTAAATCTTTTTGGTGTAATATTCTGTATTGGCGAGCGGTTTTTCCAGTGCACTGCTTGAATTTTCTAGAGAAATATAAGGGATCGTTGAAGGCGAGGGATTCCGCTATTTCATAAACCTTTTTGTCTGTTTCAACTAAGAGTCTAGAGGCCTCTGATATTTTTAAACTCATGAAGTAGGAGGCTGGTGACGCTTTCATGTGTTTGCTCCAATGTCTTCTGAAGGTAGCAGGAGATAGATTGTATTGTTTCGCTAATGCCTCTATTTCAAAATTGGAATTTAGATTGTCTTCTAAATGTTCACTGATTTCGAGGATTGTATGTTGGTAGCTATCTTCATCTGTTCCCTGCGCCCCGATGATGCTTTCCATTATTAGACGCTCAGCAAGTCGATCAAGTCTGTCGCAGTTGTTGATCGACTCTATATCATTTGCTAGGGTTGAAAATGACTTAAGTAACGACCTCACTGTATTCGATTGTTTTATTTCCCATATCGGACGAAGCCGATTAAAGTAGTTCTGTTCTAGGAATGAATTCAATAATGAAGGGCTATAGATGATATAGAGTTCTTCCCAGGATTCCGTTGGGCCGTAATCCATTTCAACGCTAGGCCATTGTGTAATGACAGCTGGGCCTTTGAAATGATACATTCGATTGTTCCAGCGATAGGATCCTTGTCCGTTTAAAATGAACGAGAAATTACAGTTGTTAAACGTATTGTTAACTCGACTCTTTTTGTTTGAGATGTAACCAACGGTTTCAATGGGGAACTTAGAGGGAAATCGGCGAGGAAGGGGAGCAAGGTGTTTGATTGAAAAATCTATAATTTAGAATGTTATATCCATTTTAATAGGCTTAATTTGTGTTATACTTAGTTGGAATTTTAATAATTGTAAACAATGCCTTTTAAAAGGAGATCAAGTTATGGAGCAATATGAGTCAATCGATCAAGTCACAGTAGGGGTTATTGGATATGGGGGTGCCTATAATATGGGGCGAACTCATTTGGAGAATATGCAAAAGGTTGGAATGGTTCCTTTGGCTGTTACAGAGATCGATGAGGCCCGCCTGGATATCGCAAAAACTGATTTCCCCGGGATTGAAACCTATACGCAACTTGATGAGATGCTTGCAAAAAGTTCGGTAAATTTGATTGTTATAATAACTCCTCATAATACGCATTTTGAATTAGCCGAAAAATGTTTGAAAGCGGGGAAGCATGTTGTCTGTGAAAAGCCGCTCGCGATTACAACTGAAGAGTGTGATCGAATGATTGAGTTGGCTGAAGAAAATGGAGTGATTTTGTCGACTTTTCATAACCGACACTGGGATCCGTTTATTGTTGAAGCAGTTGAAAGAGTTAATGAGGAAAAGGTTGTCGGAGAGGTTTATCGTATCGATGCTCGTATGGGTGGATATTCTTGTCCGGGAGATTGGTGGAGGACCAGTCGTAGTATTTCGGGTGGAATATTGTATGATTGGGGCGTGCATATATTAGAGTATGCCTTACAGATAATTGATGATGAAGTAACGGAAGTTTCTGGTTTTGCAAAAGAGGGTTTCTGGGAGGAGAAAACAAAGTGGAAGGGCGACTGCAATGAAGATGTTGCAAATATTGTTGTTCGATTTAAAAGAGGAGCAAGGCTTAATATTTTGATTTCAAATTTAGATAGTCATATGAAATCCGGCTTTTTTGAAATCGTAGGAACGGAGGGAACTTATTTTTTCGATAATCCTGGGGCGACAAACTATACCGTTATTAAAGGAGGTAATGATGATCGATCGACAGTGGTGGCAAAGCATCCAGAAACTGATCCAGCGCATTGTTATTACCAGAATATAGCTGGCTATTTGTTAGGAAAAGAAAAACTCGTTGTAACTGGGTAATTCTCTCGGAGACCGATACATATTATTGATCTTGCGGTTAAAAGTGCAAAGCAAGGATGTTATCTGAAAACGAAGTATCAATAAAGATGAAGAAGATACTTATGCTATGCGGCGGCTGGGATGGACATCGTCCGGACGAGGTTTGCCGAATTTTTAAAGAGCGATTAGAGGTTGAAGGTTGTGCCGTTGAAGTTGCTAATGATTTGAATGATCTAGATGATCTATTATATTTAAAGACATTTGATTTAATCTTTCCTTGTTGGACAGTGGGAGAACTGAAGGGGGAGCAGGAGAAGAACCTAGACGAGGCTATTTCTTCTGGAGTCGGATTAGCCGGTGTTCATGGAGGAATCACCGATTCGATTCGTTCATCTATTAAATATCAATGGATGACCGGCGGCCAGTTCTTGGGGCACCCTTACACTGGAGATTATACGCTAGGTGTCATCGATAAGTCGCATCCTTCTACCGAA
>CAWUTK010000213.1:0-15234 GCA_963924785.1 uncultured Opitutales bacterium
CCCAACTAGTTCTTCGATGTTAACATGAATATCGTCTAGCCAAACATCCTTAATATCAAAAAGTTTCTCCTGAATGTCTTCTAGAAAAATGATCCAGTTATATTTAGAGGTAACCAAGCCGTCAATTTTATCAATGGCGGCCATGTATCGCGCTGAGATCTCTTGAGTTTTTTTGATCTTAGAAAGATTATGGTTTAATGGCGCAATTTGAGTCTTAAGTTGAGTCAAGGTGTCTTTCTTACTACTAATTTCCACCAAACTTAATAGGTATCCGGGAAGAGGGATACATGCCATTAGGATGGCCGCTATTGCGAGAGAGAGCTTTTTCTTAGCAAATGCTTGTGATTTCTTAAATTCTTCTGGGAGTAGGTTTATTCCTACACTATTTTCACCTACTCCGCGACAGGCTTCACCAATTACTTCACTAAGGTTAAACTGATCGATTTGTACCGCCTCAGCGTCAATATTGGGTCCAAGAGTGATGTTTTTTAGGGGATCAAAATAGTCAACAGAAACACGTTGTTTTTCACTCAAATACTCTGCTAATCCAGGAAGAAGTGACGCTTTACCTGTTAAGAAAATTCTTGTTGGCGCATCGCCTTTTTTTTGTCGTTTGTAGGTAACAATCGATCGAGTCATTTCTTGACTGAGCCTTTTCATAAAAGCTTCAGCTGTTCGCCACATTGTTTGAACAGCCGGATCGTGTTCCGGATACTCAACCTCACCGGAGAAAAAACTGGTCTTAAGCTCTTCAGATTGGTCAAATTCTCGACCAAGACTATCTGCGATATTTTGCGTTAGGGAGTTCCCGCCAAGATTGATTGTTCTAATCAAAAAACCTTCAGGATTTACGAATAGTAAATTCGATGAACGTGCACCAACATTGATAATGAGTGATTCTTCATCCTCAAGATCAGTCATTGAATGGCGCATTGAATTATAATCTAAGATAGAAGACGCACCCATAGAAACAGGTTCTAGTCCGATGGCGGCCATTCCCCTAGCAAATCCATCCGCAATATCTTTTTTAACAGCCAACAGCAGCACTTCGTTTTCAACATCATCTTCGAATACAATATGGCTCCCCCAAACAACTTCGGCTAGTGGGTATGGAATGTTCTGTTGCGCTTCAAAGGCAATAATCTGTTGCTGTTTATCAGTTTCTACATGTGGAACTTTAATTATTTTTGTTAGAAGCAGAAAGCCGGGTAAAATAAAGTGTGCTTTTCCAGAAATTTTATTTTGAGAAATGATGGAATTAACACCAGTCGTTGTCGCTGCTAACCATTCACTCTCATCGGAAAAATCATAATCTAAAGGCTGAACGAAGCATCGATCTAAAATGAGTTCGTCATCATTTGTCGTCGTGACTTCTGATACCGACACGTGACTTACACCACAATTAATGATTAGTTTTCCCATCTATTTATGGTTTTAAATTAATTCCAAGCGATTATCGGTAGTCTTTGCGTAGAAAAACAGGCTTCTTCTCAATTTTTGCAGTTCCGCTAGGTAATAAGTATTGAGGCATCATTAGGTCTTTGTTGGCGGATTCTTGCTGTGAGGCCATAGCTTTAAAACTAGATATTGCCGTGGGAGACTTTAAGCCGTCCATTCCTTTTCCATTATGGGATTTAGAAACAGGTATTAATTGATTATTTACAGATAGTTCTACCAGGTAAATCTTCGGTGAACGGTCTAGTTTGTCACGTTCGATAATTACGCCAGGTATTCCGAAAGATACGTAGTGGTAGGGCTCTTCGGTTCTGATTGAGACAATATCTACTTCTGATTGAAAAACTCTGTAACTTGCTTTTTTACCAGTCATTAACTTTTTGTTTTTCGTTTCAAGAGCTACGTAGAACTTTAACTTGATGTTGTCTAGGAATTTAGGGTCATTTGCTTCAGGGCTTTTATTCTGATTTGCCTTGATTTTGATTCTAGCAATGAACCAATCTTCACCACCGATTTTCCCACCTCGGTCAAATCTTACTGATTCGGTGACTTCAATCAGGTCTTCTGCTGCGTAAACCGAAGATAATAAAGAGGTTACAAGTAATAGAGATACGAATGATTTCATGGGTGTAGTTAGGTTGATTAATAAAATAAATATAATAACTGTTCTAATAAAACAGTTAACTGGAGCAAGGTAATAATATTCTATGGTAATTTACCAGAAAAATCTTTAGTTCTCTAAATAAATAGCAGATGAAATTAGAAAACAAAAAATTACTTTTATTGAACGAAGCGGTTGAAATTAGAAAACAGCTAAAAAATGAAGGGAAAAGTGTTGTATTAACCAATGGTTGTTTCGACTTACTCCATACTGGCCACCTGTATTTCTTGAAAGAGGCTTCCTCTCAAGGTCAATCTTTGTGGGTAGCCTTGAATGGGGATGCGTCTGTTCGGCAATTAAAGGGCCCATTGAGACCCATTCAAGATGAGATTCAGAGAGCGTATGCACTGGCAGCGTTAGGATTTATTGATGGGGTGTTTGTTTTTCAAAGTGAACGGCTTACGGAAGAAATTTTAACTTTCCAGCCTGATAAATATGTTAAAGCCGGTGATTATGATATAGATAGTATCAATCGGGAGGAACGAAATGCGCTTGAGGCAATAAAGGCTGAAATTAAGTTTCTTCCTTTTTTAGAAGGATTTAGCACAACAAAATTGATCCAAAAAATTAAAAAGGCACTGTAAAATGAGAGTGGTAATATTAGGTTCTGGCCGAGGGTCGAATGCGAAATCTATTCTGGAAGCGGAAAAAAATGGAGAATTGGGAACAGCTCAGGTCGTTGGAATTTTTGCGGATGTAGAAGAGGCTGGTATTCTGAAATTGGGAGAAAAATATGGGACATCAGCTCAGTATTTATCTTGTGTCCCCTATAAGACAAAGCTGGATGGTGAATCTGAACAAAACTGGATCAGTGAAATTGCTAATCTCCAACCCGATCTAGTTGTTCTTGCGGGCTTTATGCGTGTTGTGAAGGAACCGTTTATAAGTGCTTTTGAGAATAAAATAATCAATTTGCATCCTAGCCTTTTGCCGTCATTTCCAGGGTTACATGCTATAGATAAGGCATTTGAGATGGGGGTGAAAATAACCGGTTGTACGGTTCATTGGGTGAATGTGATTGTAGATGGGGGAAAAATCATTGAGCAAGCCAGTGTTCGAATTGAAGAGGGAGATGATCTAGGGGTATTGGAAGGAAAAGTACACCAAGCGGAGCATTCGTTGCTTCCGTCTGTCATCAAGGGACTTTCATTTGGTTTAAAAAATTAAGGAAGGATATTTATGCAACAGATAACACATCAAATAACAGAAATAGAAGCAGATGCGTTTGAGGAATATTTTTGCGAAGAAGTTCAAGACTATTGGGTTATATACAGCGATAAGATAAATCATGTTTTTAAACTATGTGGTTATTTTGAAACAGTGGAACTCGCCAAAGCTGAAATTTGTAAATTAGAAGCAAGTTTTGAGAAACTTGAAATAACTGAAGCCATTGAATTCCTCGAAGACCAAAATTGGAAAGAGGCTTATAAGCTGCATTTTAAACCATGGAATAAAGGTAGTATTCATTGGGTTCCTGAGTGGGAAAGGGAAACATACAAGCTTCCAACAGGCCATACTGCCATTTATCTTGATCCAGGAATGGCGTTTGGAACGGGGAATCACCCCACTACGAGACTTTGTGCGGGGAGCATATTACTCGCAGCAGAGAAATGGAAAGACTCGCTTTCTTCGAGAATTGTTGTTGATGCAGGGTGTGGTTCAGGGATATTGGCTTTATCAGCGAAAAAAATCGGCTTCGGAAATGTTGTAGGGTTTGATATTGATGAAGAAGCGGTGCGAATCAGCTTAGAGAACCTCGAAGAGAATGGTTTATCTGGAGCGATTTCATTTGAAACAAAAGGACTGGAGTATTTTGAAGACAACAAGGCGGATTTAATTGTTGCGAATATTCAGTCTAACATCTTGATTCCGAATGCGGACTTATTGTTTAAGGGCTTACGCGCTGGTGGAACAATTATGTTAAGCGGAATTTTGAGAACTGAAGCCTCAAAGGTGTTGAACGCTTACCAAGAAAAAGCTAAAGAATTGGGCATCGAAATCCAAGAAACGGTGGAATATGATGAAGAGTGGTCAGGTATTCGCTTGGATAGTAAAGCCAAATAGTAGGCTTTAGCGATTAAGCAATAACCCTTCGTGTGATTGTATGTTAAAGTGCTATTGCCTTACACTATAAGCTTTTAAGGTTCAAGCTTGTCTCGCAGATTGAATTACTTCTAAATGCGTTTGATTAAACCAATTTATAAAAAGATAAGAGATTGAAGAAATGGCTAAGCAACAAAAGAACGATCTAATGGAAGAAATTGTGGCACTTTGTAAAAGGAAGGGCTTTATTTTTCAATCTTCAGAAGTCTATGGAGGCATAGCTGGATTTTTCGATTATGGCCCACTTGGGGTTGAAATGAGAAAGAATATCAAGGATGCGTGGTGGAAAGATATGGTTCATCGTAGAGATGATATTGTTGGTTTAGACTGTTCGATAATCATGCACCCAGACGTATGGAAAGCTTCTGGTCATGTAGATGGGTTTACCGATCCAATGGTTGATTGCAGAGAATCTAAGTTACGTTATCGTGCTGATCACCTTTATTTCGCCAAGGTTGAAGTGAATGAAGAAGTGGTTGGGTATATTTCGGTTCTGGAGTCGGTCGATATGCAAGATGTCGCTCAAAAAGCAGCAGATACGCTTAAGCGCAAATTGGGTAAGCCTGGCGAAATGAGTGAAATAAAATTAACTCCCTATACTGATGCGGAAGAGGCAGATTATGATTTAGTGCCATCGCCAGCTACGGGAAAACCTGGGTCATTGACCCCGCCTCGTTCGTTTAATATGATGTTTCAAACTAATGTGGGAGCCTTGCAAGATGCTGCTTCAGTAGCATATCTACGCCCAGAAACAGCACAGGGGATATTTGTGAATTTTAAAAATGTTGTCGATTCGGGAAGAGTTAAGGTGCCATTTGGTATTGCTCAAATCGGCCGTGCTTTTCGAAATGAAATCACACCGCGTAATTTCATTTTTCGCTCAAGGGAATTTGAGCAAATGGAAATCGAGTATTTCATTCCTCCAGATGAGGACTTATGGCCAAAATATCACCGAGAGTGGATTGATCGTAGCCTTGCCTGGTTCGAGAGTATTGGGTTAACGGCAGAGCATCTTGGGGAAGAGGTTCACCCGAAGGATGGGTTGGCGCATTACGCGAAGGCTTGTACGGATATCACTTTTAAATTTCCTTTCGGTGTTCAAGAGTTACAGGGAATTGCCGCTCGCGGAAACTATGATTTAACTCAGCATCAAGAGCATAGTAAAAAGTCTATGGTATATTTTGATGAAGCTCGAAAAGAGAAATATATACCGCATGTAATTGAACCTAGCCTCGGGGTGGACAGGACATTTTTAGCGTTGATGTGCTCTGCTTATGAAAAAGATGAGATTGATGGAGAAGAACGCGTAGTTTTAAAACTGCATCCTAGAATTGCGCCAATCAAAGTTGCAGTATTCCCTCTTGTGAAAAATAAACCAGATGTGATGGGGTTGGCGGAAAAGCTTTATAAGAAAATTAGCGACAAGCATAATGCTTTCTTTGACACCTCAGGAGCGATTGGGCGCCGATATAGAAGAATGGACGAAGTGGGTACACCGTATTGTGTGACAATTGATTTTGAATCACTTGAAGACGACAGTGTAACGGTTAGAGATAGAGATACGACAAAGCAGGAGCGTGTAAAAATCGAAGATTTAGATCGTTATTTAGATGAGAAATTAACTTAATTCTGTATTTATGAAAATATGGAAACGAGTAATTGCCGTTAGTTTAACTATATGGTGTGGTTTTTTTGTAGGGTGTATTAATAAAGAAACACAGGTTCAGCGCGGTGATGTTTCTCAAATTCTTTATCTTGGTAATGGAGCTGAACCAGAATCTTTAGACCCCCATATTGTTACTGGCTTAACAGAGTATGCGGTTATGGCTAGTTTGTTTGAAGGACTTGTTGGAGAAGATCCTGATGATTTGAGTCCGGAACCGGGATCTGCTAAAAAATGGGATATTTCAGAGGACGGGAAAACCTATACGTTTTTTATTCGCAAAGGCGCTAAATGGTCAAATGGCGATCGTTTAACGGCGCATGATTTTGCCTATTCTTTCGAAAGAATTTTGAACCCAATATTGGGCGCAGAATACGCCTATATGCTTTACCCGCTAAAAAATGCTCAACAGTATAATAAGGGTGAAATTAAGAGTTTCGCTAAAGTTGGGGCTCGAGCCATTAATGACTATGAGTTAATATTAGAGTTAGAGAATCAAACGCCATATTTTTTGTCATTATTGACACATTTCGCTTGGTGGCCTGTAAATAAAACTGTAATTGAAAAATTCAAAACAAATGATGTTCGTTCAACGCCATGGACAAGGGAGCAGAATATTGTCACAAATGGGCCTTTTACGTTAAAGGAGTGGAGGGTTAATAAGCATATTATTGTTGAAAAAAATCCTCAATATTGGGATGCAGAAACAGTTCGCTTGAAGCAGATTCACTTTTATCCAATAACTGATTTGAAAACAGAAGAGAGTGATTTCCGAGCAGGACGCTTACATGTTACAAGCAGTGTCCCTGTTCATGACATTGAAAATTATAAGAAAAATAAGCCGAAAAAGATTAAAATTCATTCAAGTTTAAGCACTTATTACTATTTGTTAAATACGGATAGAAAGCCTCTGGATGATGTTAGGGTCCGAAAAGCTTTGGCTTATTCAGTTAATAGGGAAGAGATTACGAAATATGTAACGAAGGGGGGAGAAGAGCCCGCTTACCATTTTACACCTCCAGGGACAAATGGTTATACGAGCAAGAAATTGTTCAAGTATGATTTGGAAAAAGCAAAAAAGTTATTGGCGGAGGCAGGTTATCCAAATGGCAAAGGTTTTCCTGAATTGGAAATTTTGTATAGTACAAAAGATTTTCATCGAAGTATTGCAGAAGTGATTCAACAGATGTGGTTTAAGAATTTAAATATTAAAGTAAATTTGTTAAACCAGGAGTGGAAGGTCTATTTAGATACTAGAGCGAATCAAAACTATGATATTGGCCGAGCTGGCTGGGTTGGAGATTACAATGACCCGAATACGTTTTTAGATCTGTGGGTTAAGGATGGGGGGAATAACCATACGGGCTGGAACCATCCACGATACGATGAGCTAATAACGTTGGCCAGTCAGACTAAAGATCGGGAAACTCGTTTTTCGTATTTTCAAGAAGCGGAAACATTGCTTATGGATGAAATGCCTGCAATACCATTACATTTTAGCGTTAGTAAGTTTTTAATCCAAAAAAGTGTAAAAGGTTGGTCATCTAATATCTTGAATCATCACCCTTACAAATATGTGTATTTAGATTCAGTTGTGGAGAAATCTTTGGAAAATTGAGGATTTTCCTTGATTTTGAAAAAATCTTCCCATAGCTTTTGTCGGAAAAACCAAACGATCAATCACTTATATGATAATGATGAATAAAAAACACCTCACTTATTTCCTTTTACTTTTAACCATACTCTTTACTTCTAGCTGTGTTTCTTCACAGCGAGTCTCCGGAAAGCGTTATAATTTCTTTTCACCAGGAAACTTGATTGGTGCTCCTGAACTGTTAGGCCTTTACACCTATGAGGAAGATTACACTTCTATTAAAATGATACAAAATCCTAAAGATTTTGTTTTCTACTCTGCTCATCAACCAAATGTCGGATTTGGCAATTTTGCATCATCCGGAAGTATTGGTTCGGTGAAAACGGTTGAGGGAAAACGGCATCGCTTACTCTTTGGCTTGATTGATATTAAGACTGAGTAAGCCGATATAAAAATTTAAGAATTTAAGAAAAGCCTGTTATTAATTTAACGGGTTTTTTTGTCGCTATAAGGGGCAATTTTCCTTGACTTGTTATTGAAAACTAACATCCCTTTGTAGTTTTTTAACATAGAGCACCCGCAACGCCATATTAAGGAAATGAGTTATCAATTTATATATCAAAATGTGCAATTCAATGAATGCAAGTAATTGATGTATAGTGGATTGATCGACTTTATTTAATCGGTGTGATTAACAAATTTATATAAGGCCATGGCAAAAGAGCTGAAAGATACATTAAACCTACCTAAGACCCAATTCCCGATGAGGGCAAATCTTGCCATTCGTGAGGCTGAGCGTGTTGTAAATTGGGAGGAACAAGACCTTTATCAGAAGAGGCAGGAGAAAAACGAAAAAGGGGAATCCTTTATTTTACATGATGGGCCTCCCTTTACGAATGGGGATGTTCATATTGGCACCGCATTAAATAAGATCCTTAAAGATACGATAGTTCGCTTTAAAAGTATGCAGGGTTACCGTTCTCCATATTTACCGGGTTGGGATTGCCACGGGCTTCCTATTGAGCATAAAGTTGTTCGCGAGTTAAAGGATAAAAAGCAAGAGATGTCTCAGGCTGAAATAAGAAAATCTTGTGCTCAATTTTCCGAAAAATTTATAGAAATACAAAGAAAGCAGTTTAAGCGATTGGGAGTTTTGGCCGACTGGGATAGAGAGTATAAAACGAAAAACGCTGAATATGAATCGGTTATAATAGAAACCTTTGCAAAATTTGTTGAAAAAGATTTAGTTTATCGTAGTAAAAAGCCCGTTTATTGGTCTATTCCTTGTGGGACAGCGCTTGCTGAGGCAGAAGTTGAGTACCAAGATCATGTAAGCCCTTCTATATTTGTGAAATTTCCAGTAAATGAAGGCGGCGATTTCACAATGCCTGGAAAAACGAATTTTGTTATTTGGACGACAACACCCTGGACCATACCTGCAAATATGGCAGTAGCAGTTCATCCGCGTTTAGATTATGTTGAAGTGTTACATAATGATGAAGCCTTTATTATTACAGAAACTTTGGTTGATGCTTTTGTTGAAAAATGTAAATTCGAAAATATCACAATAGGTAAATCCTTTAAAGGTAAAGACCTAGAAGGGATTATTACAAATCACCCTATTGTTGATAGAAAAAGCCCAGTTGTCTTAGCGGATTATGTTACTGCAGAAACAGGAACTGGTTGCGTGCATACAGCTCCAGGGCACGGTTTAGATGATTATATTACTGGATTGAATAATAATTTAGAAGTGTACTGTCCGTTGGATGATGCTGGGAAATATATAGATGATGGGCAAATGCCGGAGTCTTTGGTGGGAGTATCAGTTTTAGAAACGAAAGGGAAGTGCCCAGCAAATAAAGCTGTAATAGAATTATTGAGTGCGTCAGGTTGCCTCCTCAGCGTTGAGAAATATAAACATTCCTATCCTCATTGCTGGCGTTCGAAAACGCCCGTTATATTTAGGGCTATGGATCAGTGGTTTGTTTCCTTGGACAAAGGAGACATCCGCAAACATGTGCTTGATGCAATCAAGGAAGTTAAGTGGGTTCCGGATTGGGGTCAAAAACGTATTAATGGCTCTGTTAAATCAAGACCGGATTGGTGTATTAGTCGTCAGCGTTCTTGGGGCGTTCCGATCCCAGTATTTTATGATGAGGATAAGAATCCATTGTTAGATGTTAGTGTGATCTTAGGTATTGCGGAAAAAGTTAAAGAACATGGGACTAATATTTGGTTCGAGCAAAGCGAAGAGGAATT
This sequence comes from uncultured Opitutales bacterium, assembly GCA_963924785.1. Lineage (GTDB taxonomy): Bacteria > Verrucomicrobiota > Verrucomicrobiia > Opitutales > CAJWYM01 > CAWUTK01. The sequence continues at coordinate 9,736 of CAWUTK010000213.1, forward strand.
GCTTGAAGGCATTAAATTGCCAACTGGATGGGAAGGAAAGAAACTTATAAAAGGCTTGGATACATTAGATGTATGGATTGACTCAGGATGTAGTCACCGCGCGGTATTGCAGCAACATGATGATTTGTCTTGGCCAGCAGATGTATATTTAGAAGGAAGCGATCAACATCGAGGATGGTTTCAATCTTCTTTGTGGACCGGTTTAATTGCAGATGGCAAGCCGCCTTATAAGAGTATTATCACACACGGCTTCGTTGTTGGGCAAGATGGCAAAAAGGTTTCAAAGAGTGAGGGTAAACCACAAACTGCAGATAATTTCGTGAAACGTTTTGGAGCCGATGTTGTTCGGTTATGGATTTGTTCTGAAGATTATCGAAATGATATTCCTTTATCAGATGAGATCTTTAAGCATGTAGCTCAATCATATCGAACCATAAGAAATACGCTCAGGTTTCAAATTGGTAGCTTGAATGATTTTAATGCAGATAAGGATATTGTTTCAGCTGAAAACATTGATGCGTTGGATCAGTGGGCCTTATGGCAAACGGACAAATTAGTTAATGACGTAACGGTTGCGTACGAAAATTTTGAATTTCATAAAATTTATCAAATGGTAAATTTGTTTTGTGGAACAACATTGTCGGCAATTTATCATGATATTTTAAAAGACCGGTTATACACACTTTCTACAAGTGATCCTTTAAGGCGTTCATCGCAGACTGCAATTTCACATATTTTTAAAACACTCACTCGATTGCTAGCACCAATAATACCGTTTACTACCGATGAAGCGTGGGCATATTTTTTAGGCGATAAGGACTTTTCGGAAGACCCTATTTATTTGAGCGACTGGCCTAGCACTGCTGGTGAAAATTACAGCGTTGATGTTTGCCAAGAAGTGGATCGTCTATTTTCTTTTAAGGCTGAAACCGTGAATGATAAGTTGGAACAATTGAGAAAAGATAAGATCATTGGCCAATCTCTTGACGCAGCTATCACTATAGCGGGTAGTGAAAAAGATGAGCTTTATAAAATCTTAAAGAAATATGAAAGTTCTTTACCAGAATTGTTTATTGTCTCTCAGGTTGGTTTTCAATCAGATGAGGCAGTAACTCCAATAAATGTTGTTGCACAACATGCAGATGGAGAACGATGCCCCAGAAGTTGGCGTTGGGTTCCTTCTCTTGTTAATGCGGGTGAATGGGGTGAAGTGTCACCTCGTTGTATGGAAGTTTTGAAAAATCTATAATACAATAAATTCAATTAGCTATGAAAAAGAAAGTTGTTAATAAGAAAAAAAGTGCTCCAAAAAAACAGGTTAAAAAATTACCAAAAAAAGCAGCTACTGTTAAAAAAGCTACAAAGAAAGTAGCGAAGAAGGCTGTTAAAAAAGTATCAGAAAAAGCTACAAAGAAAGTAGTGAAGAAGGCTGTTAAGAAAATACCAGAAAAGTTGCCTAAGGAAAAAGTTGCTAAAAAAGCAACAGAGGAAGCTGTTCTTAGCGCAGAGCCTGAAAAAGTTGAAGAGGCTGAGGAATCTCCAGTAGAAGAAAGTAAGCCTGCATCTTTTGGTTTTACGATGGATGATATTCAGACGTATTTAAAAGAGAATAAACCGGCGAAGACTGAGAAAGTTGAACTTGTTAAAGCTACAGTTGTCAAAAAGGTGAAGGCGCCAGTAGATTTGGTAGCGAAACCAAAGAAGCGAGTTCTTGCAGCAGCCTCAATTGCGGATATTTTAGGATTTAATCCTGAAGACAAAAAGAAAACTTTTGCGGAAAGAAAAGAATCAGAAGTCCCTAGCAAATGGCTTTCATATTATCGTTCTTTAGTGAAATTAAGAGATCATTTGTCTGATGACATCGTGAAGCACTCTGAGGAAACATTGAAGAAAAATAGTAAAGATGATTCCGGTAATCTCTCTAGTTATAGTCAACATTTAGCAGATGCCGGAACAGAAAGCTTTGATCGAGATATGGCGCTTGATTTGGTACATAATGAACAAAATGCGTTGGCAGATATTGATGCGGCAATACAGAGGATTTTTGACGGTACCTATGGTGTCTGCGAACACTCTGGAAAGGCAATTAATGTAAGTCGATTAAAAGTTGTTCCGTTTACTCGGTTTTCACTAGAGGGCCAGCAAGAGTTTGAAAAACTGAATAAAAAAGGGGGCCAGAATTTCCAGGGAAATGTTTTTGAAGAAGCGATTAATGATTTTGGAAAACTGAGTGACGGGAACGCAGATGAGTAAAATTTTATTGGGAATACATTGAGTAAGAAAATTGATTATAAATGCTTTTGGGCATTTTGTGTTGTCGTATATTTTTTGGATCAAACAACAAAGCTGTGGATCCTTCAGAATCTCCCCTTTAACACTTATGATATTAACGGGCTAGGTGTTAAGCCCAAGGTTTTGGTAGATGGGTTTGCTTACATTGTTCACATTGGCAATACTGGAGCGGCATGGGGAATGCTTAAAGATAATAGTTTGTTTTTAGGCATAATTGCAGTTTTTGCAATGGGGTCTATTTATTGGTTTAGAAAAGCTTTTTTTTTACACCAGAAATTTATGCAAGTGATATTCGGCCTTTTGAGCGGAGGTATATTTGGTAACTTTACAGACCGAATTTTACGAGGCCATGTGATTGATTTTATGGATGTTCATTTGCCAATAGTTAATTATCGCTGGCCATCCTTTAATGTTGCGGATGCCGCAATTTGTATTGGAGTTGGGTTATATTTTATTTCGAGTTTTTTCCAAGAATCTCCATCAGAAGAATCTGTCGAAAAGAAAGAAACGGGTGAAATTAAATAGGGAATCGTTGTTACGGTTCAATCATATATACCCGCGTGCCGTATAGTGAAATTCTGAGGTGATAGATTTGCCCTTAGTTTTTAAGGAGATTTCTATTGAGTCTAATTGTAGAGTAAATAGTTCTGGCAGCTTGATTTAAATTGAAGAGCATCTTGTCTCCATTTTTGTAAGAAAGCTTCTAGCCTTAAGTTTTTGCCTTTTGTTAATAATTCATTCCACCATGCCGTTGAGCCGACGTGTTTGTTAAATAAATTGGCTTCATGTTTTTTAATTTTAGAAAATGGATTGGTTGACTCCCATTCGCAACATAGTTTCATCATATGGAAGCTTAATTCTGTTGGTCGAAATTTTGACCAGTCTTTAACAATAATATAAACACCGGAAACAGATTTTTTACTCGGGGACTGGTAAACCGCAAACGAAAGACCGGGAATTTTTAAGTTTTTGAGTGCATAGGAAAGTTCTTTTGGTTTCTTACCTTTATAATTTAATAATCTGAAAGGAAATGGACTCCCAATGCCATGTGAGAAATCTCCAACTTGCGCACCTAGTCCCGTCATCGGATAACCTGCAACCGCAGATAGGCTTGGGATATAGGGGGAGGTCGGAATCCATTTTAGTTTGGTTTGCGACCAGAGCATATTTCGGTTCCATCCCTTCATTGGAACTACAGTTAATTTTCCAGCTTTCCGGTGCTTTTCTGAAGTATTCAACCATCCGGGCTTTGATTTCGCCATACGCGCTAATTCTGCAATAGTGAGCCCATGAACATAGGGAACTTGAAATGCGCCAACATAACTCATCCATTTTTTATCGATAATTGGGCCATCTACGATATTTCCGCCTAACGGATTTGGACGATCCAGTACCATGACTTCGACATTATTTTCAAAGCAGGCTTCTATTGCATATCTCATACAACTAACATAAGTGTAAGAACGAACACCAATGTCTTGAAGATCGATTACAAGAACATCTATACCGGAAAGCATTTTGGGTGTTGGTTTACGATATTTTCCATATAATGAATAGACAGGAAGTCGCGTTTTGGGATCAATTTTATTATCAACGGGGATATTGGCTTTTTCATTTCCGTAAATACCATGTTCAGGTCCAAAGAGGGCTACGAGGTCCACGTTTCTGGCATTTCGTAGAATATCAATGCTACTGATACCATTTTTATTAACACCGGCGGGGTGAGTGAGTAGGCCAACCCTCTTTTGTAAGAGACCACGAAATCCCATTGCCTGTATACGATCAATCCCAAGTTCAATCGAAGCGGTAGGACTTTTCCCGTGTCCATAGTTTAAAATAGACGTCAAAAGAATCACCTTGAGTACTATTGAAATAAACTTAGTAGGTAAAATAGACGGGAATTGGATTTTGTGTTTCTTCATAATAACGCTCAGTTATTAAATCCTAGGGTAACCTTTAATAGCAATCACCAATAAATTGAATTTAATGAATATGTCTGCATACGATTGTTTAAATTGACCGGGCTTATTAGTCTCACTCTTTGCGGAATTAGTTTAAGCCTGGTCCCGTTGGAGGGGATCAAACTAAAGGCCGCTTTAAACGCAATGATTTTTTATTAAGATGCTGATGATTAGTTAGTAACACTATTTTGAGGGTCTTTTGGATGAAGCATATAATTGTTGCCAAGGCGCAAAAATAATGTTTCTTTAGTTTCTTCAATTATTTTTGAAGAAACTAAAGAAATAAATTTTGAGAGCAAATCCGGCACAATTAAGCTTATTACTAGAGGGCGATCTTAACGAATTACAGTTAGAGATCATAAATGCCGTTGTCAGAATGGCCAAATTAATGGGGCTTCCCAAGTCTGTTGGCGAAATTTACGGCCTGCTATATAGTTCGCCAGAGGCTCTCCCGATGGATCGCATTATCGAGCTCCTTAAAATTAGTTTAAGTTCAGCGAGTATGGGCTTAAAGACTTTGAGATCTTTGCGAGCGGTAAAAGTCGCTTATATTCCAGGTGAGCGCCGAGATTTTTATACAGCAGAAGAAAGCTTTCGTAAAATAATATCAAATTTTCTGAAAGAAGAAGTTTCTCCGCATTTAGAAAGCGGTAAGGAGAGATTAGACATAATGAGCGAATTATTGGCTGATGTCTCTGATGAAGAAAAAAGTTTTTATTCCAGTCGAGTTGATCGACTACAGCAACTAAGCAAAGCGGCAAATAAGCTGCTTCCATTAGTTTCACATATTATAAAAATATAAAAATTCTCTGTTTAGAGAAAATAAAGTTAAGATAAACGTAAATGGTTTTACTTTAAAAGTAAGCGACCAATGGCGGCAGCATGGCATAGTTCATCTTAATGAAATTTAAAAAGGATTATAATGTTTAACGATAAATCAATATTGGTCACCGGTGGAACGGGTTCTTTTGGTAAGGAATTCATAAAGACCGTTTTTGGAAAATATAAGCCAAAAAAAGTGATAGTGTTTAGTCGGGATGAATTAAAGCAGCATGAAATGCGGCAAGAATTTCCTGAATTCGGAGGAAATCCTATACGCTATTTCATAGGCGACGTTCGAGATGGCAACCGCCTTAAACGAGCGCTCCATGGGGTCGATATTGTCGTTCATGCCGCTGCATTAAAACAGGTTCCAGCCGCAGAGTATAATCCACTCGAATGCGTGAAAACTAACATTAAGGGCGCA
>CAWUTK010000214.1:0-7388 GCA_963924785.1 uncultured Opitutales bacterium
CTCTTCAGCCGCTTTGCGACAAAATAAATGAAATAATGCCGGGGTCACTCCTAGACCTAGCAATGTGGAACTAACAAGCCCCCCGATAATAACAATCGCAACAGGGTTCAAAATTTCTTTGCCTGGTTCTTCTGCTGCCAAGACTAGTGGTATCAGTGCTAATCCCGCTGATATAGCAGTCATTAAAATAGGAACAAGTCTTTCTAAAGTTCCTCTTTCAATCATACTTCGCGAAAATGCTTCTCCTTCGTGCCGCATTAAATGTAAATAATGAGAAACAAGCATTATATTATTACGCGCAGCGATTCCAGCAACCGCGATCAATCCTACTAGTGTCGCAATACTAATGTTATTTAATGTAAATCTTGTATAAAGCATACTTCCTATTAATGAAATGGGAATAATCGTTAGCACAAGAATAACAAACTTCATGTTTTTAAAATAACTGTACAATAAAAGAACAATCACTAAGAGTATAACCACAGACATTATTAAAATCACCTTTCGAGCTTGTTGCTGAGCTTGATATTCGCCTTCAAACGAAATGGTGTAACCTTTGGGCAATTGAACTCTTGCTCGAACTTGTGACTGTAGACTTTCGACGACAGAATTTAAATCCGTCACCGTTGGGTTTATTGACACGACAAACCGTCGTTGTGTGTTTTCACGCAAAATGGTATTTGGTCCTTTAGCTTGGCGAAGTTCAGCAATATAACTCAACGGAATACGCTGACCGCTCTGTGTCATAATATACATATTCGACAGTTTTTGCGGAGACTCCCTCCATTCTTGAGGCAAACGTACCACTAGGTCATATACTTTCTGGCCTTCGTATACTTCGGCGACCGTTTCTCCACCCATTAACATTGAGAGTTGCTCGTTTAACTCGCCGGGTGTGATTCCATATGCAAGTGCTCGTTGACGATGAACTTCAATTCTTAATTGAGGTATCGGAGCTTGCTGTTCAATACGAGCCTCTTCCAAACCAGGTATCGAACGGGCGATGTCTGCGATTTCGTTACCTAGTTCGCGAAGTTCAATGAGATTGGGTCCATATATCTTAACAGCCACTTTTGCTGAAACCCCACTCAGCATATGTCCAATTCGGTCGGCTAAGGGGCCACTCATAGCACTAAAAGTCCCAGGGATTTCCTTCATGGTTTTCCGTAATTCAGCAAGAATTTCTTTTCGACTACGACCGTTTTTTTCATCAAATTCAACTTCGAATTCAACTGTTGAAACCGGAACAACATGATCTCCGCGTTCAGCTCGACCGACTCGATACCCTACCGTTTCAACTTCAGGAATTTGCAGCAACAAATCTTGTGCTCGAGCTGCAAGTTCAGTGGTCTGCTTCAATGATGTTCCCGGAGAGGTTGTTGTCGCGATGACTGCTGTTGGTTCACGAAAAGGAGGTAGAAAGTTCCCCCCCATCTTAGTTGATGCATCGTATGCGAAATAAAATAATATTCCTGTAATACAGAATGTCACAAGAGGTTTTGAAAGCGAAAGGTCTAACCAGGTTTTTTGAAAAGCTATTTTTATAAATTTAACCAATCCGCTATCCTCATGATCTTTTCCGGCTTTTGGTTTCAACAAATATGAACTCAATACAGGGATCACTGTTAATGACACGACAAATGACGCACCCATACTTAGCATTGTTGCAATAGCAATCGGCGAAAACAATCGGCCTTCAACACCACTTAATGCTAACAATGGTAAAAACACTAAGACGACAAGAATCGTTGCATACAAAATTGAAGAACGAACCTCTGCCGATGCCAGTGCGATTACTTCTAGTGCAGGCTTAGGTTTTGCTATCGTTGCATTCTCGCGCAAACGGCGATAAACATTTTCCACATCCACTATCGCATCGTCCACAACCATACCAATTGCTACAGCGAACCCACCCAATGTCATGGAGTTTACACTTAAGCCAAATACATCGAATACAAGTATTGTAATGCCTAGGGACAAGGGAATCGCAGTCAGCGTAATCAAGGTAATACGAACATTGAGAAGAAATAGAAACAATATGATAGCGACAATAATTGCTCCATCACGCAACGCCTCTTCCAAGTTGCCAATAGAAAGGTTAATGAAATCCGCCTGTCGATAGACTGTGACGAGTTCAACCCCTTCTGGAAGTGTCCCCTGTAACTCAGCTAAGGTTTCTTCAATTCTATCGGTTAATGCCAATGTATCAAACCCTGGAGACTTTGTAATACTGACAATTACACCTGGATATCCTTTGTATAAGGCGCCCGTTTTTTCTAAATGCTTTGTGCCAAGTCCAGCATCACCACGCATGGGTTCAATATCCCAAACCACATTTGCTACATCCTTGATTCGTATAGGACGATCGTTCTCATAACTAACAACGGTATTTGCTATTTCATTAAGGTCCGTTGTCATAGCTAAGTTACGCACCATAACTTCTTGGGCTCCATCGGTAAGAAACCCGCCTGTAGTGTTTTTAACTGCGTTAGCTGCCGCTTTGCGCACTTGATCAAAACTGACTGACATTGACATCATTTTATTCGGGTTCGGCTGTATTTGAATCTGCTTTACGCCTCCTCCCATAGATAAAACCTCTGCTATTCCGGGGATTGATTGCAGTCTTCTATTAACGGTCCAATCAGCCAATTCACGTAAATCGCGAGGATGGGTCTTACCAGATGGGTCAACTAAGCCGACCATTTGAATATTCCCCATTAAGGAAGAAACAGGCGTCATGTAGGGGTTTACTCCTTCGGGTAAAAACTCCATCGCTCCAGTCAGTCGCTCTTGGACAAATTGCCTTGCTTGATAAATATCAGTCCCCCAGTCAAATTCGACAAAAACAAGCGACAGTCCAATATCATTAACAGAACGTAAGCGTGAAACGCCCGTCACTCCCATAAGTGCATTTTCTAATGGGATCGTAACTAACGTCTCGACCTCCTCCGGAGCAAAACCTTTAGATTCAGTTAATATAGTAACGGTTGGTTTGGTTAAATCCGGCAATACCTCTACGGGCAATTCAGCTGTTTTCTTAGCAGCAAGAAAAAGTAAGATCAAAGAAACCCCTAGAACAAGTGGCCTTTGCGACAATGAAAATCGTATTAAATAATTTAACATAATGTATTCAATTCCTTAAATAGATGAGTGAAACTATTTCTTACTCCGCTTAGATAATAAAATCAAAGCGAGTAATGTCATTAAGGTTGCATAGACCATAAGTCCCTTGGATGAACCGCTTTCTTCGCCTTCATGGAGATGTTCTTTTTTAGATCCAGATTTCTTTTGATCTTCAGAGATTTCAGAACCGTCCTCGTTGTGCTCATGACCATGTGCTGCATCCAGCGCTTCTTTTAATGACATTTGATTTCCGTTCCCAACAAATCCTAGCATATAAGAACCCTTGGTCACAATTTCATCTCCCGGAAACAAACCTGAAACAATTTCAACCATCGTATCATTTTCATCTCCTAAAACAACAGACGATCGTAAGAAAGCATTTGGTAATTCAAAATCTTTTACATAAACAACCCTATTCGCAGGATCTCCTTGAAGCGATTCCCTTGGAATGGCTAACACATCATCTCGACGACTCAGCACAATAGAAAACTCCACTCGCATTCCTGGGCGCAAGCGATCTCTTACATTGTCTATCTCAAAGATACCATCGACAGTCCCCGCTTCTTTATCCGCGGAAACACCGAAACGCTTAAGTTTTGCATCAAACGTTTTCCCCGTAGCGGGAATTCGAATGTGTGCAATCGAACCAATATCAACGGAGGCCGCTTCCTCTTCAGGAATTTTAGCAATTGCCCACATTTTTGAGCGGTCTGCAATGTCCATTAGTTCGAGGTTCGGTTCTACGGGTTGACCTAAACGGGCATGAGAAGCTATAATTACACCCGATTGACTGGAACGCAAATCAATCACCGGTGGAGGATCTCCAATCTGTCGAGTTTCAACACTCGCTAGTACTTGACCATTCTTCACCTTATCGCCTTCGAATACATTTAACTTTACGACACGCCCCGCAATTCGTGAAGATAGCACCGAGCGATTAGAGGGAATGTCATCGATTCGACCTATTGCAAAAACCGTTTTTTCAAACGTACTTTCTTCAACGGCTATAGTTTTGATTCGCAGGTTTTTAACCGCGTTTTCATTCAAAATAATAGTGTTACTGTCACGCTCTGCTTGGAGCGTGCCTAAGCAAGTTAAAATACTTGCGGATAATATACTTAAAATTTGTTTTTTCATATTACTAAAAGTTGTATTAATTTATATAAATTCTGAATTACGATATTCTTTGATTGGATACAAAACAGAGTTGCACCCTTGCTTCTTCATAGTCATGCAACATTTTCAAATAGGCCGACTCAACCTTGAACTGTTGCTCTAACGAACGAAAAAGTGCTGTAAGGTCTATTTGCCCATTTCCATATGCTTTTTCAATATCAGCATGATTAGTTGCCATTAGTTCTTTGATATTCTGCCGATAAATATTTGCTTGATTGAAAAGATTAATAACCATTTTCCTCCACAATTGCTCTTCCGTTTTTATACTTAAAACAACCGAATCCAGTTTTAGCTCAGTCATTTTCGTTTTTGCTTTTGCTGCTTCCACTATTCCCGAATGATGATGGTACAAGGGAAGTGGCATTGATAACTCGACTCCAAAGAATTGGGCTTTTTCGATTTCATTTTTCGGGTTCAAGCTATCCTTGCTTTCAAAAAAGAGTTCAACCCCTAGATCATCCCATTTCTCTGCGCTACTCTTTGAGGCAGCTATTTTTGATAACATTAATAATTTCTTTTGAAGTTTGTATTTTGGATGATCCAGTAACGCTTGCTCAGAAAATAATGATAAACTCAACTGCTTCGGTATTTCAAAAGAATGGATGATGTTTATTTTCTTTCCTATGTCTAAGTTCATTAATTTTTTCAATGGAACTAGGTGTTTAAGTAATTCATTTTCCAATACCTGTATTTCCTGTTCAACCGAGTATAGTTCAATTTTAATCTGATTACGGTCAATAAGTGACGCTTCCCCCGTTTTTAAACGTGACTCTATAAACAACGCGTATTGTTTCGTCGTTTTAAAGAGCTCTCTGCTTAATTTTAATTGGGCTTGAGCTAATGCATACTCGTTAAAAGCGAGTGCTACATTTCGTTCAATGACACGTTCGTGGTCCTTAACTCTAAGCTGAGCAAGTTTCACTTCAATTTCAGCCATTTGTCTTGTTAGTTTTAACCTATTAGTAAGTGGGATCTTTTGTTGAAAACCTACTTCCAACGCCGATTCGCCTTCGTTTTCAAAGAAGGCATCATTCGAATAACTCACCCTTAAATCTGGATTACTTAACCTTCCTTCATGCATTTGTATGCCAAGTTTTTGGTCGATCTCCCTGCGAGCTACACTAAGTGATTTATTGTTTTCTAAAGCCCACCGAATGGCTTTCCTTTGAGTGTAGTTTTCAACTCCCTGTTTTGTCTCTGCGTATGAATATAGCGAAAGGACAAATGGAAATGATAGGAATATAATATTTAGTTTTAAAAATTTATGCATAAAAAAATCCTGATAAAAGTTTAGTTTAATAATTATAAACTAGAGCAATTGGCACTTGTACCAAATCACTCAACAACTTTATCGGGAAATCAAATTCTTAATACTGTATATTTAACTAATGACGCAGAATTCTCTGGCGGTCCTCTCTGAAGATTTGAAATGTATTTTAAATCTGCTTTTGGAAAAATAGCTAAAGTTTTCGTTAGAACAAATAGATCTGAATTCGGCGAGATATCACTTAATTCAATTAATTTGTTAATCGTAAAGTCTAAATCCAAGCCTTCTAATTCAATATCAGTGCAGTCTTTTTCACAAGAAGCGATGTCATCACTATGTGTTTTTTCACTTTCGGGTTCATGTTGATGAGAACATTTATCTTCATGGTGTGTCTCATGAGCTAAAACACCTAGATGAATATGAGATAAGCCATTGACACACAAAATAATACTGTCAATTCCTCCGAATACAGCATTTACGCTCAATAGCATCGTGATGAAAACCGCTTTGAGTTTATGAGGTGTTGGGCTATGTTTTATTAACACAGAACTAACGTTGCACGAGAGTACCGTTTTATCAAGTGTTATTTGCTCCAAAATCGATTCAATTGAATTAATAGGAGTCAAGACTCTCTATATACCCTTGACCCCTATGCGCTGTGAATTAAAAATACCTACTATATATGAGATCCATTATTCTAATTCTTCTATCGAGCTTTTTGCTCTGTTCTTGTACTAAAAACTATGAACAGAATGAAGTTTTATCTGATAAAAAAAAATCAGCTAAAACAAATGACCGTATTCCGCATCATGGATACGATTTTAAAAAAGACACGAGTGCTAACCGCTGCAAGACTTGCCATGAGGAACAATTTAAAGATTGGAGCCATTCTCAACATGCCAATGCAATGCGTGATATTGGCAATGATTTAGACGATAAAGCATTCACTGGTAAATCACTGATAATTTACGCTAAGCGTCAAGTTGAGTTTTTGAAAAAGAATAATACATTTATTATTAGAGAAAAATGGGAAGGAAAAGAATGGGTTGAATATAAACCTGTCGCTGTCATCGGAGAATCTCCGTTGATTCAATATTTAATTCCGTTTCCAGGCGGTCGCCTTCAGGTTTTTGATTTTGCGTATGATCCCGCAAAAGATGAATGGTTTAACGTCTTTGGAGATGAGCATCGTCAGACAAACGAATGGGGATACTGGTCAAATCGTGGAATGAACTGGAATGTTCAATGCGCGGACTGCCACATGACGAATTTAAATAAAAACTATGATGTTGATACCGATAGTTACCAAACGTCTTGGGAACATACGGCTATTACTTGTAAGCAGTGCCATAAAGGAACAGATAATCACATGTCAAATCCACATTACAAACCTACTACTGAAAATAAAATGGACGGTTGTGCTTCTTGCCATTCTGTTCGAGAGGATTTAACCGACGGGTTTCATGCAGGTGAAAAGTACGATAATCACTACCGCCCTCTTCTCGCTGATTGGGCAAACATATACTTTGAGGATGGTCAAGTGAGTGGCGAGAATTTTGAATATGGTTCATTCATTATGAGCCGAATGCATCACAAAGGCGTAACCTGTTTAGACTGCCATGATCCTCATTCTGCTAAACTTAAATTACCAGCAGACAATAACACACTTTGCCTTTCTTGTCACCAAGCTCCAGGCCAAAAAGAAGCGACCGTAATTGATCCCATAGCGCACTCTCATCATGCAGCTGGTTCTGAGGGAGGGAAATGTGTTTCTTGCCACATGCCCATCACCACTTACATGGCGAGAGATCCAAGGCGAGAT